>DITF01000070.1 GCA_002422125.1 bacterium UBP17_UBA6191
GAGCTACCAGACTGCTCCATCCCGCACGACTAAATAAGCGATACCCAGGAACGGAATTGAACCGTTACTCCCTTGCGGGAATTGGATTTTAAGTCCAACGCGTCTACCGATTTCGCCACCTGGGCGATTCCCTCGTTCCCAAGAGGATTGGTATAATACACCCATAATAAAGACTGGTCAATACTTTTCTCGAAGAAAACCAATTTAAATTTCCAGCAATAAAAAAAGCCCTGTCAAACTGACAGGGCCTCCTCAAAAAGGACTTCTGGATTAACCCAATCGAGCCTTTTCAGCTTCTAGCCAAATCCCATGTAAAGAGCGGTAGCGCTCAATCATAGCCGGCCTTTCTGCTGGTATTTTAAAATACCGAATTACTTCCTGATCAAGAATTGTGGCAAATGCATCGGTTCCAAAAAACTCCAAGCATTTCTTATCAAATTCTTTACCAAGACCCTTCTGAACAAACTCCTCAAATTCCTTGGTAGAATAGTGCTTGTCGGCTAGCGCCTCGTAAGCATCCATCTTCTGTTGATAGGTCCAGCCTTCTTTGTTAGCCTTTTCCAGAACTCCAAAATATTGTTCCCAGTCATGACCAAACACCTTTTTCTTGCGGTTTGTGCACACAACAAAAAATAGCCAGCGCACTGTATTTTTAACCAATTCAGGGAAATAATAGTGCAGGGACACCAAAGTGGAATCAGGATAAGCATTAGCAAAATCAATAGGGTGAACCGCCCCTGCATGAGTCAGAAGACTTTCGCAGGAGTTGTGATCCCAGCCATAAAAAGCGTTAATAATCTTGCAAATCTGCTTAACTTCTTTCTCTACGGCATCATCTAAAAACTTGGGCTCAATGGCTTTATCAGCACTTCTCATATAACGATCATGAGAAAATTCAGCCGTTGCATTATAGTGCATTGGAATAATCTGAGGCCCCATCCCAACACAGCGGATGAACTCTTTATAACCCTCAACAGCGGCCTGTAAATTCTGAGGCTTTGCTCCAGATTTTTTATAAGCTGAAAGAAGTTCCTCATAGTTGTTTACCTTCTGCACTCCAACCCATCCACCTCCATCCTGAGGCTTCAGAAATGCAGGATAACCAACTTCGTTTCCCAATTCTTCCAAATCAAACATTTCATATTCAGGAAAAATCAAGTCGGGAGCAACCTTACTATTGTTCTCCATCTCAGAATTGTCTTCCTGGGGAATGGCGTAGGTTGTGGGAATTTTCATCCCCAATTCATACATGTGCCCATAGCTTGTGTTTTTGTTGATGGCAAAAAAGGAGCTCATATCATTAAGAAGATATGTCTGATGTGACACTCTCTGAAAAAAGCTGTTGTGGTGAGGATTCCAATGAGCCCCACGATTGATAATCGCATGGCAGGTTGTTTTGGCCTGCAGCACATCGTATGGGCGGCACTTGATTTTTCTGGTCTTGATGCGGCTAGTCTCTTTCCCCCACTTAATTTCGGGATTGATATACTGAATCAAGGCCTCCAAAGTCTCACGAAACGAATACGCATTGGGGTCCATGACTCCAATGGTTTTTTCAACTATTTTCATCGTTATTCATCCTTTTCATCGTCATCAAAATCGGAATAATCGTCCAGTTCTTCTTCATCCTCATCAAACGGTGTAAGATCAACAATGTCCCCAGCTTCTTCAATTTGCTCAGAAATATATTGACCTACTACAGCGGATAATTCTTCATCCAATTCCAGCAATCCGTCGCGGCAATATTCTTCAAACCATTTCATCAAATCGCTGTTGATTTCAAGCTCTACAGTCACTTTATCGCTCATGTCCTCACTTCACTTTTTGCGATCACATAAAAGCGCTCTGACCCGCGACCAGAAAGCGCACAACACAGTTATCAGTACAAAAAAAGGTCGCTACAAAGTACCGACCGCAAGGCACAATAGCATGTTTGATCCACTCTGGCAACACATGCAACCGCTGCTTTTAAACAAAATTTCAAAATCCCCGCGTGTTACCAAATCCATGACGCATGGGCTGAATGGTTGGGCTATAAAGCCTATGAAAGTTGACTTGAATACGATGCCTTCGGGCCAAGGGTTTATACTCGTACAAATACCCTCCCTTTTCACTGATGTAAAGCCTGTCGTCAATCCAGCGCATAAACTCAGGCTGAATCTCCACATTTAATGTATCCATTCTCTCTACAGCCAGATTAAGTTCATATATCTGTCCAGCCTGATTTGAAAAATACAGGTACTGCCCATTGGTTTCGATATTGGTGATTCGGGAATCGTAAACCAGAGGATAGAACTGCATATCCTCGTACTTAAATACTTTTCCGTTTTTCTTCAGACTAAACAGCACAGAATCCGCCGAGGCAATCTGAACCGTATCTGGAGTAGGGTCAATCATTTCCAGAAAATCAACATAGGTGTCATAGCGATATACTCGCCCCCAGCCGTCGGTTAAAAAAATCTGATTCCCGGCTCTGCTCATGGTTGTGTACTGATGACCAGTCAAAAGCATTCGAGGTCGGCCATTCTCAATACAACTTAGGGCTCCCATGTTTCTCAACAGATACAGGCGATTTCCGTACACCAACATCTGACGAGTAGGAAGATCCCGTTCCAATAGTTTTAAACCCTGTTGATTGTGCTGCCACACACTTCCATCTTCACGCAACAGATACAGGGAATTATGGCCCGTCGCCAACTGTATCATGCGATCAGGTACATTCATGCGTGCAAAAGTCCCCTCTTTGGCAATATAAACATCTCCATGCTGATTTAAGTAGACCGGACTGCCTTCAAAAATGACAATATCCAAAATCCCCTGCAAATCTAGCTTCACTACCTGAGCACTAACAATGCTATTCATTACTAACATAAGAACAACAATTTTATTCAAGAAACCCATAAATCTCCTAAGCATATATAAGGACCATTGGCCCAAGCTACCGAAAGACAAATCAACTCAATGAATTGCACGAACATGATAATAATTATCCGAAGATTGTCCATGCCTTTTATCGAACTTTTTAAACATCCGGACAAGGAAGCCCAAGTATGCGCACATTTAAAGTAGGCCTTTTATACTTCCGTGAGGAATTTGGCAGGCAGCTATTACACCGCTTAAACCATCTAGAACCGATTCGAGATATCCATGGATCCCCTGTTAAAATCCTGGCTGAGCATCTAGAAGTTCATGAATGGGATCTGGATTCCGTCTTAGAGCATGATTTTATTCTGGATCGTGCCTCACACTATTTTAAGCTCGGAATACCCCAGTTTATGATGCGCTCCTTTTTGGGGACTCACATTGTCAACAACCCTCTATCCTTTCAGTGGTTCATCGAAAGAAAGGATGTTGGCTACTACATGGCTCACCATTTGGGCATTAAAATTCCACCTACTTTTATACTACCAGTATGCGACACCCCCTTTTTCAAAAAAGACGATTTTACCTACCACCGCCTGTTTGAGTGGGAGAAAATGATAGAAAAAGTGGGATTTCCCTGCATCATGAAACCTGCCAATGGACGAGGTGCCAGAGGAGTATATCAATGCTCCAACCGCCGTGAACTCATGGAAGCCTACAGCCTGTCTGGTTCTGAAATTATGACAATCCAGGCCAAGGTCCATTCCCCATACCCTTGGCAGTTGCGCTGCCTCTGTATAGGCAGAAACATTCGCATTATTAAATACATCTTCCGTGAAGGGGACCGATCCGAGTACCTGCCCGATCAGGATTTTTTGGCCCCTGCCGTGGAAAAACAAGTGCGTGAAGCCTGCATGATTATCAACCGCATCTTCGGGTACGAAATGAATAGTGTGGAATTTTTCCTAGATTCCAACGACATTCCCTGGGCTATTGATTTTAACAATCCAATTCCCGACGGCCGCTTAGAAGCCTTGGGACAACAGTGGTATGACATTTACCTCCAGGACATGTTGCAACTAGTGATTGAAAAAGCCAAAAATCCAGAACCATCCCATTTTCTTCCCAATCTCAATGACTATGCGGAGATTGCCAGAATGCCCCTTTCACAGTCAGAAAAATTTGCTAAGGCACTGGCTCTTAGCCAGCAGTACTATGAAAAAACCTATTGACATTAGCCCCCGTATTTGAGAATATCTCAGTCCTTAAGCAGGCCTGGTTAGCTCAACGGTAGAGCAGCTGTTTTGTAAACAGCAGGTTGGGGGTTCAAATCCCTTACCAGGCTTGTTNNACAAATGGTCAACAGAAAATAAAAAGCCCCCGTTTCCGAGGGCTCAAATTCATGATCCTTTTGTCTAAAGGGCGGCCCGGACGGCGCAATCTTTGGCCTCCAAGAGTTTTCTTAGCGCCGTGGACCGTTCTGCGTTCCGCGGAATAGTGGCGTGAATATGCTCAGCCAGCTCACAAAAAGGCCGCGATCTCTCGGATAATTCAGCCTTCAGGTGCTTGTGTTCAAAAAATTTCATAATCGGTTCTCTCTGCTCTTCCATAAAAAAATCTCCTTAGTTAGCGGTCTGCTCAGACCAGTTTTCGTAACTCTGTTGTTGGAATATTTGGGCAGGTTTTTCCCTGTGCCTGCGCGCTTGGCCAATCCCCGTGACCAGATATGGCTTCAGCCGTTAAATTGTGTCTTGTTATGCAATCTTTTAAGAGTTTGGCCAAACTCTGAATCTGCACCGGTTCAAAGTTTTTATTCCCCACCAGACAGATCCCTAAGCTCTCTGCGTTGGCCCCGGAACAATGTGCTCCGGCGGTAAATTCATCACGGCCAGCCTTAACTGCTCCGTCTCTTTCGATAACATAGTGATATCCGATGTCTCGCCATTTGTTTGTTTCGACATGGTATCGCCGGATAGATTCCACTGTACCGGTCTCTGTGGCCGAACAGTGCACAATAATGTGTTTAATTTTTCGCATGATATCCTTTAAAGATAGTCTGGTTTTTGATTCTGGCCAGA
>DITF01000166.1 GCA_002422125.1 bacterium UBP17_UBA6191
GACGGTTTTGGATCGTCTGATTGACAGACTTTCCCTGGGATTTAGACAGAGGGTACAACTAGCTCAAGCACTCATTGGAAATCCCGAGGTTTTGCTTCTGGATGAACCCGGTAACGGGTTGGATCCCAAACAATTTCAGGAGCTGGAAGAAATCCTGCTTTTGGAAAAGTCGCAAAGAATCATCCTGATCAGTACCCATCGTATTCGTGACTGTGAAAAAATCGCGGATAGAGTTGCAATCTTAGATCAGGGTATCTTAAGCCAAGTAATCGAACGCGAGGAATGGCAAAAAACCATAAAAACAGATCACCTAAAAATCAGTCTTGAATCACAGGAATCAAAGCTGATCGAGTACCTTACGCAAAACTCTATTCACTTTATGCAGAATCAAGATGAGATTCAGATTTTTTTACCCCAGCCAGATTCAGCAACTGCAATTTTCCGATTTATACATCAGCACAATCTCATGCCTCGTCTATGGGAGCTTGGTAAGGTAAATAGCCTTGAAGACTGGTTTTTTACGGCCCTAAGCCGGGATAAATTATGAGAGAGTTTACCGTTATAAGCAGGTTTTTACTGCTGGAACAACTCAGAAAACCCGCCTCTTGGATGGCTATTGCGGTCCTGTGGGGAATTCTGGCCTTCATTTTTGGGCTGGTACTGGAACAAACCCAACAGAGTCAAATGAGTAGCGTGTTCTGGTGGGCCGCCCTAATTTCCATGTTCTTAGCCCCCATTTTAAGCATGGACTTGTTTCAAAAACAAAACCGTTCGGCTTTTTTTACTTTGCTACGGACCTTCGGCCTAAATACACACACCCTGAGTCTGGCGTATTTTCTGCAAAAAATGAGCCTGTATCTGATATTAGACACCACTCTATTGTTCATGGGCCTGTGGCTTCTTCATTACGGTGAGCCCGACCCTTATATTCTTTTTAGTGCCAGCGTAGGGCTTTTGGGACTCCAAGCATGTTATCTGGGCATTTGTATGTTTTTATCCTCGCTTATGAGTTCGGCCTATGCCGTCTTAATGAGTGCAACGGCCTGCCTTTTGGCCTTGTGGCTTTTATATTACTCTCCCCATATTCTAGGAGCCAGTTCTGAAGCTCTGGCTACGGTATTTTTGGAGATATCCCCCTACCAGCACTTTGTACAATTTCTTAATGGAGCACCGCGATTATCAGACCTTACATTTTTTGGCCTGCTCCCCCCCCTCTGTCTTTATCTGTGTGGAATTGTGAGCAAACGATGAAAACCAGTTCCCTGCTTGTTTTTATACTCTCCTTAATTTGCCTTGTAGGTGCCGTTGCCAGCACTTTTTTCCCCAGTATTTCTTACGAATGGCCCTTCCGATTCTTTTATGGTTCCATGTGCCTGATATCCCTTAGTTTATTGATGGAATATAAAAACATCACCCAGCTTCTAAGCAAAAAATGGTATTACCTCGGCTCTGATACAATACTTAGGATTACTACCCTGTTTCTGATCTTCTGCCTTGGTCAGTTTCTGATGGAAAAACGCGGACCCCGTTGGGATTTCACAGAGGACCGCCTCTATTCTGTATCTGAGGACACCATCAAACTCTTGCAAAAAACACCCTTACAAATCACGGTATATGCCTCCCCTACTGAGCATTCCCTGTTTCACATCAGCCTGAAACGCTTTTTTGATGGGTTAATGAATCATGTCCCAAACCTTGAAGTAGAATGGGTTGATGTGATTCGTTTACCCTCAAGGGCCAAAGACTCGGGGGTAGATCACCTGCCTGGCATCATGCTCAAGCATCAAGAGCAATCGGCCCATCTAAGAGAAAGCCAGTTGATTCAAAATCGTCCCGCCACTGAGTCCCTATTTTTAGGAGAAGGAGCCTTACAGGCCGCTATTAGTCGGCTGTTAAACCGTGTTTCCATTAACATTTTGGCCCCAGGAATGCCTCATGCCCTGTTAGATGATTCCCCTTCTGGATTTGGAGGACTAGCCAGCTTAATTAGACAAAACGGATTTAACATCCACTTTTATGATGGGGAATTACCAATGGACCCCCAGAACTTGCGACTCCTTCTGCTTTTGCCAGAAAGGGGCAAAGCTACCCCAAAAATCAGTGAAATTTATCATAAATACCCCAATCCAAGCTTTTTAATGCTGGAGGCTGGACAAACCTTGTCTCACCCTGAATTTAAGATCAGTACCAATGTGGTTTTGGATCCTCAAAGGGCCTTAAGGGAAGAAGCCGATCTAATCGCTCCTTTGGCTGATCCTGCCCATCATATTTCCCATGGAATCGGAGGGTTAATGATAGCTCTTTATGGGAGTGCCGCCATTCATCCTGCCAAAGAATCAGCCATGCTGCCTATTTTGCATGCTTCTTCCATGTCCTGGCTAGGACAGGCACAAATTCCCCTGCTTCCAAATCGACAAACCCTTGGGCCCCATATTCTGATGGGAGAACTACCTGGGCCCAAACTGATCATCGGTGATACAGACTGGGTCACCAATCAGGGACTAAGTCTACCTGGAAACCGTGATTTGCTCTTAAATTCCATTCACTACCTCAGCGGACAGAATCATCTGATCTACTCTCGCTCCAAAGCCATTCGGGCCAGAATGCTTCAGGTGCCCCGTGAGGACAGGTATCAATTTTTGGTGCTTCTTCTGTTTGTCCTGCCGGGACTAGCCCTAGCCACTGCCCTGTCTCTTTATCT
>DITF01000039.1 GCA_002422125.1 bacterium UBP17_UBA6191
TACTGTGGCGAATCCAGTTTTCATTTTTCCTCCAGCCAGAATTTCTGTCATTCTAACACAGCACCTAGGAAACCTAAATCATCTCCAGTGCTTCCCAACGCTCAAATAAGGTAGATAGTTCAATCTGTAAGGTTTCCTGCTCGCGGCCTAAGGCTTGAAGTTGGGTATAATCACGGCCCGACTCCAGATCCTTGGCAATATCCTTAAGATGCAATTCAATTGCGGCAATTTTTTCCTCAACCTCTTTTAATTCCTGCTGTTCCTTAAAGGACAATCCCTTCTTTTGTCTGCTTGTCCGGGATTCAGTTTTGTTTTTCTCAGCTAAATTGCTGGATTTTTCTTGCAGATTTTCACGAAGTCTTTCTTTTAAAATTCGATAGAGGGTATAGTTTCCCGCCGTGTAAAACGGGGTTTCATCCTCACCAATCTCCATAATGGCATTGCAGGTACGATCTAAAAACCAGCGGTCGTGAGATACAATCAGGCAGCAGCCTTCAAACTCAGATATGGCCTCTTCCAATAAGCGCAAGGTAGGCAGATCCAAATCGTTGGTCGGTTCATCAAGAATCAAAAAATTGCCCTGACTTGCCACCATGCGGGCCAGTAAAAGCCGTGCCCGCTCACCCCCGCTAAGTCTTGAAATTCGCTTGTGAATGGTGTCGCCCTTAAAATCAAAGCGCTCCAGATATGAATAAAGGCTTAATCTCTGATTGCCAATGGGAATGGCCTCTCCCAAATCTTCCATTGCCTGATAGACACTCAAATTTTCATCGGGCAACAGTCTTGCCTGAGTCAGATAGGCAAACTCGGTATTCTGACCTGGCTCACTAAAACCTTCATCGGCTTTAATTTCTCCCAATAGACAGCGTAAAAAGGTCGATTTTCCGGCCCCATTACGACCGACAATCCCAATTTTTTCTCCGGCCAGCACCTTGTGTACTCCATGACGAAACAGCCACTTCCCATCATATTGTTTCCCAAGATCAGTCCACTCTAAAATTCGATTACCCAACCGCCGACCCATAGGAAAACGAAAATCATCCATGGGGCGAGGGCGAAAATTAAGACTGTTTTTAATCTCATCATACTGGTCCAGCCTATATTTGGACTTAGTACCCCGAGCCCTAGGCATTCTGCGAACCCACTCAAGCTCTCGCTTTAAAAATGACTGGGTACTCTTCATGGTCTGGGCATCTACTTCAAGTTGGGTTGCCTTGTGGACTAGATATTCAGAATAATTTCCCTCAAATGGGGTTAATTTCCCCATATCCAAATCCAGAATCCGGCTTGTGATTCTGGAAAGAAAATAGCGATCGTGAGTAATCAGAAGCATGGTTTTTGAGTAATCCTGAAGTCTTTCTTCCAGCCACTCAATACTTTGGGTATCTAAATGATTGGTTGGTTCATCCAAAAGCAAAAACTCGGAAGGTTGCAAAAATAAAGAAGCCAAAGCCACCTTTTTTTGCTCTCCCCCACTCATCCCACCCACGGTTCTAAAAAAATCGCTGATCCCCAGTTGCTTTAAGGATCTTCTGGCCTCATCTTCGAGTTGCCATGCCCCCATTTTTTCCAATTGAAACTGGGCATCTTCAAGCTTTTGCAAAATCTGGGCATCTTCAGGATACAAGGCCAGTTTTTCCGTAAGCTCTGTGTACTGCTTCAAAGCCTGATGAATTTCTGGTCTGGTCCTTAAAACTGCCTCCAATACTGTATCCTCTGGGTTTAACTCTGGTTCCTGAGGTAGAAATGCCAGTTTCACCTGCTGGTTGAGATGAATCCGACCCTTATCTGGACTTTCCAGGCCCAGAATCAGGCGCAAAATGGTAGATTTTCCACTGCCATTAGCCCCAATCAAACCAGCTTTTTCACCCATATTTAGGCCAAAACTAACCTGATGCAGCACTGGCTTTACGCCATAGCTGTGGCTTACCTGATCCACGGATAGGACATTCATGATTCAAAAGGATGATCCCAAGCATCATCCTGATAGTCCATCTCGGCCACTTTGCCAATACGGATTAAGTCCCCCTGCTCGACCCCGAGTTCCTTGAGGGAATCAATAATACCCCGGCGATAAAACAGCTTCTGCACATGCTCCACGGCCTCGGGATTGTTCCAGTCAACCTGAGAACAGATTCTTTCAATTTCATCCCCAGATACCAAAAAGACCCCATCACCCTCACTGCTGACCTGCAATGGTCTGTGTCTTCTTTCCACAATCTGATCCTCAAAAATCTCGATCTGCGAAGGATGGTTGCTTAAAAAATCGGCCAGATAATATTTCAACTCATCAAGCCCACTGCCCGTCAGAGCTGAAATAGTAAGTACCCGAGGCATTTCCTGACCCTTTGGTAAACTTTCTTTGAGCATCTTTAGAAACTGCTCCCGTCTTTCTTCGGTTTCCGGCATATCGCTTTTATTTAAAGCTATAACCTGAAGCTTATTGGCCAGTTTCTCAGAATAAGCCTCAAGCTCCCGATTCAAAATCACATAACTGTCCCA
>DITF01000207.1 GCA_002422125.1 bacterium UBP17_UBA6191
CAATACTTTTTTGGGTTCTAGGGGTGGCGCAATCCCCTCATGTGAATTTCGTAATTCATCGAATGGGCGGTTAGTGCTATATGTACCCCAATCTTCACAGTAAGCATATATAGGAATTGGGGCTTCATGCCAGACACCCTTAAGAGACTCCTGAGCGAGGATGCGTAGCTTATTGGACTCATTAGCATATGCAATGCTTGCAAGCCAAGGGTCCAGTACCGCGATACCTTCTCTTGAAAATTTTGTAAGACGAAATCCCAAATCGATTTCAGTACCAATAAAATCAACGGTTCTCTGATCGGATTCGAGAATCCTTAAATTCACCCCAGAGGGCATTAATTCACTATGTGTCTTTCCAGTGCCTTTGGTTGTAATTAAGGCGCACCAAATTGTTACTTTTATACCGAGTCGTGCTCTTTTTGCAACTGGGGCTGTGGAATTGCGTATTTTTGTTGCTATTGCGGTGGCGGTGTTAATAGCCCATCGAATCCACAAGAATAGCTCATCTTCAGGTGGAAATTTTTGGTAGAACAAAATTTCGTCACCCAGCCGCTTCCAAAGTAGAGGAGATGGATAGGAAGAACTGTCTTTTACACGATGCTTGGTCATAGCACCTTCAACAGCACGATAGAAATTTTGGCGGAAGAGCTCACTCCAGCTATCGGGATCCAAAGATTTGTATCTAGTTGAATTTACTAAATCGAATGAATAAAAGAGGAAAGGCTCAACCCTTGGGCGCACGGAAGAGTCGACAGCTCCTTCAACCGCATTCTGGATTTGCTCATCTATGGATGGTTCATTGCTCATGCCAGCGGAACATACCAAGATAACACCCACGAGTACGGGCAGCTTGAGGGCTCACATTAAATTCCTCTGCTAGTTTGGATAAATCACAGGCACCATCTTTGCTATTTCGAGCCACAGCGTCTAAAAATAAATCACGAGGCATCAATAGTGAGGCAGCAAAGCGGTTGGCCTCCTGTTCTTCACGGCAATAGTCATGATTTTGACTACGGTGGAACACATCGTCATGATATTCCTCCTGTTGTATTTTACGATTTCCAAATTTTGTATGTAACAACAGATGCCCTAGCTCGTGAGCCAAAGTAAAGCGTTGTCTTGTTACTGACTCAGACTGTTGTATCCGAATCGTGAACTTTGGTTGACTACCAAGGTGAACTTCACATTTTCCAGAAATCTGGCCGTCAATATTCTCGTAAATTACCGTTCCTCCGAGGTTTAGCACTACTTTATCTAAATCCAAAGGAATTTCCAAACCGCAGACCTTACGCACTAAGTCTGCTACTTGATCAATTCCCGCATTTGTGTATCTGGTATTTTCACTCATATGCCAAACATAACTGATATAGATTTTTTGGTCAATCCCTTCCAGCTATGTATCTGAAATTCTATAAACTCTGATTATTCGCTTTCCCTTGATCCTAACTTTGGTTGAGATTGACTTTTGTAAAGCCTGTAGTATTGTGGTAACTATGAAAAATCAGGACAGTTTTTTTAGCTATACCCCTGAGGGTATGGCCAATATTTTACAGGAAGAATATAAATGCCGCGACTTTGTGGCCAAACAGCTTTTGGAGTGGGTGTACCAGCGCTCTGTCACAGACTTTGAGCAAATGAGTAATTTGCCCAAAGAACTTAGACAGAAATTAAAAGAGCGATTTGTGATGGATTTGCCCACAGTGTCGGATTCGATTTCTACAAAAGAGTCAGGTACGGAAAAAATCACGATGAAGTTGTTTGATGGCAAGCTTGTCGAGAGTGTTTTTATGCGTGAGGGCAAGCAGGCCACTCTTTGTCTGTCTTCCCAGGTTGGATGCGCTCAGGCCTGTATTTTTTGTGCTACAGGCAAGATGGGGATTCTTCGCAATCTGACCGCAGGCGAGATTGTGGCTCAGATTTTGTTGTGGAGGCAGAGAAGGCCTAAAGACATGGAGGGCGGGGTCCGACTGGTTTTTATGGGAATGGGTGAGCCATTTCATAATATGAATCAGCTTTTTAAGGCTTTGGATGTAATTACTAGCCCTTTGGGCTTAAATATTGGGGCCCGAAAAATCACCGTATCTACTAGCGGGGTTGTAAAGGGGATCTATCGCCTTATGGAGTACAACCCTCAGATTCAATTGGCCATATCGCTTCACTCGGTAGAACAGGCTGTAAGGGATCGTTGGGTGCCTAATTGCAAGGATCGAGTCGATGATATCCTCAATGCTGCCCGTGATTTTAATAAAAAGACCCGTCGCAAGATCACCTTTGAAATGGTCATATTTGGCGGGGATCATATTCAAACCTCGCGAATTAATAAAATTGGTAAGGTTTTGCAGGGCATACATTGTAATATTAACCTGATTCCCTATAACCCAATCAAGGAATTGCAGGGAAATTTTGTGAGGCCAAGTTTTCAAGAGACTGAGTATTTTAAGAGTATTTTGAAGAGGCATCACAAAGAGGTTACAGTACGCATTTCTAAAGGAAGGGACATTCAGGCTGCATGTGGACAACTGATCCCCAAATCCCCGGATTCTACGACTGGCTCAACTCAAATCAAAGCTTAAGATTCCAGGCCGATTCCAGCCGATCTGATTCTCATGCACTTTGTTTGAGCTCAGAAGAGGATGTTAATCTTTTTTTGTATACAGGTTGGCTTATGCGCCGCCTGTTTTGTGATAGGCTACAGGGGGATTACAGGCAGGGTCAGGGCCTAAACACGAATCCTTGTGGCCAATGTTTAGGTTGTTTGAGTTTGATACAAATGCGGCCTGAGCGATTTCTATCGGTATTTCCCTGTGGACAGGACATTCTTATAGGCCAGATTCGCGAGCTGATTCAGGAAATGCAGCGCAGCAAATTAAAGACAGACACTTTTCAGATCGCTTTGTTGTTTTATCCCGATCGAATGAGAGTAGAAGGGGCCAACGCCATTCTTAAAACACTGGAAGAGCCTCCAGCGGGGCGACGATTTATTATGCTATTGCCCAATGCTCGGCCCTTGTTGCCAACCATCCGTTCCCGGGTATCCATGTTTGCCTTACCTTCGGCTCAAGGACTGTTTCAAAATTCTTCGGACATGGTTAAAATTGCTGGTCGTCTCAGTGGTTATGCCTGTGATCTTCTGGGCTCAGAATTTATACCAACCCAGGAACATACTCTGGAAAAATACTACCAGGGGATGGCACTTGCTTTGACGGATTTACAACAGAATCTGGAACAGAGACAGGATCATGAAAGTCCTTTGGAGTATGCCAATCGGTTGGTCTCGCTGATGATCTTAAGTCCAGCACAGAGTGGGGTGGATAAGCTGGCCAGACGCTTGGGTGCATTGGATTTGTTGCAGACCTTGGTTGAAGAGGGCTCTTCGGCATTCCTTCACAAAATTGGCAGAATCAAGCAGGAATGGGACCATATTGGTTCAGCGGTGGAGAGTATTTGCAAGGCACTATCGGCCTGGAATCGTGAGAAATTTCAGGGCTCTATGTTTCACCCTATCCTTAGAGACTTTCGAGATTACAAGGACAAAGAGGCTTTTGAAAGACCGGTACATAATTTGCTTAGAGGGTTTGTGATTCGTGAAACCGAGACTCTGGTTGGAAATCTGTTTCGGTCTTTTGCCGAGCCGGTATTGATGGGCTCAGAACCTTTGATGGCAGACGAGAGTCGGCTGTTATCACGATATTTTTGGTTAAACCGTATGCAGATTTTGGGGGCTCTGGAAAGTCAACTGGCTGAGGTACTGCAAATGGTCTATAATAACTTCCCCTTGGAACTTGGGCTGGAAACATGGCTTGCCTGGATGCGTAGACAAGATGAACGAAATCGAAATAAATGACAGTGAACTGGTGGCTTATGCTGATGGGCTTGGAACACAATCTTTAGCCCCTGCTTTGAAATCAGAAACACTAAAAAGACATATATATGGTCTGGAGTTTCGCAATAAAAGAGGAGTGTTTACGATTTCCAGTGATCTGGAAATTCCTACGGGTTCTTCTATCTTGGTGGAAACCAATCGTGGTAAAGAGCTGGCCAAAGTTCGTTATTCTCAATTGAATAAACATCAGGAAAGGGCTAGAGAACTTGAGGTATATGAACTGATCTCATTGGCCTCAGATAAAGATTTGCAGATTCAAGCCAAGAATGAAGCCCAGGAACTGGCAGATCAGTCTCTTTGTATGCAAAAAATTCGTGACTTTAAATTGAATATGCGGGTCATTAGAACCGAAAGGCTTTTTGATAATTCCCGAATCATATTTTATTTTCTGGCCCCCCAAAAGGTTGATTTTCGTGAGCTGGTTAAGGTTTTAGCCTCGCTTTTTCGGGCTCGTATCGAGTTAAGGCAAATCAACAGTCGTGAACATGTGGCCATGATGGGGGCTGTGGGTTCCTGTGGTCGTCAGACCTGTTGTTCCAGTTTTTTGACCAAGACTCCTGCCGTGGATATGTCTATGGTGGATGTCCAGAGAATGGGTAAAAATCCGGGCAAACTTAACGGGGTCTGCGGTAAACTCAAGTGCTGCATTTCCTACGAATATGATTTTTACCGCGAAGCCTTGGAAGGAATTCCAGTTAAGGGTTCCTGTGTTGGATGCAAAACCGGTAAGGCTGTTGTGGTGGGAGTGAATGTATTTAAGATGGAGGCATCTTTGCGGTTGCCTGACGATAATTTTGTTTCGGTTGGATTTGATGAGTTGCGTAAGGCAGAATCATCTGTAGATAAAGGATGACATGGAAAAAAAAGTTCATGAACCCAAACTGCTTGGTTTAATAGCTGGCGCGGGAGATATGCCAAAGGAGGTCATCCGATTTGCCAATCTGGCAGGAATTGAGATTGCCACTGCAGCTCTTCTGAATATGGCTGATCCTGGCTATGAACATATCTGTGAAAAATACATTTCTGTACATCTGGGGGAACTGGAAAAGACCGTGGCTTTTTTCCAAAAGCTGGGGGTTTCGGAAATCCTGTTTGCTGGCAAGGTGGATAAAACCCGTTTATTTGATCCTACCCTGACCCTTGATGCAAGCTCACAAAAGCTGTTTTCCGCTTTAGGCCAAAGAAATGACGATGCCATTTTAGGAGCAGTAGCCCGTTTTTTTGGCGAAGCCGGGATCAAGGTTTTAGACTCAACCCATCTTCTAAAAATGATTCTTCCCGAAAGAGGGTTGATGACTCGGGTTCCCTTAAACGAGGATGTGCTATCCGATATCCACTTTGGGTTTCGTATGGCCAAGGCCATAGGGGATTTGGATATTGGTCAGACAGTGGTGGTAAAAAACGGGATTGTATTGGCAGTTGAGGCCATTGAAGGCACGGATCAGGCAATTTTACGGGGAGGGGCGCTTTGTAATGGGGGTGCTGTTGTAGTTAAGGTTTCCAAACCCAAGCAGGATTTGAGATTTGATATGCCAACCATAGGGCCAGTAACCATAGAACACTGTATTCGGGCTGGTATCAAGGCAATTGCTATTGAGGCAGGTTCTACTATTTTGTTGAATTCCGGTGAAGTCCTGCGATTAGCAGAAGAAAATGGAATTGACATTATTTCTCTATGATACCAAAACAAAACATTCTGATTTTGGCAGGAGAGGAATCTGGGGATATGCTGGGTGCAAATCTCATTTCCGCTCTGCGCAACACACGGCCTGATTTGAGGGTTTACGCCTTTGGCGGGCTTAAGATGAAAGAGGCTGGGGCTCAGCTTGTTCATAATACCCTCGATACAGCGGTTGTAGGCGTGTTTGAGGTAATTAGGGCCTTGCCTAAATTACTGGCTTTGGAGCAGAAGATTTTGAGCTGGGTGGTAGCCAATTTGCCAAAGGCTGTGGTGTTGATTGATTATCCTGGTTTTCATCTGCGATTGCTGCCAAGGTTAGCTGGTCTGGTACCAGTATATTGGTATATTCCGCCCAAGGTTTGGGTGTGGAAACCTGGCCGGGCCGAGCTTTTGGAAAAATTTTGTCGTCGGGTGTATACAATTTTTCCCTTTGAAAAGGACTTGTTTCCTACTCGGGGGGCTTATTTTGGTCATCCATTGATTGATTCCACCAAACCCGCGACAAACAGAGACGAGTTTTTACAGTCTTTGGGAGTGGATCCCAAAAGCCGGGTGATTGCTCTTATGCCAGGTTCCAGAAAGCAGGAAATTTCCCGTATGCTGCCTCAATTTTTGCAGGTGGCCAAGATGCTAAAATCCAAGTTTCCAGATTTGGAGTTTTTGCTCCCCCGACCTGCTTCTGTACCGGAATCTCTTTATAATACCAAGGGCTTTCCAGTTAAACTGGTACAGGGTCAATCGGTTGAGGTTATGCACAGTGCCCAGATGGTGTTAGCTACCTCAGGTACGGTAACTTTAGAGGCCACCATTTTAAGAAAGCCAATGGTCATATGTTACCGGGTAAATTGGCTGACCTATCTGGCTTTCCAGTATCTATCCAAAGTCAAATGGGTTGGTTTGCCGAATATTTTGGCAGGTAAGGAAATTTGTCCTGAACTTTTGCAAAAAGACATGCAGGCTGAAAAAATTGTAGAGACCATCGCCAGTTACATCCGCGATTCAAAACGGATTCAGGCTCAGGTTGAAAGCCTTGATACCATTGCCCTATCTCTAGGGCTTGATGGAGTTAACCAAAGAATTGCCAGCGATCTGGCTGAACGGCTGGGCCAATGAACGATTTAAAGCTTTTATTGCCTAGGGTAAAGAAACACTGGTTTCTAATCCTGTTCAGCTTTTTTGGAGCGTTTATTGTGGCTCTGTCTACAACAGCCAATGCCGAAGTTCTAAAATTTTTACTGGATAAGGTTTTGGTGGTGCCGGAGAAAGTGGATCCCCAGTTGCATTATCGAACCCAGACCATCAATTTATATTGGGTTACATTTCTGGCCGTTTTTGTGACCATGATGCGAGGCCTAGGCGAGTTCATCAAAAGTTATACCCTTTCTTATGTTCAGCAGCGCATCATTCTTGGTCTAAGAAGAGACTTTTTTGCACACCTGCAAAAGCTGCCTCTAAATTTTTATGCCCGATCCAGAACCGGGGATCTGTTAGCCAGAATGAGCTCCGATATTATGGCGATTGAGAATATGTTACGGCAGATGATCAACACCTTGGCTGAACCACTGATCATTGTTTGTTTGATTGGATACATGTTTCATATCTATTGGAAGCTAGCCATTTTAATTTTTGTGATCCTGCCAGTTTTAGGCCTTACGGTCCGTAGTCTTTCGGTTCGTTTACGCAATGCCGGAAAACTATTACAAGCCAAGACAGGCGATATTACGGCTTTGCTTCAAGAATCGGTTATGGGAATCAAGATTATTAAAGCATTTGGCATGCAAAAATCCAGAAATGAGTTTTTTGAGCGCGAGAGTGAGGCCAATTTTAAGTACTCCATGAAGAGTGTAAAATATGTGGCTATGACCAATCCTGTGGTCGAGTTTGCGGACTCTATTGGAGTGGCTCTCATGATATATTTTGGAGCACGGGGGGTCATTGATCAGGAAATTTCTGCTGGAGAACTGATCGCATTTTTAACCTGTCTTGGGCTTGTGTTTCAACCCATCAAAAAAATCACCAATGCCAATGGTGTAATTCAGTCAAGTATTGCCGGACTGCGACGCGTGTTTGAAATTCTGGAAGAGCCTGTGGAGCAGGATAAGGGCCAAAGACCGATCCCTGTGGAGTCTCGAGATAGTGATTTGGTGTTTGATAAGGTCAATTTTTCGTTTCAGCCAGAGAACCCCGTATTGCTTGATTTATCCCTTAGCATAAAAAAGGGTAGTATGGTTGCCCTAGTTGGGCCTTCGGGGGCTGGAAAAACCAGTTTGTTAAATCTGATTCCTCGATTTTATGAGTTAAATTCGGGAAATATCTATTATGCAGGTCATGATATCCGTGAATATCCTTTGGAAGAATACCGCTCCCTGATTGGAATTGTGCCTCAGGAGACGATGCTTTTTTCCGGGACAGTTAGGGACAATGTTTTGATGGCCAGACCCGATGCAACGGAGGCTGATTTGATTCAGGCCTGTAAGATGGCCAACGCTCATGATTTCCTGATGGATTTACCCAAAGGCTATGATACGGTAGTTGCAGAACTTGGAGTTGGGCTATCCGGGGGACAGAAACAAAGAATTGCCATTGCTAGGGCCATACTTAAAAATCCGGCGATTCTTCTATTGGATGAGGCTACAAGTGCTCTGGATAATGAGTCAGAAAGATTGGTCCAGGAATCCTTAAAGCTTTTGATGCAAAACAGGACCACTCTAGTGATTGCTCACCGCATCTCGACTATCATGGATGCCGATCAGATTGTGGTCATGTCACAGGGAAAAATCGAGGATATGGGAAGACACGATGAATTGTTGAAGCGATCTGGGCTTTATGCAAAGTTGTGTAGAAATATGTCACATCCCGAGGAAATTCATGACGCGTAAACGAATTTTTGTGTGCGCAGGGGAGTACTCAGGCAGCCTGTACATGTCGGCCACGGTAAAATCCATCTTACAAGATTACCCGGATTTTGAGATTTATGGTATTGGCGGCAGTGAAATGCAAAAGGCTGGAGCCAGATTATTACATAATTCGGACTCCTGGGGCTCCATTGGTCTGGTGGAGGCCTTAAAACGCTGGTATCTGATCCCAGTGAATTTTGCCATGCGCAAACGATTAAGTCAGGATAGACCGGATCTGGTGCTTTTGGCTGATTATCCTGGCTTTAATATGCATTTGGCCCGCAGAGCCCAAAGTCTGGGCATACCCTGCGTATATCTTTTTCCACCGCGCAAATTTGCCAATTCTGCTGTTGATGTCAAGGAGGCGGCATCTGTCATTCGACGGGTTGCAGCCGAGTTTTTGCCCACCTATGAAGTTTATCAGGAGGCTGGGGCTAGGGTGGATTTTGTCGGGCATCCCATGCTGGATACCTTGCCAAGGCTTGATCGAGAAGGGTTGCGCGGCAAAAACGGGGTTGGTGAAGACGAAATGCTGGTTTTGGTTTTACCTGGCTCCAGAGCCCAGGAAGTCAGCCTGATGCTACCCTTGTTTGCCAAAACTATTCCATTGCTTCATGCCCGTTATCCAGGCTTGCGATTTCATGTGCTGGGAGCAGAAAATTTAAAATCTGACAGCAGTCAAAATGTTCATCTTGAACAGTTTACGCAAAATCTAAAGCAGCAGGGAATTGAGATACAATTGATATGGGAAGACCGCTTCTCCCAGATGCAGATGGCCGATTTTGCCCTTGTGACTTCCGGCACAGCTACCATGGAATTAATGGTTTATGGGGTTCCCATGGTGATTTGTTACAAGGTAAGTATTCTGACCGAGATACTGGCCCGCTGTATCTTTTACCAGTTGCCTGAGCATATTGGATTGCCAAACCTATTGGCTGGCACAAGACTTGTACCAGAGCTGGTGCAAAGACAGGCTACCCCAGAAAACGTGGCTTCCGAGGTACTTAAGATTCTTAAAGATCCTAAAAAACTGGCCGAGATTCGCGATCAGTTTAATGAGGTTTCCGCAAAACTTGGGGGAGTGGGCTCAGTAAATCGTCTCAAGTCTGTGATTTATGAGGAGTTGGGGCTGAGAGCCTGTCCATGATCTCTCTTCTGGCCTGGCTTGAAAAGGCTTTGGGCATGGGAACGCGCTTTTTTTGGCTTCGATTGTTTGAAAAGCTTAGTTATGTCTTAGCACTAATCATTCCCGCCGTGGCCAAACGAAACTTAAATGTGATTCGGGCCTATGCAAATCTTCATGGTGTAAAACTGGAATCGAACTACCGTATTTACAGGCAGTATCTTTTTTATCAGCTCAAACTGCTTTTGGACATGTTTCTAATCGCTCGTATATCCAAGTCTTCTTTTAAGAAAAATCTTGTGATGGATAAAAAGGATGAACTGCGTTTATTGGATCTAGTTCAGTCGGGACAAGGGGCCTGTATTATCTCTATGCACTTTGGCAACTGGGAGCTTGGTGCTCTGTTGTTTCAGCACTATGGAAAAAACGCTGGTTCGTTATACTTTGAGCAACTGGACACGGCTTTGAACAACTGGTTTACTCAGACTCGTACCGGTATTGGAGCACATTTGTTTCATCAGAGAAAGGGTCTCAAATCCTCGCTAGAGTTTTTGAAGTCTGGGGGCATGATGACGGTAATCTGTGATCAAGACGGAACAAAAAATGGACATTTTTTACATTTTATGAATCTATGGGCCAGTTTCCCCCGTTCGTTGGAATTGTTTGTCAAACATACCAAGGCACCCTTGTTGCCTATGCTTTTATGGCATGAGGGAGATCAGTATCGCTTCAAATTTTACGATGAAATCACATATGACAATGAAAACCCGGATTATGCCTCGATTTATAAAAACATCTGTAATTGGATGCAGGAGATAATTATGCATAATCCCGAACAGTGGCTCTTGCTCTATGATCGATTTAAGCTTCGTCACCGTCCCTTTCTTCAGGAAAAAGGCTGGCTTGATTCCAGCCTACAGGACTATCAGAAGGCTTGGAGTGGGGAGTCGGTAGAACCTAGGGAGTACAAGTGAAAGAAGTGCTTGGAATCACCATGGGAGATCCAGCAGGCATTGGGCCCGAAATTGTTTACCGCGCCTGGGAACAGCTCAAAGGGAGGCTAAAAAGACCGTTTGTGATTTTTGGTACTCCCGAGGTTTATTCCAGGCTCCAGATTGAGATTGAATCAGAATTTTTGCGTCACATGGAAGGCCCCACCGATATTCAGGGATACCAGATTGGTGAGGAAGGTAAAGTTTCCGGGGAACTAGCCTATGCATTTTTGGAAATGTCGGTAGAGGCGGTTAAAACGGGCCGGGTTCAGGCACTGTTGAATGCCCCAGTCAGCAAAAAGGCCATCGCCTATTCAGAGCCAGACTTTTTAGGCCATACCCAGTACTACGAAAAACATCTTGGAGATGGCCCGGCTGTGATGTCCTTTTACGGCTCAGAATTTTGCCTCTGTCTGCTGACTCATCATGTGCCCATAAAAACGGCCTCCCATCAGTTTTTGAATTCCGACCTTAAACAGATATTTCTAAGAGGAATTCAGGGTTTTGAAAGGATTTTTGGACACAAGGTAAGGGCGTGTGTCTGTGGCTTTAATCCCCATGCCGGAGAAGGTGGATTATTGAGCTCTGGTGAAGAAGAGCGACTTGAGGCCGTCTTAAAAGACCTTAAAGAATCAGGTATTTTTATTGAGGGGCCAATTGCAGCAGACAGCCTTTTTATTCCCTCCATTCGCAAAAACTTTGATCTGATCTTTGCTTGCCACCATGATCAGGGACTGATTCCATTTAAGGCAACTCACGCACCCAAAGGCCTGTCCCTAACCTTTGGTCTTAAGGTACTTCGAGCCACCGTAGATCATGGCACGGCCTTTGATAAGGCTGGCAAGGGCCTAGCCTCTTGTGAGTCCATGCTTGAGGCCTGGGAGCTGATGGATCAGGCACCGTTTTAAGAACCGGTCATAAGCAAAAAATGGCTTGCATTTTTAGGCCGTCGGAAATATCATACAGCCCTGTTGCGAAAGTGGCGCAGTGGTAGCGCATCTCGTTGCCAACGAGAGGGTCGCGAGTTCGAATCTCGTCTTTCGCTTCTTAAAAGCCTCGGCCGTTTTGTCGGGGCTTTTTCTTTTCCTCTGATATACTCCTATTATTGGTTTTCTAAGATTGGCATGCTTGAGCAATCGCAAAATAAGGATATAGCTCACATTCTGCACCTAGCACCCCAGTACAAATTCGTACCAATACAAACAATCTCAAACAATACGCGACCGAAACTCAATTCTTGATCCCCAGCTCCCGCCTAAACTGCCTTAAAAGAGCCAAGGATCTCTCAATTTCTTCCTGATGATGCAGGTAGGTGTGATGAACTGAGCAAAGGGTGGTCAAATTCTCGACGGTATTTTTGCCACCATCCTTGACTGGTTTGATGTGATGAATATGTAAATACCGTCTGTGGTTACATCGCCTGCCGTTTTTCTCAAAGCTGCATCGTCCCT
>DITF01000269.1 GCA_002422125.1 bacterium UBP17_UBA6191
GCTCAGATTCCACCAACCAATCACCCTGGACAATTCTGGCCTGATCACTGGGTTAGACTCAACTCTAATGGAGGCCGGGACCTACGAATTTTTCGCGAGGGGTTACATGCCCCCTATCTTGGTAATGGAGTGCTTAAAGTCGAGCCACAGGAAGCGGCCAGCTCCAGTATTATCAAAGGGGAAAGAGTGGATTTGGAATGGAGAGTGGATATTCAGGCAATTGTCGATCCCACTAGCCCAGGCCTGACTCCCTTGACCTCAGGTACCGTAACTGCCGATGTCTGGCTTTTTACTGCCGATGACGAATCAACAGGACAATACAAAATTTTTGTGGACAATCCAGCCGAAATTGCTCTGGCCAATGGTGCCCGCCGCAACAGCCCACCTGGTCAGGACGGATTTTTTAATGGCATTCAAGCTGAGATCAATTTCAGAGATAGTTCTACCTCAAGACCATTAAGGCCAAATCGACGCATGATTGGCACCATTAACATCAGTAATCTCTTTGATTATGGAGTAAATGGCCTAGCGGAACCGGAAACCATTTACATGAGTATAGTGCATTCTGGGCCAGTTGGCACGGCCTCAAACTTTGGCAGTCTCAAGCTTGATGCCCTGGTTTTGGTTATCCATTAGTCTCAAATCTTAAATTAGGATAAAATAAACCTGTTTTATGATACTATGCGCTCATGGAGCAATCAGTCGCATTTTGTGCCCATTGTCAAGAGCCCTGTGTTGACGATGTTTATCATAATTCAGTCTCACAGGTGTTTTGCTGCCTGGGATGCCGAGAAGTCCACGCCATATTAAGTCAGGCTGGACTAACTGGTGTCTATTCAATACCAGATTCCCCTTTGCCTAAGGCTAACTCAAAAAATCACAGTCGCGACATTTTAAAAGACCCGGCTCTGGTAAAAGACCTTCTGGATCTAAGCAGTGAAAAACTGCATCGTATCAGATTAAAACTCCCGGCAATTCGCTGTGCTGCCTGTTTGTGGTTACTGGAAAAATTAGGTGTGTTATTACCGGGAATCCTGCAATCAAGGCTAAATTTTGGCAAACAGGAATTGAGCTTGGCTTGGGATCCCTTAGTTACGGATCTTTTTAGCATAGTCAGCCTTTTGGATCGGTTGGGCTACCCCCCGGATTTGAACATGGGCCACAACAAGTCTTCGGCCAATCGTGAGTATAAAACCGGAATGCTTGAAATTGGTGTGGCTGGATTCTGTTTTGGAAACATCATGCTACTGGCCTTTCCTGAGTACCTTTCACGGCTGTCCTCTGAAACCGTGGACCCTGCCCTAGCTAGCTTCTTTTTGTTATTGCAGACCGGGCTTTCACTACCTGTAATGGCCCTGGCCCTTAAAACCTGGGGTAAAGTTTTTTTTCGTCCCCTGCCCTATCAAAGCCTGGATTTACCCATAATTATTGGAATTCTGGTGATTTATCTTGTCAGTATGTACCAGATTTTATGGATGGGCATTTCTGGATATCTGGACTCCTTAAGTGGCTTGGTTTTCTTTTTGCTTCTAGGGCGAAGAGTTCAGGAAATCTCTTATGACCGTCTGATTTTTGATAGAGATTATCAGGATTGGCTTCCTTTGGGAGTGGATGTAATTTCAGGGACTCAAATTCAAGCCACTCCTGTTTCTAAAGTTGTCGTGGGCGATAAAATCCGTATTCAGCATCAGGCCATTCTGCCCTGTGATGCTACTTTAGTCAGCCACGAAGCTTTATTTGACTTCAGTTTTATTACCGGAGAACAAGAACCAGTTCCCTTAAATAAAGATGCTTTGGTCTTTGCTGGTGCCAAAGTGTTATCGTCTCAAGCTGAGTTTTTGGTCCATAAAGCCGTGTCTCAGAGCTATCTGAGCAGCATCTGGAGCGAAAATCAAAAACAAAAAGCCAAAACGATTGGCATGCAGGATTCGATTGCCAAAAACTTCTCTCCCGCTCTCATCCTGTTGGCTACTCTAGGTTTTGTATTTTGGCTACCCGAAGGTTTTGGCAAGGCCATCATGGTATTTTCCTCTGTTCTAATCGTGGCCTGCCCTTGCGCACTGGCCTTGGCCACACCCATTGGACTGGGCCTTGGGGTCAGAAAACTTGCCTCTCTTGGGCTATTTCTTAGAGACACAAACGCTTTAGAACAATTACTTAAAGTGCGGTCTTGTGTACTGGATAAGACCGGAACACTAACGCAGGCACTAGGTAGTGAAATCGAAGTGATTTACGGAAAAATTAGCGCCGATACCGGGCCAGTTTTTCGCTCTTTAGCCCAATGCTCCTCCCATCCCCTCTCCCGAAGAATTGTCGATTGGCTTAAAGACTATCCAGAGCTTGAAGTTCAAAACTTTATAGAAGTGCCCGGCAGTGGAATCAGCGGCCTAATCAATTCTCAAACAGCCACATTGGGTGCCTTAAATTTTGTAAATCCTACTGCATCCTCACGCTTCCCCGAAGGATCCTTAATGCTTCAACATGGGGACACAGAGATTGTTATTCAGTTTAAACCCCTCTTGCGCCCTGGCATCCTCAGAATGCTGCAATCCCTCTCCGCTAAATTTC
>DITF01000310.1 GCA_002422125.1 bacterium UBP17_UBA6191
CTGATAGCCTATCTTCAGCCGCCATTCAAATTGGCATATTAATCGAAAGACAACTAACCCTATTATGTACACCACACTACTCTGATTTACCTATGCTACTTTCATCTAACCCCGGCCCACAAAGTGGCTTTGCTGGTGTGCAGATTCTTTGTACGGCTCTGGTTGCCGAATTAAAAAGTCTGGGGGGAAACCACGCCAACGCAAGTATTCCCGCCAATCTATCCAATCAGGATATTGTTTCCATGGGAAGCCTTGCTGCCAGAAGATGTTTAAAAATTTCTCAACATCTGGAGCAAATTGTGGCTTGTCTGAGTTTAGCCTTAAAACAGGCGGCATATTTACAAAATCGAACTGACATTATCAATGTTATGAAGGGCATTTCATTTGTAGAACTTTTGGATGATAGACCCCTTCATCAGGAGATCTTAACTGAAACACATCAATTATCTATACTTGGAGGTATATAATGAGTCTTGACTTTGTTAGTCCAGAAACTTTGGCTAATTTGAGTAATCTATCCCAAACACAATGTGATGCTTTACCGCATGGAGCCGTTAAGGTGGATACGAATGGAAACATTCTACTTTACAATGACTATGAAGCCAACATGGCTGGTTTAGACAAGACAAGTGTTCTGGGCCGAAATTTTTTTACTGAGGTCGCTCCCTGTACTAACAACCGTCTGTTTTTTGGAAAATTCAAAACGGGAGTTAGTGAAGGACATTTACAGTTAAAAATGCCTTACACCTTTACTTACAAAATGCGACCCACCAATGTTTTGATTCACATGCTGGTTGATAAAGATTCCGGCACCAACTGGATTTTTGTCCTGAAGAGGTAATTATGTCAAACCATCATGATCAGGAATCCATTGATAGTCTTTCAGAGCAACTGTGTGATCTGTATGCCGAAAAAGACAGGCTTTTCAAAGCGACTGGCTGCACTAGTGCCGAAGAAATAATTCTGATGTTTCAAAGCATGGAAGCCCAGCTAATCGAACTTTATAAAGACCTGGATACAAAAGAGTCGCAATAAAGCAATTGGTCCCATAGGGCGGCTTGAAGCAGGACTTTTTTTTCGGCTTCCGTTTCCTGTGTGTACCATGAAAAGATGTGCTCAGGTACCTGCTGTCTATCGAAGTAATAACCCCCAGGGGCAAAACCTTTGGGGTTAACACCCATCCAGCAGATGGTATCTGCCCCCTGATCGACATTTCTTAGTTGGTTTTGGTAGAGACGATAAAACCAGGGCATAGCAGATTGTAACCCTTCTGTACTCACCCAACCTGGGTGCATTGCTCCCATTAATACACCTAAAGACTGCAAACTCACAGACAAATCCGAATTCAAGATTAACTGGGCTCTTTTGGCGTTGGCATAAGCGCTTACTGCATTGTATCTGCGGTTTATAAAATGAAGATCATGTAAACGGATTCGTTGTAAATAGGACCCAGCGGAGGATACCCATACCACCCGTGACCCCTGGGCTAAGCCTTGTGATTTTATCAGGCATAAAATTAAATGCAAATGCCCCATCACCTGACTGGCAAAGATTAACTCCTGACCTAGGGAATTCACCAGCTTCAAAGGCGGCATTCCCCCAGCATTCAAAACTAAAACACGAACTGGTTTAACCTTGTTTACCAGGTTTTGCACATCCTGTGGTTCGGCCATATTCGCTTGGATAAAATTCAAGCCCTGATTTTGACAAATCTGACCCTTGAAAGAGTCTCTACCAGTAACAGTGACTTCTGCCCCTAGGCTTAAAAACCTTTTGGCCGCAGCCAAGCCAATTCCAGATGTCCCTCCCGTGATTAGGATATGGTTCTCTTTAGAATTTAATGGTTCCAGTTCTTCAAACTGTTTACTGCGATTTAAATACCCCTCTGAACCAAATCCAAAGGTGGGCAAAATACTCATTATTTGGCTAAAAGCATCTGGAGTTTCTGTTTCAAATCTTCCATGCTAAATGGTTTAGCCAAAAAGTCATCAGCCCCTGATTTTAAAGCCATATTAATTTCCGCCAGACCCTTACCACTAATAACTAAAATTCTGGTATTGGCATATTGGGAAGATTCGCGAATAAACCGCAAAACCTCAAACCCACCAAGGCCCGGTAAGCCTAAATCCAGAGTTACTAGATCCGGCTTATGCGTAGCCAACATCACTCCGGCCTTAAACCCATCATCGGCCACCAAAGAGCGGTACCCCATGGTAAACACAATAGTTTCAATGTAATCCACAATTACAGGCTCGTCTTCAACAATCAATACTTGGGGACTTTTATCATCAATGACTGGAGGCACATCCAATCCACTCAATTCATCAGGTACAGGCATTTTAAAATCTTTTAAAAAGGCAATAAAGTCAAAAATTTCAACCCTGTGATCACCCCGTCCGGGTAACTTATAGGCTCGTAAATGACCCTTTTGTATCCAGCGAATCACTGTTCGAAAATTGACACCACAATATTTGGCAATTTCACCCGTTGTAAGAACCTTGCGTTCAGCCATCATCTCTCACTTTATTACATTCCCTACCGGTTAACTCAAAAAAATTCTGACTACACTTTTCAAAGAATTTATCCTGCGATGAGCCTGTTGTTATTAAGTACGCAGAAAACATCCGTTGGTTGTTGACTATTTCTAAAAACTTTTCAGATCCCAGAATCATGGCCACTGTGGCCCAGGCATCAGCTTCCATGGCATCGGGATGTAAAACAGTAGCGCTGAGTACATCCGTAATCTCGGGCTCTCCGCTAAGCGGATTAATACTATGAACGACCTGTCTGACCCCATCTTTCCAAGCAGAACGATAATTTCCTGAGGTGGCTAGTGAAATGTTATTCAAAGGCAAAATTTTATGAAACTGGTCCGGCCCCGCCCCTTCTTCAGGCTGATTAATTCCTATGATCCAAGGCTCGCCCCTAGGCGAAAACCCTGAGCCCCTGAGTTCACCACCTACATCAATCAAATAACTCTTTATCCCCACAGCTTCCATGCGCAGTGCCAATAAATCTACCGTATAACCAGGGGCAATTGAATTTAAGTCAATCTCAAGATCAGGTATCAACTTTTGAATTTTATTTTCTGGCAAAAGATTAAGCTTTTGATATCCCACTCTTTGTAAAAGTTTTCCAACCGAAGAGGCATCGGGAGTCGATGATTTACCTTTGGGCCCAAATCCATATGCATCGGTGAGAGGTTTGGCCGTCACATCGTACAGTCCACTAGTAAGCTTACTAATCTCAATGGCCTTTACTAAAACTTTATAAAACCCGGTGCTTACTGAAAATGGCTCGATGGAATTGTATTGATTAAATTGACTGATTTCTGAATCGGGCCTCCAAGTAGACATAGAGCGATCCACTTCTTCAAGAGTTGAATCAATCAGATCTTTTAACTGGGCTTTATTTTTGGTTAAGGCCTTAATCTGATAAGTTGTACCCTGTGCCGGGCCACTTAATAAGACAAAGGCCTCACCTTCAAAAATCAGGCTGTAGATAAACGCAATTCCAATTACAATCCCAAAAATCAAACGAATCCAAATATTCATAATTCCCCTAAAATAAATACCCTCTGCCCAACTTACGATGGGCAGAGGGCATCTGGCTCACTGCAAGTAATCCAAAGCTAGAAAAATCAAGAGCCAAAATCGTCGAAGCGGATCATATCCTTTTCCACCCCTAAACTATCTAACATATTCTGAACGCCCTTTAACATCATAGGAGGACCACAGAGATAATATTCAATGGAACCTGGATCCGGATGTTTTTCAAGATATTCCTTCAAACATACTGTATGAATAAATCCCTTGAGTCCAGTCCAGTTGTCCTCAGGTTTTGGTTCGGATAAGGCCACATGATACTTGAAATTCGGATGCTCCTTCTCAATGGCCTTAAACTCTTCATCATAAAACATTTCCCGTTTTGAGCGAGCCCCATACCAAAAAGTGGCTTTCCGTTTGGTCTTTTCGGTGTGAAACAAATGGAAAATATGCGAGCGCATTGGGGCCATACCAGCACCACCGCCAATAAAACACATCTCCCGATCTGTATCCTGAATAAAAAACTCCCCATAAGGACCAGACACCACCACATCATCCCCAGGTTTAAGATTGAACACATAGGATGATGCAATTCCAGGCGGAATATCTGAAGAGGCCTTAGGAGGTGGCGTGGCAATACGGATGTTTAACATTACCATATTGCTTTCAGCCGGGTGATTT
>DITF01000053.1 GCA_002422125.1 bacterium UBP17_UBA6191
TGCGCTTCATGCGCCCGGGAACTGACAAACCTTCCTATTCTAGGGTGTTTTTGTCATCTTTGTTTGGCTCCTCTGAATATGAAATGAATACTTCGATTAATGGAGAAGAAAGAGCCTGTGTTCAGTGTGGTGCCTGTGAAGAGGTTTGCCCGACTGAGATTTTGCCCCAGTTCTTGTTTAAGGCAGCTTTAGCCAATGATATTGAAGCGGTTCAGGAGCTTGGTATTCTGGATTGCAGCAATTGTGGATTGTGTACCTATGTTTGCCCCTCCAAAATTGATTTGGATGGAATTATAAAAACAAGTACTATGGAAATTCTCAAGGAGGGTCTGGTATGAAGTTTCTTCTGAATATTCTTGAGAAAACCAAAAAGGATCTTTTTGCTCCCGGGAAACCACTGGAAAAGGCGTTTTATGCTTTTGATGCAGCCGATTCCTTCTTCTTTAGTCCGTCCCATGTGACTCATGGAACGGTGCATGTAAGAGATTCCATTGATACCAAACGGTATATGTCCATGGTGATTATGGCGCTTTTACCACCGTTGCTTTTTGGGATTTATAATACGGGTTATCAGGCCATGCTTGCGACCGGTGGTCCGGCCGATCTGGTTTCCTGTTTTATCGAAGGCCTGAAGTGGGTTTTGCCTTTAATTTTTATTTCTTATGCCGTGGGTGGTACTTGGGAGGCAATTTTTGCCGTAACTCGTAAACATCCTATTAATGAAGGATTTTTAGTTACGGGGCTTTTGTTTCCTCTGGTATTACCCCCAACTTTGCCTCTTTGGCAGGCAGCTATTGGCATCTCTTTTGGGGTGGTAATCGCCAAAGAAGTGTTTGGTGGCACAGGGATGAATATTTTAAACCCTGCGTTAATGGCACGGGCATTTTGTTTCTTTTCTTATCCAGCCAGCATGTCAGGAGATAGTGTATGGGTTGCCATCACCAGAGATACAAAAGTACTGGATGGCTATTCTGGAGCTACAGCTCTTGGAGTGGCCTTAGGTGTTAAAAGTGGAGCCTCTGTCGCTGCAGAGCCGGTTTCGCTTCTTGCATCCCATGGGTTCACATTTGAAAAACTGGCTATGGGTTTTGTACCTGGTTCCATTGGTGAGACATCAGCGGTGGCCTGTTTTATTGGTTTTATTGTTTTGTTAATTTCTGGAGTTGGTAACTACCGCTCAACCGTAGGTTGTGTTGTGGGTGCTGTTGGAATGGCTCTTGTATTTAATCTAATGGCCACAGACTCTATGCATGGGCTCTTTAAAATGCCTCCACATTACCATTTGGTATTAGGTGGTTTTGCATTTGGGGCTGTGTACATGGCAACGGATCCAGTCTCAAGTGCAGCCACTAACCTTGGAAAGTGGATTTACGGGATTTTGATCGGGGTAATTTGTGTCCTGATTCGCACGGTCAATCCTGCCTATCCAGAGAGCATGATGTTAGCAATTTTATTCATGAATGAGTTTGCTCCTCTGATTGACTACTATGTTGTCAAGGCCAAGAATCAGAGAAGGAGTCTGAGACATGCGTAACGATAACTTTTATATCTTTAGTTATGCGGCAGTGGTGTGTTTGGTGTGCAGTATATTGTTGTCGCTCGCTGCCACTCAGCTTCAACCCTTACAGGCTGAAAATGTGAAACTTGATATTCGTAAGAATATTATGATTGCCTTGGGAATCATCAAAGCCGATGAGAAGTTCACCAGAGAGGAACTGAATCAGAAGTTCACCGCGGTTAAGGAATTGGTCGTGGATCTGGAAGGAAATATTCTTGAAGGGGTAAAACCAGAAAATCTGACCGAAAAGGATCTGGACACAAAACTTCCAATCTTTCAGGTACTGGCTGATGGAACAGTACAGGGTTATGCTTTCCCGATAGTGGGCAGAGGACTTTGGTCAACACTTAAGGGTTATTTAGCCCTGGAGGCTGACACTGCTACGGTAAAAGGGCTTACTTTTTATCAGCATGGTGAAACACCTGGTCTGGGTGCAGAGATTGAGCAGTCCTGGTTTACCAATAACTTCAAAGCCAAAAAGGTTCGAGACAACCTCGGGAATCTGGTTGGTGTGACCGTTGTTAAGGGTAAGGCGACTGATTCTGGTCGGCCATTGGATCATGTGGTTGACGGTATTAGTGGGGCTACCATTACAGCGGATGGGGTCACTAAAATGTTCAAGGTTGGCCTAACAAAATATGATCCTTACTTTGAACGAGTTCGTCAGGGAGGTCGCTGATGTTGAGTAAAAATGATAAAAAGGTGTTGACGGACCCCTTGATCAGCAATAATCCAATTGCGATGCAGGTGTTGGGGATTTGTTCGGCTCTTGCTGTAACTACTCAGGTCAAGCCCGCCTTTGTAATGTGTGTGTCCGTGATAGTAGTAATGTGTGTTTCGAGTATGGTAATTTCCTTACTGCGCACAGGATTGCCCTCTAGAATCCGTATTATTGTGGAATTGTGTGTAGTTGCCTCCATGGTGATCTTGGTCGATCAGTTTCTGAAGGCCTTTCTGTTTGATTTAAGCAAGCAGTTGTCCGTCTTTGTCGGTCTGATTATTACAAACTGTATTGTAATGGGGCGGCTAGAGGCATTTGCCCTCATGAACAAACCCTTTCCAAGTATTTTGGATGGTCTAGGCAATGGTTTAGGTTATTCCATTGTACTAATGTTTGTAGCAGCTCTGAGGGAGTTGTTAGGGGCCGGAAAGTTGGCAGGAATACCGGTGATTCCACAGGCCCTGATAGACTTGGGTTATGTTAACAATGGTTTGATGGTATTGGCTCCAGGGGCATTTATTCTTCTAGGCCTTTATATCTGGGCCCAGAATTCACTGTTTCCGCCTAAAGCGGGAAAATAAGGCAGGGGGAGAATTATGACAGAATTATTAGGATTGGCCGTTTCGTCAATCTTTGTAAACAACATTCTCTTGTCTTCATTTTTGGGAATGTGCTCGTTTCTGGCCTGTTCCAAAAAAGTGGAAACAGCCATCGGTCTTGGTTGTGCCGTCATTTTTACAATGACAATAACTGGACCCGTCAACTGGCTTCTATATCAGTACTTTTTGAAAAAAGGAGCATTGGTTTGGGCCTCAGAGCAGTTTGCGGAAGTGAATCTGGAGTTTCTGACCTTTATTACTTTTATTGCCGTAATTGCGGCCATGGTACAGTTGGTGGAAATGGTTTTAGATAAGCATTTTCCCGCTCTTTACTCGGCTTTAGGAATATTTTTGCCGCTGATTGCTGTGNNCATATTGGGCTCAAGCCTGTTTATGGTGGAGAGAAAGTACAACCTGGCCGAGACAACAGTATTCTGTACTGCGTCCGGTATAGGCTGGGCTCTGGCTATTGTGGCGATGGCATCTATTCGTACTAAAATTCGTTATTCTCATGTACCTGACGGCCTGCAAGGCTTAGGAATTACCATGATCATCACGGGATTAATGGCAATTGGGTTTATGGGATTTGCCGGGATTAGCCTCTAGGGGGAGATATGGTTATCGGAATTAGCGTTTTGGTTTTTACCGGTGTAATTTTAGGACTGGTGGCAATTTTAAATATTGCCTCGGCCAAGCTTGTCAGTGCTGGCCCCGTGATGCTGGGGATTAATGGTGAGAAGACTCTGGAGGTTCCGGCAGGCACAACCGTGTTGCAGGCTCTTCTAAATAATGGAATTCTTTTGCCATCTGCCTGTGGGGGCAAGGGTGCCTGCGGGGTCTGTAAGTGCAAGATTTTTGAAGGCGGCGGGGAAGTTGTTCCTAGTGAGGAAGGCTGGTTGTCTCGTAAAGAGAAAAAGGAGCATGTTCGCTTATCCTGTCAGGTGAAAATTAAAAGTGACATGAAAATTGAAGTGCCTCATGAATGCATGGGGGTTAAACGCTTTCATTGTAAGGTTCGCTCCAATCACAATGTGGCTACTTTTATTAAGGAGCTTGTGGTTGATATTGAAGCGGGCAAGGAACTACATTTTGAAAACGGAGGCTATATACAGCTTGAGGTTCCGCCATACAACATTGACTTCAAGAATTTTGATATCGAAGAAAGATTCCGAGACGAGTGGGATAAATACAAACTCTGGGATTTGAAGGCTGTAAATGC
>DITF01000228.1 GCA_002422125.1 bacterium UBP17_UBA6191
AATGCTTAAAATCAACTTACATCCAATGGATGTTGTCAACCCAAGGCAATCTATTCTGCGTTCTGTTTAACTTTCGGGCCTGGCTTAGAAACAAGGACATCCGATTTAAATATGACAAAAAATTGGGGCAATACACTGCATCTGGCTCAGGCAGAACCCTGCTGTTTTACCATCGCAAACAAGCCAACATGGCATACCAAGACGGAATCATGGAACGAGGAATGACTCTTGGCGACACATATTTTTTACCCCGAATATCGTTTTCAGACCATGATTTAATCGTAGACTGTGGGGCAAATGTGGGTGATTTGCATTTGTATTTTCAACAAAAGGGTATTCATGTGTCGTACATTGGCTTTGAGCCATCACAATTGGAGTTTGATTGCCTGAAGGTTAATGTAGAACCTGAGATTAGTTACAACCTGGGGCTATGGGACTCTGAAGGCACACTGGAGTTTTTTTCCTCCTCGACAGGGGCTGATTCATCGCTTATACAGCCACCGACTTATGATGAAATTGTCAAAGTGAATGTTAACAGACTGGATGCACTTGTCACAAAGCCCATCAAACTGCTAAAAATTGAGGCTGAGGGAGCAGAGCCCGAGGTCCTTAAGGGCTGCGAAAAGCTGTTACCCCATATTGAATACATCTCCGCAGATCTCGGCTTCGAAAGGGGTATCAAACAAGAGAGCACACTGGCTCCGGTAATAAACTTTCTCCTATCCAGAAACTACGAGCTTCTGGATGTCTCTCATGTCAGAGTAGTTGCCCTGTTCCGCAATAAAAATTTCTCTTAGGTCATTCTTTCCAAATATCATTAGCCGTTGCTGTACCCTTAAGGATAAATGCCCCTCCAGAGGGCAACATTTCTGGCTTTTCAGGGCATAAATCATGGAATTTGTCTACTGCCTCAGTTGCACCTGGGCAAGTGTCAAAGCCATAATCATCTATCAGAATGACTCCACCAGTATTCATTCTTGCATAAAAAAAGTCTAGCGAACTTAAAGTGGGCTCATACAGATCTACATCAATATGCACAAAACTAAATCGCTTTTCAGCGACCTCATTAAACCGGTCAGGAATCCAGCCTTTGTATGACACCAAGCGCTCAGAAAACTCCTTCAGATTTTCAAGTACATTTGCTTCTGAAAAATTTAAATCTCCCGATTTCCAGTATTTCCCATCATTTTCGCTAGGCAGGGATAACCCTTCATAAGAATCAAAAAGAAAATGAGTTTTGTCCGATCCAATCGTGGAGAGCAGCATGATATAAGAGCTCCCCCCGTTGTACACACCACATTCCGCTGTATCTCCTTCAACGGCAGAAGCTAAACGCATGAGCTGACTCAGTGCAAACTTTCTATCTAATGACATGGCGGATTCTACCAAACAAAACCTTCTGGAAAATGTTTGAATTTTTTGATTGCCCCACCATCCAACAGTTGGATCCGTAAACTGGTACTCGGGATAAACCAGCAATTTTGCCAATCGCTCTATCACACGAAATCCAGCCTCTTTATCACCATGTACCTTTGCCAGATACATGGATTTACACATGGTATAAAACTTCTTAACATTCCGTAAAATCATAGCGGACCCCAGCCTAGACTAATAAAGTAGGTTGAATGTTAGCTCTATGCCCCATAAATCACAAGAATTCTGCTAATTTAGCTAAGGCATCTTTAGTTCGCGTAACTGAATTCTTGCCAAATGTTTTATTCGCGGTTAGACTCATGTCCCCTGAAGCAAGTCACCGGGCTGGTTCGATTATATGGTCTCTTTAGCAACAATAAAAAAAATTCTGAAGCGTCTTCGTATTCAGAGATTCGCTCACTGGCTGGTCAGAGTATATGCAACTCTTCGTCCTCATCAGATTTGTAAACGCGATGGCATTTGGTACCAACTAGATCTTTCCGAATTGATTGACTACTCAATATTTATTGGTGGGTGGGAAAAAACTACAATCGATTTTTTATCTCGTACCGTGACATCTGGCAATTGTGTTTTGGAAATCGGAGCCAATATTGGTGCACATACACTGCAGATTGCGCAGTTAGTAGGGCCAACCGGCTGTATATATGCGTTTGAACCTACAGATTTCGCCGCCAACAAACTGGCCGCCAACATTAAGTTGAACCCAGAGCTCGCCCCAAGAATTCGAGTCAGAAGAGAATTGGTAACCAATTCGGAACGGGAAACTCCTTCTACGACCATTCGGTCCTCATGGAAGCGTTCCGAATCCAATCAACAAAGACCCCCCGAGTCCATTCAGCCCAAGGCAATTTCGATTGATGAATTAGTCGAAGTCGAAGGGATCGCGAAAGTGGACTTAATCAAAATCGATGTAGATGGCTATGATTTCAAAGTTCTTCAGGGAGCAGTTAACACCATCAAAAGTATGAATCCCGTAATTTTCATTGAACTTTGTGAATATTGTCTGAATGCTCAAGGAAACTCAATCAGGGACATTTTTGAACTCCTGTTTAGTGCTGGATATGAGGCTCAGCTTGAGGACGGTAGCAACATAACCGATGCCCAACAAGTGTTAAAGCTGGTCGGTTCCGATAGTTCTGTAAACGGAATATTTTTGAAAAGGAACCCGTTATGACAAATATAAACAAACAGTCCAAATTACACTTGGGATGTGGTGCCAGATTTATTCCAGGATATGTCCATATTGATGTGATTCATCATCCCCATATAGATTATTTATGCAATATTGATGATCTTAGCGTTTTTCATGATAATTCCGTAGATGTGATCTACAACTGCCATGTTCTTGAACATTTTCATCGTTACAAGGTTGAGAATGTTTTAAAGGAGTGGTTTCGGGTCTTAAAACCGGGAGGGATCCTAAGAACTTCCGTACCTGATTTTGCAGCACTTGCGGAACTCTATTTAAAGACGCGGGATCTGAAGTCCGTAGTTGGCCCCATTATGGGCAGACAAAATTATCTGTATAACATTCACTATAATATTTTTGACTATGACTACTTTCACGACTTGCTTGCTAAGACCGGGTTCTCGAACATTTACCGATATAACTGGAGAGATACTGAACACTCCAATATAGATGACTACTCCCAAGCATATTACCCTCATATGGATAAGGAAAACGGATTACTTTTGAGTCTCAATGTTGAGGCAGTGAAGTAGAGGTTCTCAAAATGTCTCTATTTGTTCTGCCTCTGGCCAAAACCGAATCCTGCAAGTGGCTAAAAATAAATTATGAGCACCATTATACGCGTTACAATCCTGTGGCCGCAGAGTCTTCCAATATCCCCCCTGTTAAGCCATTTTTTCTGGCTGTGGGCCGCCTTGAACATGAAAGGAACTTTGACCGATTGATTCGCGCGTTTCACATATATGCGAAAAAATCTCCTGACACGAATTTAGTCATCCTCGGAAACGGTAGCCTACGGTCAGAACTGTTGGGATTGGTACTCAGTTTGAACTTGGATG
>DITF01000182.1 GCA_002422125.1 bacterium UBP17_UBA6191
AAAACAGCTTCAATCAGAGTAAATCCACGACGAAGATTCATCTTAGATACACCTCATCCCGAGTCATTACCGTTTTTAACTCCAGGGAGCGATTAAACTCTGTAGCACCTGGAGTCACCCATTCCACACGAACAGCCAAAACCTTGGCATCCAGCATGGGGCGATGATTATCTTTTGAGCCAATGTTGGCAGGGTAAATTTTAATCATGCGGCGAAACCTTTCAGGCATTGGAGATAGCACGAGCTTACTTAAAGATCGGAGATCTGGATCTTTCATGTCTTCCCATAAAAATGGACGACGCATAACGGAAATGTTCAGCCAAGGGCTTTGATCATTAGAGTCTGAGATATCATAAATTCGATCAAGACCTAATGACATTTTTATGGTTGTCACACTGTCCACGACTTCCCGGGCAATAATCATAGCCTGAATTTCATCAAGGCTGGCCTCAGTCTGGTGCAGTGATTGTCGAAACATAAAAAACATGGGAACAGCCACAAACAGAAGCAACATCGAAGCTATGATGATTTCCACTAGCGAAAATGCCTTGTGATTCATATTCAATCCCGTTTTACCCTAAGATTATGGTCATCAAGGGCCATGCGATACACCTTCCAACTATCCTGCCTTAGTGGGTTAAGTTTAGGATTGTAGGTCACAGTAGTCGAGGCCAAAAACATCGACATATCAAGACTGGACACGGCCAGACTTCCGATGATGTTCACAATTTGTTCAGGATTTGTTTTGCGAATGGAGTTTTTTGAGGTGAGCTGGGCTTCATAATCGGTGGGAATTCCGGGCTGTACATTGCCGGAGGTTAGATAAATTTCCTCGCATTCAAATCCGGCATAGTGTCCTCGGGCTTCCACAGGAGATAAAAAACACAAACCAGCAACAACTAAACTGCTATCGCCTGTAATTACTACTGGAACATCTAAATTCAAATCACCCCATAACCCAATTGTGCGACCCTGGGTGTTGAGATAGTAAATACCGCCCCCTCTTTTCAGAACTCCAGCTTTTTCCAGACTTTCCTGAGTGTCATACCAAAAACTGGCCCTGGCATTGGAAAAGGCAGAAATAAAGTTGTACTCAGGTATGCCTTTCAGATATGTCCTGCTAAGAGTAAGACTTTTGGAAAGCTTATGCTCCCATATTTCTTCCTCGGATCCATCTCCCGGAAGCTGTTTGAGTTTGGGTTTGAAGCTGTAATCCGTAAAATTCTCGTGGATATGCGGAGGAAAAACTTTATGGGTATAGTGTGGATAATCGATCAAGTTATTGAGATGAATCCGCATGGTTTGAGACATGATGGACTCATAATCAGAATACCGCGGAGTTAGTAGCTCCCATGCAAAATCAGGCTGGGCCACAAGGTGCAGCGGTTCCTCACAATCCTGAATGTAATTCATATTGGTCCATTGCAATGGCAGGGGCTGATAAAAGGGTGGGTTTTTATTGATAAATTCAAATTCTGTCAGGTTACGAATCACGGCAGAACTTTCAAACTTATGACGGGGAGAAGGCAGACATCGCTCACGGCTGTTTTCATCAGAATCGCTTTGGTCTCTATCGATTCTAAGTGAACTCAGCTTGGCAAACTCCAAATAGGCATCGCCAGAGGTATAAGTTCGTGAGGGGTAGTCTACCGAACCAAAAACCTTTAACAAGGAAGACTCGGCAGAATATTGGGGAATATAAAAGGCAGGGTTTGCTGGCCCAGTAGATTCATAAAAACCCTCATATAATTCCTCAACCCAGACTTCTCCATCTTGATCGGAAACAGGAGGAATCTCGGGGTCATCCCAATAATAGGTAAACGAAATTGGCTCCGTAAATCTGGGCGGTGGATCCATCCGCACATAGTTGGGCAAGCGAATCTGGTTGTCCCCAGTTACCTTGGCCCGAGTGGTGAAGTAATTGCGGTTGAGTAGCAGGTATTGCTGGCCAGCGGCGGCCATGCCAGGCGTCATTTTTAACACACTGGAACTTGAGTCGCCAAGATACAACCAGCCTCTTTCTTCAATTGCATCCTTGCTCATTTTTATCTTGCTGCTGTCTCTTAAGCTATCAAGGGCTTCCATGCTGTCAGGGGCCGGACCATAAATCTGGAGGTCTGTTTTGATATCGGGATCCTTTAAGGGGCTGTGATACAGGTACATCGGAAAATTGTACTGGTACTTCATATTCCCGTCCCGGATGATGGGAACACCATTGATGTCAGTGTACAGGCGATCATATTTGCCCAGATTTGAATCATCATGAAAAAGGGTGAATCGCGAGAGTATTGCCTGGCTCAAGGGGTAGGTTACTAAAATCTTGGTTCGGCTGGATCCCTGCTCAACGCCTTTAAATTTGACTGCAACTCCAAAGGTGAGAATACATTGGTTTAATAAAGCATCTACAAATTCGGCATCCCTGTCAATTCTGGGCTGACAGGAGTAATCGAGCTTTAACTGGTAGCTATCTCCTCCGATCTGGGTCAGAAACAAATCCATGGCTTTCACGGTCTGGCCTTGTTTTTTAAGCCATTCTACATTCTGATCGGGTGGAATCTCTCCCTTACCTGCTATAGGAATCAATGCAAAGTCTCTTAGGAAAAACCCAAAATAACCAGCATCGGTGTTGAGACGATTGCTATTGATTGCGCTTTGTAAAATCCTTGGATCCTGTGGGCCTTCTACACTTTCGCGAAAACCCAGAACAAAAAGTTCTACTATACCTTCCGCCGCAGTTTTTGCGCTTTCGGCATAGAACATTCTGTGGGCATCGCGATTTTGTTGCAGGGAGCGGGAATGGAGTGTCAAAAACAGTATTCCAACGACACTAAGAATGCCAAGGACAATAAAAAGCACAAAGCCTTGATTGCCAAGTCCTTTAGATTTAGGAAAAATAATTTGCATATCCACATATAGTTTGCCCGATCTCTGGCGAAAAATACAGGCTTACTGATATATACTTGCAGGTATGATCAAACAGATTATTGCACTGAGAGAACATGAACTGGCCAGACAAGAGGCCAGAATTAGAATGGAACAGGCCAAACGACAGATTCATGATGCACGAACTCGCATCAGTGAACTTGGGCAAAATATTCAACAAGGTGCCCAGAAAATTCAGTCAAAAAATGTGGAACAGAAACGATTGGAATTGGATTTAAAGGGCTTGGATCAGGATTTGAAAAAGCTCGAACAACAAAAGTTGAGTGCTGGCAGCCAAAAGATGTTGGAAACATTAATGGCGAGGGAAGACAAGCTTCGGGAGTCTTTAGGTGCAACTGAGGATAGGATTCTGGAAATTCTTCAAAGTATTGAGGAACTTCAGTCCCATGTATCAGAGCAGGCTTTGGAGTTGAAAAAGCAAGAAGCCGTATTTGAACAGGAAATGCCAGGCTGGAATGAGGAGTATCTGGCCTCTCAGAAACATCTGCATGAATTGATTCAGGAGGATGAACAGGTTTTGGACGGACTGAGTCAGGATATGATTCGTTTACATGCCGCGGCTCACAAAGTGTTAAAACGAGAATGTGTCATATTTCCGGTAAGTACGGAGTGCTGCCCAAACTGCGGCATCCATTTGGCCCAGAATTCGTTTTTGGCTATGCGCTATCAAGGGCAGGTGCAACACTGCCCTTCCTGTCAGGGAATTTTGTTTTATCCAGGCTAAAAAATGATTTTAAGACTGTTCTTGATACTGATTTTATTGCGAATTTTTAAAGCCTCACCTGTACAGGATGATGCCTTGTTATTCAGTCCTGAATCCAGACAGGCCATGGAACAGATGATAGGCGATCTAGAAGTGCGTACAGGGATTCGCTTTTTTATTCTGGTGGAAGAAACATTTCACTTGGAAAACTTTGACTCCAGTTCCCGTTCGGCATTTGCCCGCTTCATTGAGCCGGTTAAAAACACTCGTGGGGCCATGATTTTTTTACAACTCGAAAAGGGTTCCCGTCGAGGACGGGTCAGTTTTTCGCTTGGCCTTGGCTTGCAGGGAGCCATGGACAGAGAAGAAGTTCGAGAAATTTTAAAAGGTATGATTCATGCCTTGAGTCGCGACCAGAATTATCAGAAAAAACTGGTGGAGGGCGTTTCGCGCTTTGTTCAAAGTCTTTTGGAGTATGTGAAAAGAAATCCTGAGGTGAACTCAGAACAGGAAGTGCCCCAAAGCCTTGAAATTGAACCAACAGTCTCATCCAGTAAATTTTTCTGGATTGTTTCTGTTCTTTTGATCTCGTTTATTATAAGCTTGGCCTTGTTCGTCTGGTCGCGACGCAAATGTCCGCGTTGTGGCTCAAGACTGCATGTAAACATCCGACCCCTGTCGCATGGGGAGTCTGGGTATAAACGGATTAAAATCATTAAGTGCTTCGATTGCAATTACTTCCGGAAATACCTCTTCTAGGCAAGAAGGAGCCAGCATGTCTGCAAAAAAGAAGAATAAACCTACAGAAATTGAAGATGATGAACTCGAGGGTTTAGAGGATGAGATTGAAAGCCTAGACTATACGCCTAGGGAGCTTGAGCCATCTCAGATCTCGGATCGGGATGAAAAGGAGAGGGCAAATCGCCCGGCTGTTTTTGATATCCCTGTGCTGCCGTTACGGGAAATAGTGGTTTTCCCCTACATGGTGATTCCCTTGTTTGTGGGTAGAAGTTTGTCTTTGACTGCCATTGAAAGGGCGATGGAGACAAATCGCGAAATTTTATTGGTATCACAGAAACAGGCTAAAACCGATCACCCCTCCCGTGAGGATCTACATGATGTGGGTACGGTTGCCGAAATCATGCAGCTTTTAAAATTACCCGATGGAATTGTCAAAATTCTGGTGGAAGGGACTGCTAGAGCCCGAGTCAGAAAGTACCGCGATAATGATAAGTTTTATGAAGCAGAAATTGAGGAGTTTGTAGATACCGAAGATAAAAATCTCAGAACTCAGGCTTTGATGCGTAATGCCATTACCCAGTTCGAAGCCTACATAAAATTGAATAAGAATGTTCCGGTTGAAATTATCAATGTGACCAACAGCGTAGAGAGTCCTGGCCGGCTCGCAGACATTATTGTTGCCCACCTAAAGCTTAAGGTGGAAGCCAAGCAGGAGGTATTGGAGGCCTTTTCGGCTGAAGACCGTCTGTCCATGATCTGCGATATCCTGAATAAGGAAATTGAGATTCTGAATATTGAGAAAAAGATCCGGGGCCGTGTGCGCAAGCAGATGGAGCAGGTTCAAAAAGAATATTATCTGAGAGAACAGATCAAAGCCATTCAAAAGGAGCTTGGGGAAAATGATGAGGCCGCCAATGAGGCCAAGGAATTCAGAAAGCTTATTGATAAGGCCAAAATGCCTAAGGACATCAAAGATAAGGTACTAAAGGAACTCGACAAATTTGCCAAAATGTCCTATTCCTCGGCTGAAAGTGGAGTGATTCGTAACTACCTGGAAATCATGGTGGAGTTGCCCTGGTCCAAAAAAACCAAGGACCATCTGGATGCCAAAGTTGCCCAGGAGACTTTGGACAAGGATCACTATGGACTAGAGAAAGTCAAAGAAAGGATTATTGAATTTTTAGCAGTATGTCAGCTCAAAAACACTATCAAGGGCCCAATTTTATGTTTGGTAGGGCCTCCTGGAGTGGGAAAAACTTCTTTGGCTCGTTCTATAGCTGAGGCTATGGGCCGAAAATTTGCCAGAATTTCTTTGGGCGGTATGCGAGATGAGGCTGAGATTCGTGGTCATAGACGCACTTATGTGGGAGCTATGCCCGGTCGTCTGATTCAAACCTTAAAACAGGTGGGAACCAAAAACCCGGTCATACTTTTAGATGAAATTGATAAGACTGGCTCAGATTTTAAGGGAGATCCATCTTCAGCCCTGTTAGAGGTTTTGGATCCAGAGCAGAATGTTAGCTTTCGTGATCATTACATTGGAGTCCCTTTTGATTTGTCTCAGGTATTGTTTTTGACCACTGCCAATCACCCTTACTCCATACCTGGGCCCTTGATGGATCGTATGGAAGTAATTTCTCTTTCCGGTTATACGGAAGAAGAAAAAGTTCAGATTGCCAATCGTTATCTGGTTCCCAAACAAATTGAAGAAAATGGCTTAAAAGAAGGGCAACTGAGCATTTCTGAAGATGCGTTGGTAGAAATTATTCGCTGCTATACCCGTGAGGCAGGGGTAAGAGATCTGGAGCGCAAGGTCGGAAGTATTGCCAGAAAAGTGGCTAAGGCCATGGTGATGGAAAAGGATAAAAAGACCAGAAAAGTCACGGCCAAAAATGTGGTGGACTATCTGGGAGTGCGCAAACTTCTACCTGATATGCAGGGGGTAGAAGATCAGGTTGGTGTGGTAACAGGACTGGCCGTAACTTCCTTGGGTGGCAATATTTTGCCCATAGAGGTTGAGATTATGGAGGGCACGGGTAAAATTCTTCTGACAGGAAATCTTGGGGATGTCATGAAAGAATCCTGCCAGGCAGCCATTACTTATGTTCGTCGGCATAGAGAGAAGTTTTTTATTGACCCGGAATTTTATAAAAAATTGGATATTCACATTCATGCTCCAGAAGCGGCCATCCCCAAAGACGGCCCTTCGGCAGGAATTACCATTGCCACAGCCCTAGTTTCGGCTCTTACCAATGTACGAATCCGCAAAGATGTGGCGATGACAGGAGAAATTTCTCTTAAGGGTAAGGTGATGCCCATTGGGGGAGTTCGGGATAAGTCTTTAGCTGCGTATAGGGTGGGTATCAAGGATATTATCCTTTGTGAAGAAAATGAAAAAGATCTTGAGGAAATCCCCAAGGAAATCAAAGAAAATATTCGTTTTCACATCGTGAAGACCTTTGATGAGGTATTAAAGGTTGCTTTAGTGGCCAAGGATTATCAGGATTTGTTATCCGGTAAATCCAAGCCAGCTTTAGTAGCATCAGAGGCCAAGCCCAAAAGCAGGGGTCGCAGAAAGTCCGTTCAAATCGAGGCTACGGAGGATTGATGCCAGCCTCCATGACTGGTTATGCGGTAGGCGAGATTTTGTGTCGCGGTGTGAGTGGATTTATCGAAATTCGTTCGGTGAATCACAAACACCGTGAACTCGGGATAGGTCTACCTATCAGTTCTTTGGCTCTAGAAACCAAGGTGCGAGAGATCGTTGAGCCCTTGGTTCTTCGAGGCAAGATACAACTCAGTATTAAGCTCGAGTTTCGGCAATTGAGCCTAGGACCATTAGTGGATTTAGACAAGGCCAGATCCTGGGTTGATCGATGCAATCAGCTTGCAGATGCCATGAATTTAAAATCAGATTTAGGTGTCAGTCAGTTGATTACCCTGCCTGGGGTTTTGGCTGATGGCACGGATCAAAGTTTACAGAAAGATTTGGAAGAAGCAGTTTTACAATATCTCCCGGCTACGGTTCAGGCATTTTGTCAATCAAGACAAAAAGAAGGAGAATTCCTTAGTCAGGAAATTTTGAAGTATCTGGATCGTATGGAGGATTGCAGGCAGAAAATCGAAGATCTGCAAACCACTATTCGCAATGATGCGCTTGAGAGATATCGACAAAGAGTCGGTCTTTTTATGTCTGGAGAGTTAGACGAAAACCGCCTGTATCAGGAGGTTGCAATTCTTTTGGAAAAGGCTGATGTAACTGAGGAATTGGTACGGCTTTCAGCCCATTTTGTGTCCTTTCGGGATATTCTGGTCCAAAGCTCTGAATGTGGCCGATCTTTAAATTTTTTGTGCCAAGAAATCCATAGAGAGATTAATACGACTGGTTCTAAAAGTCAGAATCTTGAGGTGGTCAGACAGGTGTTGGAGCTTAAGAATCTTCTGGAAAAAATTCGGGAACAGATCCAGAATCTGGAGTGAGGTATATCATGCGACTCAGAATGCTGGGAATTGGGTTTGGAAATTTTGTGATGGCCAACCGGCTGATTTCAGTGATATCCCCAGGTTCTGCACCTGTAAAAAGGATCAAGGATGTCGCCAAAGAAAAGGGCAAACTTGTAGATGCCACTTATGGGCGAAAGACCAGATCCATTCTGGTTATGGACTCAGAACATGTGATTTTGTCGGCTGTAAATCCTGAAACCATTCATGTGCGGCTTACAAACAATGAACAGAGTTTGATCCGTGAAGAAGAGATGGACTCCCTGGATATGAGTGATGGGGAGGATGAATCATGAATAAGCTAACACGCAGCGGAGTCTTGTTTGTTGTATCGGGGCCTAGTGGATCGGGTAAGTCCACCTTATGTAAAGACTTGATGAAAAAGCCGGATTTTCCCTTTGGGCTGGCAGTGTCACACACGACAAGGGCCATGCGTCCTCGTGAAGTGGACGGGGTCGATTACCACTTTTTGAGTAAGGAAGACTTTGAGAGAAACTTAGCCAACGGACAATATCTGGAATATGCCCTAGTGCATGGTAACTATTACGGAACCCCGCAGACGGCAGTCGATACATTTCTGAGTCAGTCTAAACATGGAATTTTGGAAATTGATGTCCAGGGTGGTTTACAGGTCAAGGCCAAAAAACCTGACACTGTCTTGATTTTTATCTGTCCTCCCCGTTTTTCGATTCTGGAATCTCGGTTAAGAGGCCGAGCCACAGACTCAGAAGAAGTGATTGCCCGTCGCATTCATAATGCCTTGGATGAAATTAAAAAAATTCCCGCTTACGACTACCTGATTATCAATGATGAGTATGAAATGGCCCTAAAAGAGCTTGAATCTGTTTTGTATGCAGAACAAAACAGGATTTCTCGGTTGAATCCTGAAAATCTCTATGATACCATGCAACTTCCCTAAATCAGGACTGCGCCCAAAGCGTGAAGGACAGGTATGATCGATTTTAACATTGATACTCTGCAAAAAAGTTTAGATGGTAAGTTTAATGTAGCTCATCTGATTATTAATCGGGTGAAGAAATTAAAAACTGGCGTGGAGTCCAAGGTCAACCGACGAATGCGTGAGAAGGATATCGTTTTGGCTATCCGTGAAATTGACTCTACAGAGCTTGAATATACTTTGGATGAGTCCAGCACTCGTGAGCGACAAGTGGAACTGGCTGAGGCCGTACTTGAAGACAGAGGAGACAGTTCTAAAGAATGATTGCCGAGGTTTTAGTACCTCGCCCAATTTTCAAGCGGTTTCATTATAGGATTCCCCAGCAGTGGGAATCCTTTGTCTTTTCTGGGAGTCGTGTACTGGTGCCTTTTGGAAACCAGGAAATTCAGGGTCTGGTAGCAAATATAGTAGAAGAGTCGTATGCTCAGCCTGGAGTCGAGCTGAAAGCTATTCTGCGCCCATTTGAGTCTGTTCCTTTTGCGGATTCTATCGCTCTTCAGATGGTGGAATATATGGCCCATCAAACCATACAGCCCGAAGGAGAGGTAGCCTCTCTATTTTATCCTCGTTATGAACCACCGGTAGTTTTCTATTATCGATTGGCAAAGAATCAGGCCTGGGCCTGGGATCAAATCCCCATCTCTCGCAAGACTCTGAGG
>DITF01000080.1 GCA_002422125.1 bacterium UBP17_UBA6191
AATGTCTGTGCCTGCAATATTTCAGGGTAAGTTAAACGGTGCTGGTGCTGGGTATTTTATGCAGGAACCAGCGACTATGGCTAACATGCCAGGCCAAGTTTACATGGGTTTTGCTCGTGCTGATTTTATGGGTTCAGATCCATTGATTGGTACAATCAGTTTGCCTCGATTGGAGGCCTTCAATACTGTTACTAACCTGACAGGAATTGCGGATGTCTACATTCGGGATAATATGGCTAGGGTGTTTAGAACTCGCTGGCCAATTCAATAAGTACTTATTGGTACTGAATTTGGGCCGCCCCGAAAGGGGTGGCCTTTTTTTTTGGAACGAGCTTGTGACTATTGTCACAGTAGAGGAAGATTAATGGAACCAAGTGAAAGGGGAAAGTTTTGCTACCAACATATTTTATATCCCATGGAGGGGGCCCGTGGCCTTGGATGTCACAAATGCGAGATACTGTGTATGCAAATCTTGCAAAATCTTTGTCCTCAATGATTACTAGTCTTCCTCACAAGCCAGAGGCTATTTTAATGATATCTGCGCATTGGGAAGAAGATGTGTTTACGGTGCAGGGTCAGGAACAGCCTGGGATGATTTATGACTATTATGGTTTTCCTGAACACACTTACTCTGTTCAGTACCCATCAAAGGGTCATCCTGTGTTGGCTCAGCGCATTCAGAAGCTGCTTTTGAATAAGGGATTGCCAACAGGATTGGATTTGCATAGAGGTTATGATCACGGCATGTATGCACCTATGGCTTTGATAGCTCCTGAGGCAGATATCCCCGTTTTACAGCTATCCTTAAAAATGGGGCTTGAACCTCTAATCCATGTTCAGGCAGGTCGGGCACTTACTCCGTTGCGTGAAGAGCGAGTCCTGATTGTTGGCAGTGGGTTGAGTTATCATAATTTGAGGGCTTTTGGTCCCTTGGGCAGGGAGGCTTCTTGTAACTTTGATAGATGGTTACAGCAAACGGTGTTGCAGTTCACAGGCCAAGAGAGAACCGATAGGCTGTTACACTGGGCCCAGGCTCCCTCGGCTAGAGAAGCCCATCCCCGTGAAGAACATCTGCTACCATTGATGGTTGTGAGTGGAGCGGCTGAATCGGAAAGGGGAAGTTGTGTTTATCATGAAAACGACTTTGCCGGAAGTATTACGGTGTCCAGCTTTTGCCTAGGAAGCTCGTAAGATTACAGTTTGGTTTTAAGTTTTTGTTTCTATTCTTTCCATGATAAGATCATAAAATGGGCTTATATATTCCACTGTTTAACGATCTGGTTTTTAAGTATGTTTTTGGTACAAAAGAAAACACGGCGGTATTGTGTTCTTTCCTGAATGCAATTCTGGAGCCGTTTCTTAAGCACAAACTTGTTTGTGTGTCCTTGGAAAATCCTTTTAATCTACAAGAGGCGTTAGATGAGAAGTTAAGTGTGCTGGATATTCGTGCCACCGATGAAACAGGACGAATATTGAACCTCGAAATGCAGGTTGCGGAGGATTCGCATTATGCCCAGCGAGTGTTATTTTATGCTAGCAGATCCTATTCCCAACAACTGCAATCTGGGGAAGGGTATGCCAAATTGAATCCAGTCATTGGGATTTCTATCCTAAACTGGTTGTGGGGGCCTTCGCCACGGCTGCATTCAGTCTTTCGTCTGAAAGAAATTTTTACTCATGAGGAGTTTCCCAATTTTCTTGAATTTCATATGATCCAGCTTCCGTATCTGGATGCGCATCAACCACTTTCTGGATACTCTCTTCTGGAAAAGTGGCTACTACTGATTAAAAAGGGGGATGATATTATGGCTCACCCAAATGATGAGTTTATAAAGGAGCTGTCCGAGGTAGATGGCATAGCGGAGGCGATAGCAGCCTACGAAAAATGCAATGCGGACCCTAAAATGCGCTATTTAATAGAAGCCCGAGAAAAAGCTTATAGGGATCACATCAGCAAATACAACCAAGCTCGAGAGGAAGGTCTGGCAGCCGGTATTGCTGAGGGCATTGAGAAAGGTATCGAGAAGGGCATTGAGAAGGGCATCGAGAAGGGCATTGAGAAGGGCATTGAGAAGGGCATTGAGAAGGGCATCGAGATGGGCATCGAGAAGGGCATCGAGAAGGGCAGGTTGGAAGGTATGCGGCAAGGGGAACGGGAAGCGACGGTTAAGCTGGCGAATTCTATGTTAAGAGAAGGCATGTCTTTAGATTTAGTCGTTAAGCTGACGGGATTGAGTTCAGAGGATGTGCAACAGCTGATATCGCCAAAAAATAGTTAAGGATTTTTTAAAAGAGACTGGATGGGGATTAGAGAAGAGTGATCTGGTTCCAAAGCTTCTGCCAGTTGCAGATATTGTCTGGCCTTAGTTAAATCTTTTAGATGGAAGTGACACTCTGCCAACCCTAAATAGGACTGAAATTGTAATGAGTCATCACCATTTAAAGCTCGATTAAAATGCTGAATTGCGGGATTGTAATCTTGATACCGCATCAGAAAAAATGCATATCGTTGTAAAAGCTCAGGGGCCGGAATTGATTCAATGGCCTTTCTGTATAAGGAGTCAATTCTTAAGTACTGTTTGGGAAAGGCTCTTTCCATGGCCTCAAGTTCCAGAATGTGGGCGTATGGGGTAGGCTCAATATGAAGACTTGCCTGAGCATGACCCATAGCTTTACCCCACTCTCCTTGTTCCAGATACATTTCAGCCTGATCCACCAGTCTTTGACTGATTGCTTGTTTGTCAGGGGCTGGGGGTAATACAAAGGAGGATGTTGATTTGGATTTTTCCAGATTTTTTTTGTATCTCTTGGACCAATAATCAGCTTTGTTAGCATCGATTTTGGTGCCAATGCCTCTTTGGTACATCTGGGCAAGTCTGGCTTGGGCCTGAGGGTGCTCGTCTTCCGCTGCCTGAAGCAATAGTTGCCCACAAGT
>DITF01000348.1 GCA_002422125.1 bacterium UBP17_UBA6191
CAGCGAACGAAGGTATCATAGTTTTCTACCGCTTCCTGGATATGAAATACCCGGCCACCGGTTTCATCATATTTGTCATACAGTTCTTGAAGGCTATTGATTTTATATACATCGGAGCCACCGCCCCCAAAAGCCTTTTTCAAAAAGATGGGGAAGCGGTTGCCAAAATGTTTTTCCATGACATCGGCCAGGTAATTGTACTGAGGATAAAACTGTTCTCGTAAAGCCTGGGATTTTTTCTTGTATTTGCGGGATCTATCCAAATTCTTGTGAATTTTGGCCTCGTCCACTACTCTGCGATTGGGGTCCCAGCCAAATTTGGTATTGGCCAGAATCTGATATTGCTCAGCCTTCCATTCAGCCTCTAGAAGCTGCTCCGGGGTCCAAGGCGAAAAATCGGGAAGCATAACGGTAGTAGGAAATTTGTCCTTGGGATGAATGGCTCTGGCCATCAAATCGTAAGTGGAATGTTTATCAAGATTGTCATTGGTCAGGGAGTTATTGGCAATAGGTACCAGACAATTCTGCGCGGTCTGGGACCAGCATTTGTAAAAATGATTCCAATGAATTGTGCGATCCACAATCACATCAGCCTGTTTACTGACATCGGAACCACAAAGCAAAGGTTCGGCCCGAATTCTGCCCAGATCCAGCTTGTATTCCTGTTTTTTATGCTTGATAACAGGGTCTAAAAACTTGACAAACTCCTGCATGGCAATGCGCATGCTCCAGTCCTGAGAGGCAAAAATCCGAATTTTGATGGTTTGCATAGAAGCTTCCCTTTTGTGGTACAAGTTTAGAACAACAGCGCGACATTTTATCGTCTTTGATTAAAAACTGCTATAGGCCAGATAGGATTCCTGCATGATAGGATATTCTGGTTGCTAATGGTTTTGCGATTTTTTAAAATTTTTTGCCTGTTTGTGGTCCTTGTGTCAAATCTTTGGACTTCTACTCTTGAATTTTCCTGGACTAACCTTGCACATGGGGATTTGGGCATCAGGATTGTAGGAGACATCTCTTTAATCCAAGACTGCCAAATCAAGGTTCAGTATTCTTCCACGGGTAGGCTTTTGGATAAACAGATTCAGGTATTCCCCATGCTTGAGGAATTCTGGCTTCCCATACCAAAAACTTCTGGTCGTTTGAGTCTGTTTGTGGATTATCCATGTACACAGTGGGAACAAGTAGCTCCGAATTTGCGTCTGGAGCAAATTAAAAACACCATACCTACCTTACAGCAAAGTATAGCTCAAGGGATTCGCATGTACCCTTCGGTGCTTGACAGACCGGAGGGAATTTATGTTTTGGCCCTGTTATTTCTGGTTTTGACAGGTTGGATTGCCTGGGGCTACCAGGAGATTTTAAGCCGCCAGATTCTTTTTATTTTTGTGCTTTTATTTGGATTGCGACAGGTATATATCCTGTTTTCAGATATCCACCCCTTAAGGATTCTTGAGAATGCTTTGGAGAATCAGGTGCGGGAGAAGATGAGTCTGGCCTGGTTGGATGTCTCCAATTCTATGCAGACTGCTGAACAATACTTTTTGCAGGATATGCATGAATTTAAGCAAAAACTGGCCCGTTGGTTTGAGGAAAATAAGCCCGAAGAGGCAGAAATGCGGCAGGAACTTTCTGATGTATTGAAGGCATCTGTTCCGTCCCCAGATTTTCGTGTGATGATGGCTAAGGAACCTTTAAGAAGAGATGTACCCTGGGCATTTACTTCCGACAAGACTTATTCAGAGGTCTACATCCGCAGAAGTTATCTTGATGATATGTATCCTATTTGTGTTGCGCTTTTTGGTAAAGAAGGAACCAGCATCAGTGCTGAGGAGTACCAGAAAAGTGTGGATAAGGTTTCTGCGGTGAGGGACATGTTAAAAAGCTCCCTGGATCCATCTTTTGAGTTTGATTATATCTTTTCCAACCCAGAACGATACTTTGACATGTTTACAGTGGGTTTGGATTTTGAGAGGGTCTTTGGAGCCGGAGTTGAGGTGCGTTATTTTTGGAGTATGATTCCATTGGGCTCATGGCGGTTTTTGCTGATAGGGGAAGTGTTGGAGCAGTACCTGATTGACAAACTGCTTTTAGCTCACGAGCTTCACGAGAAACACCTGCAGGAAATCACAGGCTTAAAAGACTTAAAAATTCATTTGAATGGTTTGGGAAGCAGGAAATTGAATGCAAATGGTATCTATCAATCCAGGCCATTGAGAGTTATGGCTAGAAGAGAGTCAGGGCATCCAGTAGAACCATTTTTTTCCTATATGGAGGATGGGAAGCTCTGGTTTGCCTGGCAGGATTATGAGCAGGGTCTTAGAAACCATGTTGTAACTCTGGCTCTACCGGCTGAACCAGTGTTTTTATCGCTGAAGCGAACCAAAAATTGGATATTTTTAGGAATCCTCTTATTTGTGGCCGGTCTAGTCTTGATTACAGGCTGGTTTGGTCGCCGGATTACCCGACCTATGAACAGATTAAAGGGTGGGCTCTCGCGAGTGGCGGCAAATCAGTTGGATTCAGAGATTCCCATCACTGGCCATGATCAGTTTGCTGAATTAGCCCTGAGTTTTAATAAGATGATTCTGTCTTTAAGAGAGAAAGAGTTTATGCAAAGATTTTTGTCGCGCATGGCTCGACAGGCTCTCAGCTCCGATCAGACCGAAACCCTCAGGGAACAGGTGATGGTTTTGTACTGTGCTTTTAAGAACATGGAAGAACAGCTTCAGAATGGAGAGATTCATCACAG
>DITF01000230.1 GCA_002422125.1 bacterium UBP17_UBA6191
TTTAACTCAAGAAGTATTCCTGAGGCATGGGTTACAGATAGATGCTGGTGGGATTCTACAAGCGTTTTTAGAGTGTTTTGTAAATCTATTTGCAGATTGTAGTCAAGGGATGTTTGTATGACTGGTGTTTTAGGAGTTGGGGAGGTGAGTTCAGGTAAATGCGTAAAGTGGGCTGCTTTATAGGGTAATGATGGCCTTTTAATGCGTCCATTTTTAAAATACTCATGCACCCATTTAGTGGAAAGTGGTTGCATATTCAATCTTTTTGCCAGCCGATTCATGTTTGCAAGTAATTGTTTTGGTTTAGGATTAGGATTTTTGGGAAGGACAGAAAGCATCAGAATTTGCTCAGGACCAAGGTTTGCCAATGACTTGCCAAAATAGATCCAGGCCGCACTTTCCATACCCACAATATTGCTTCCGTAGGGCGTAAGGTTTAGCCATTGCAATAAAATTTCATCCTTGGAGTAGCGCGTTTCCAGTTGTATGGCATAGAGGGTTTCCAAAATTTTATTTTTAATGGTTCGCGGTCCTCTGGTATGCATACGAATCACCTGCATACTAATGGTTGAGGCCCCAATGGCAGGGTTGCCCGCCAAGTTATGCATCAGGGCTCTAAGGACTGAAAACGGGTTTACTCCCCAGTGCCATTCAAAATACTGATCCTCAAAGGCCAGTACTGCCTGTTTTACCAGCGGTGGAATGGAAGTCAGGGGCAAATGCAGGTTGTCATCTTGGTTTAGAATGACTCTTAAGGCAACTGAGTTTTTGTCGGTGATAAGATAGGAAGTGCCAGGTAAAGAAAATTCAGGCAATAAAAATAGATTGCACAAGATCAATATAATAAGAGCGGGAAGCAGAACTCCTGATACACAGACTAGGACCAGAAGGCGTTTCATGAGGGCTCAAATTGCATCCTGTTGACTTCATCCTCAATAATTCTGATTACCGATTGTAAGCAGGAGCCCCCGCAGGGTCCAACGGTGGCAAAGTTATAGTTTTGTATTTTATCCAGGGTATCGTGGCCTAATCGGACGGCCTGACGAATCTCCTCCTCTGTGACACAGTTACAGAGACAGGTGTAGACAATCCCTCTTTTGGCTTTTTTTTTCATAGATTCAAGGCATGAATTTTTTCAAGTACCTTTTGGCGAGCGGAAGCAAGATCCATGTTTGCAGAGGCCCCAGATGCACAGCGATGTCCACCTCCACCAAAACTGAGGGCAATATCAGAAACAGAATGGGTGCCACGGGAACGAAAGCATAGCTTGGTCAATTGCTGGTTCATATACTTAAAGACCACCACAATTTCCAAATCCCTGATGTCAGCTATCTGGTTGATTAAGTTTTCGGTTTCCTCAAGATCAATAAGATTGAGGTACTGTTCTCCGATTTCAAGAACCAGCAGCCTCCCATCATAAAACTCCTCAATCTGGGAGATTAATTGCGAATTGGTGCGATACTGCTTTAAGTCATTGTGCCTGTAAAGGCAATTGAAGACAGCCTGGTGATCTCCACCGGCCCGCAACAACTCGGCAGCAACACTAAAGGCGTCTGGATCTGAGGTATAGGAGAATCTTCCCGTATCGTATACCAGCCCCAAATACATCAGGGTTGCCATTTCCCTAGTTAGTTTTACCCCAAGAGCCAAAACGGCTTCATAGGTTAACACGCAGCTTGAAATGCAATCGGTTCTTACAAAGTGGTAGTCCCCAAAACCATGATTGGATAAGTGATGATCCAAGACTACAATGGTTTTTACTCTGTCTTTCCATCCATTAGGCAGAGAAAGTATGTCCATGGATGAGCAGTCAAATGTCATCAGGGCAAAATCCTGACAGTCCTTGGGAAACTGATACTGAATCTCAGAAACTCCAGGCAGTTGTTGGTAGTAGTCCTTTACTGGTTCCTTTAAGACATAATGAACGGCTTTGCCTATTTGTCTTAAGGCCATGCCCATAGCAACCATACTACCAATTCCATCCCCATCGGGATTGATATGCGAGGTGAGTATCAGGGTATCTGGTAATACTTTTAAGACTTCAACAAACTGTGCGGCATCAATGATATTTTTCATAAAAGTCGCGGATCATGACATAATAATTATAAAAATGTCAACGAATGTTCCCCAGATTTTTGAAAAATAAGTTGAAGTTCCCAATGGGTGTCCCTGAACTTACTTTCGCAGCTAGCACCCTCAAGACTGGCAAATTCTCCGATTTTGGATATGGGTATTTCCAGAGATTTTGGTGAGGGGTAGACTGATAACTGTTTTAGAAGAATTGTAACCTCGTACTGACTTTGGGAAGCCTCAATGGAAACCTCACCATAATCCTTATGACAGATAAGGGGTAGTATCTGATGCAGAAGAGGCAGAATTTTCATAGGTTGGGATATCATCAAAAGGTGCTCTATTCCTGACAATAAAACCTTGCTTTGAAGCAAGGAAGAGTATTGGACCCAATTACTTTTGAGGCTTTGTGACAGAACTTTGATTTCCTCAGAATACTTGCGTAACTCTTCTTCTTTGAGAAGTTTCAGAACCCGCAAAAAGGCAAAATCCTCGCCTTTGGCAGGGGTAGAGTTTGTAACAAACAAGTCTCGCAAATGTCGCGAAATGGCATCTTTGAGCCCATTGTAAGCAATGGCGATTTCTTCCTGATGTTTTTTCAAAATGCTCGGGGCCAGAGTTTTTGCCTTAAGCTTGACGGACAGAAGATATTGATGCAGTTCCTGATACTGATAGCTTAGATCCTGCAAATGAAAGGCCCGTGAAACCCGGGAGAGTGCAATGCACTGTGGAATCATTTCCAAACATGCATTCAGATCATTTCCGGCAATCATGACTGGGAAAAACTTTTCCTCCCATTGTTGCAACTTTTGTAGATAAGCTCTGAAATCGTCACGATGTTCAAGGACTCGTAAAAGTGTTCGGGCTAATTTGTTTGTTTTATCCGATTCCTGTTGCCGAGGGCTGATGTCTGTGATTAGAAGCAATATTTTAACCTGGGAAATGTCCTGAAGTGAACGCCATTCCAGGCGGTATGGCCTTCCCTCGATCTGCGTGATTGCTGGACAAGAGCCTGAAATAGCTACAAAGCTGATCTTCTGATCAAATGCCAGACATATCCAGTCTTCATAGACCTCTCGGTGAATGGCGTTGCGAAACAGTTTATTCAGGATCAAATCACCAGATTGCAGCTCATTGCCAAGAATGTTAAAGCATTCTCGGGAAAACTCTGGTTGCAGTCGAAAACGATGATCAAAACATAAGATACCTTGAGAAGAGTTATCCAGAATCGATTTTAAGGTTTTGGTCCCATCGGTGGCATGGGTGGTCAGAGTATCATTGATTTGTTTGAGTTTTTGCTGGGATTGGTTGAATTCACTAAGCAGATGATTGTAAGCATTGGTCAAATCCCCAAGCTCATCCTGTCGATCCGAATCAATTTTTTGGTAGTCCTGGTGGATCCGCATGTGTTCGGTGCTATCTCTTAAGGCCTCCAGAGGTCGAATAATTTTTCGTTGCAGATATTGCCATAGGATCAAGGCTATGATTAGAGCAACACAGAAGGCCAGAATCATGGAGCCAGTCAGACTCTGATACATGGTTTTAAAAATCTCGGGAGCATAGAGCCTGCAACCAAGGTTAGCCGGACTACCATCCATCAGTTTTATATGGCTGTAGGCCAAGTATTGTTGATTGTAAATCTGCAAATTTCGGCTATCTGGACCAATAGGAGGCAGTTCAAACGGGGTTCCCAGAAACTTAGTAAATTGTAGTCCCTGAATATAGACAGTGGTCTTAGTATATCCAGACAGTCGCAGGTCTCTGGTGTAACTATCCAGATACTCGGTTACAATTTCTGGGTTTAAAACAGCGCCTATCACGAGTTTTTTGCCGGAACGCAGTGAGATAGATTGAATCAGGACAAAGGTGTCCAACGAAGGATTAAAAAACACACCTTCCTCAGAATTTTTATAGTTATCTATAATTTCTGAAGCATTGCCTAGTCCACTTTCTACCTGTAGGTGATAAATAGGTTTTAAGCCATCTTGGTAAAGAAAAATCAGGGGAAATATGGAATGTCTGGAGGTTTGGCGAATTTTGTTATGTGAGAATCCAACTAAAAGATTATGCACTTCCCGGTGCTGCTCCAACAAGAGGGCATACTCATAGGCATCAGCTATCTGGCGAAATTCTGAAAACAGATGAAGCACCCGACCCATTGCCTGCTCCATGAGGTTTCTGTGTTTGTCATTTAAGAGGCGAATTTTTTCTGAGGCCGAGTTAAGGGAAGATTGGCGAATTGTAAGAGAGAAGTAGGCACACAATAGTAGGGTAAGGAAAAAAATGGAAGATAGAATGATACCCAGAAGTTTTCGTCCAAGACCCCAATGCCTCATGTGTCTTCCCAAAGTACAGTTAGCCTCAAAAGGGGCAAGGGATAGATGATTTTGAGGGTTTTTAGCACCGGAATCGAAAGGTGAATTCTAGGCTGTAATCCATCTTTTAAGAGAGCAATAAATACACCCTGTTTTAAATTTTCATGACGGTTAGTAAAACTTAAGGCTGGAGGAATCTCATGTTCAGTTATTCCATTTACAAAGAGAAAATCAAATTCCTCAGTAGAGCTTAGACTGGATTTTACGGAGACATTCAGTTCAGGCAGTTTTTTAAGTTCTGAAGCCAGCTCATTCACATCATCCAGATTTTTGGAAAGAATCAGAAAATCTCCAGAAAATCGTGAGTAAGTCTGACTTTCCAATACCATGGCTTCCATCAGTCTTACTATAGCACTGACCTTCAGGTCTTCTGAGCTTAGGGAAAATGCCAGAGAGGAAAAGAGGTGAAAACATAAAAGCAATAGAAATTTCATCTATTTAATCTTGGACTGGAGGTAGTCCAGCATATAAATTCGTTCTCCCGTTTTGACATCTACCAAAAACATTTTTTCATCCAGTTTTCTACCCGAACTGTCCCTGGCAACCCCAATGCTGGAATGGGCCGAGGAATCTCCCCAGGTGCTGTTGTCAAATGTCTTTACAAAGGATTCATTGTTGGTAGGCAAGGGGCGAATGTTAGTTACTTTCATCACCAGTTCCTGTCTTAGAATTTCTTTCGGCATTTCTATTTGGGTCCATCGCACTGTGCTACGACCTGAGATTGAACCAGTTACATGGGCGTTTTGATAAAACTTGTACTGACCCGAAGTAATCATTTCATCAATAGTTTTTCCGATCGTCTCAATCATCTTACGGTTCGGCAAGGGATTTTGTTGGCGAAAATTGGCATATTCTTCACGGGTTGGTTGACGATCGGCCATGATCATTTTCTGTAAGCGAAACTGTTCCATGTCCATACGGACTCTTTGCAGGTATGCTCCTAAAAAACCTTTGCCAGAATCGCCCATGGATGCGTAATCTACACCCTCCTCAATGTCTTGAAATACCCCCACACCGTCTTCCAGATAAATTTCATTCAAAAGCTCGCGGAAGGCATTGTTTTTTTCGCGCTCATTTTCGTAGTTATCTAAAGCAGGGTTGTTCATGGCAGAAGTTAGCGTATTTTGTGGGCCGGAAGAGGTTGTTGACCCATCATTACTTAAATAGTCGGTAGAGGTGTGTCCCAAACTAATACTAGTGGCCGTACCGTAAGAACCGGATGACTCGGAGGTTTCCAGTTGCTGTGCAGGCACACTGACAATATCTGAACTTGAGCCAAGACTAGGGGTTTTATTGCCTTCCAGAAGTGCTGTTGATGGGTCAATATCACTCTCAAAAATCTTGAGTAGGTGTTCAGCCAGGACAGTTCCATTGCCTAATTGAAACTTGATACCTTGATCGGAAAAGTAGGCAGTCAGTGCTTGAATACTTTTATTTTCGAGTTTAGACCAGATTAAATCCAGTGCGCGAGCCAGATCCCGCCCGTTGCCAGATGAGGGCATCAAGCCTCGTAATTCAGAATCGGAGTCGGTAATAAATTTAAGATTCTGACCCAATCCAATCAGCTTTCGTTTCAGAATCATCTTGGCTGCATTTTCTCGGATTTCAGAGTCAAGAGAGCGCAGATCATCCAATACGCCTTGAAATCCCTTTTGACTGCCGTCCTGTTGCATCAAGGGATCTATTTCCTCAAGTTTGGGAATGATAGTCATGGAGGCAGCGACTCCAAGGGTTCCATCGCGAATGTTGGAAGCAATATGCTCCATCTGTTCCAAAAATCCCGGTTTAGTGGCTTGAAGGTAGTCTCTCCACTGGCGAA
>DITF01000138.1 GCA_002422125.1 bacterium UBP17_UBA6191
AGGCAGATGAATTGATCGACCCCAGCCTCCTGTAAAGCCCGATATGCGGCCTCTAGTCCGGCAAGATTCCCATGACAATCACTCAAAAACCCAAGTTTCATGGGGGAATTTTACCATAAAGTGCGGTATCCTGATGCAAGAGCTATGAGTTTCAAAGGAATCGGTATGCAAAGACGACTGTTTGCAATCACCATTGCCCAGATTTTGTCTGTGTTTATGTGTGGATGTATTGGTGGATCCCAGACAAAAAAGAACCCAGCAGATCCAGGCAAGGTAGCCTCAAAAATTGAGTCCAAAGAATTGTTTGAAGGTGGTTTTGCTACCAATAATCTTTTAAGCGTGCTTTTGGCGCGAAATGAGTTATGGGTAGGAACAGAAAGAGGATTGTTTACCTTTCACCCAAAAACCTTAAAACCTTATGATTCTTATCTTAAGGGAGAAAAGGTTGTAGATCTGGCCGTAGGCGCAAGTGGGACCATATATGCAGCCCTTGAAGAGAAGGGATTGTATTATTTGCCCCCATCTGAACTAAAATTTTATGCCACTCAAGGGGGAAAACCCAGAAAGATTACGGTAGTGGATGGCAGTGATGATGTTTATTGTGCCACGGCTAATGGGGTTGGTTTGTGGAGTAATTCCATGTGGCAAAGAATTGAGATACCGCCTATGGGAGAATTTGCATCCAGGGCCAATGATGTCACCAGTCTGGCCTTCGATAAAAAAGGCACCTTGTGGATTGGGACCAATTTTGGACTTTATCGCAAAAAGGCCGGAAGTTATGAGTTTCTTTATGGGAATTACCAGATTATTCAGGGAAACTCGGTTGTAAATCATGCTGGGAACTCGCCTTTGGGTGGGAATCTGTTTTTTGACATTAATGTCAATCCAATTACTGGGGGATTGTTGTTTTCTACCAATGGAGGCTTGAGTCTTTTGGCAAACCCAGATAGTCACAAATCGCCTAGTGAATGGGTCACTCTGACGGGGGATCATACCCAAACCAGAATGGATTTGGGCAAGTTAGTGGAATACCCTATGAAAGGAAATTCGCCTCTGCCAAGCAATTTTATTAAAACTGCTTATGGATTTGGGGATCTGGTCCTGATAGGCACAGATTCAGGCTTGTTTTTGATGAAGGATGGAAAATTTGAAAAGTACGGCTTGGAGAACCAACTTGCTGGTGATACAATCCACGATCTCTACCACCAGAGCAATATAGATTCTGATGTGATTTATATAGCTACGAATGGAGGGTTGAGCATTTTGAAACGAACAAGGGATGCCCAATGAAAGTCAATACAACGAGATTTGGAGAAATTGAAGTTCCAGAGCAGGATGTTGTCCGCTTCCCTTATGGAATTTTGGGCTTTGATGCTTCCTCGGAATATGTAATTTTAAATGACCCCTCAACTGAGCCTTTGCGCTGGTTACAGTCATTGCAGGAGCCAGAACTGGCCTTTGTGATTATTGATCCGTTGCGCTTTCGTGTCGAGTACGAACTGGATCTGTCGGATGAAGATGTGGATAGCCTTGAGCTTAGCTCTCCTGAAGAGGCCATAACTTATGCCATTGTTGTGATTCCCAAAAATGAGCCTCAGAAAATGACGGCTAATCTTCAAGGCCCAATTGTGATCAATGCTGCCAAAATGATCGCCAAACAGGTAATTTCCACCAATTCTTCTCACACCCTGAAGCACTATGTTCTGGAAGAAATGCGCCAAATGATGCTGTCTCGAAACAGGCACGATAAAACCGATTTGAAATTAAACCGCAAACAGTCTCCTGCTCTGAAGGCCACGCAGGGAGGCAAGGCGTAATGCTAGTTTTAACCCGCAAGAAGAATCAGAAGATTATGATAGGGGACAGCATTGAGCTGACGATTGTCGAAATCAAAAACGAGCAAATCAAGATCGGTGTGGATGCTCCCGCTCATGTTAAGGTCTTTCGCAAGGAAGTGTATGACGCGATTCAGGAAGAGAACCGCGCCGCATCTTCCATGGAAGGAATTACACCAGAGAGTCTGAAGGGACTCTCAGATTTGTTCAAGAGCTAGATTTTTCCTCAAAATCATCATTGCCCAAAACCTGCCGGTTTTGTTTCCACTGAATCAGATTCCACAATGAGTATTTCTGATTGATTTTTTCGATCAGATACCTTTTGTCTTCGTTTTGGTTTTTGATGATTTTTTGCAGAGTATCAAGGCGCTTTCTCAGAGCCTGATTTTCTTTTTTAAGATCAAAGATCTGGCTCTCAAGCTTAATAGAGAGGTTTAACTCCCTTTGCTCCAGCCTTTCCTCAAGAAAGCTTCTTTGCTCTTCGAGAATCTTCTGAATTTTTTCCAGTTCCAGGCTGACTTCTACGGGCTCCTTGCGGTGTTTTAAGGCAGCCTGTCCATCCTTGGTAATGCGTTTAAGCACATCGGTAGCAGGGACAATTTTTCGTTCCTTACCAGCCTCTTTAGGGGCGGCAGATTTTTTCAGGGCTTTAGGAGCTTCCGTGTGAATTTTTTCCCATTGGTATGGCCTGGATTCTTTAACCGGAATGGACTCAGGAATGGAACCCAGAATTTCTTCTTCATCCGGTGCTCCACCCACGGCCTGTTCAAACAAATTTCTTAGTGCCTTCAGATTTTCTTTGTTGTATAAAAATCTGCCTTCATCGTCTTGGTTCAGCTTGAGGACTGTAGCCACTGAAGGTTCAATTTTTTGGAATTCCTGTTCATCAATATGCAGGATTCTGGCTATTTCGCTTGCGTACATCGAGGTCTCCTTGCTAACGCAGATACAAACTGGTCATCGGACAAACTAATGTTGATTTTGATGTTTTTTGTACTATCGAATTCGATTACGCATTTTTTTGAGTAGNNCGAATCAATTCCTGAAGGCGTCTTTGGCTATTTCGTAGTTCTTCACTACGAAGCTGTAGCTCCTGTTTGTCCTGCCTTAATCTGAGGAGTGTCACATTGTCACCACCCCGTCTTTCCACAAGTTCCAGCTTTCGTTCCAGTTGTTCTCTTTCTCTTTCATGGCGATTAATTTCGGCACTGAGTCGTGATGCTTCTCTTTCCCTCTGCACCAAAAACTGTTGGGTTTGTGATAACTGGGAGTCAGAAAGACGGGTTCCTTGACGAATGGCCTGCGGATCAATCCCTAGCCTTAAACTTTCTTTTTGGATACGGACTCTTTCATCCAGGGAACGATTGGCTTCTCCAAGTTCGTGATTACGATGACGGGTTTCTGTATCAGTGGCATGAAAGCCAGAATAGGACAATCCTCGCGGATGGGGAGGGAAGTTTTGGGCCGCCTGACGATTTAATCCTTGGGGTAATTGATTTCGGGAAACCTCTTCCTGACTTAACCAGTCAAATGGTCTAGTTTTTTGCGAGGTTTGGGGTTCTGAGAATTGGGAATCGGAAAAACTGTCAGGATTTTCCTGGTTTTCACGATATCGTTGGGCCCTCTCTGTCAGACTTTCTGCCTGAGCCCGTATTCTGGATACGGGGTTGAGAATTGGTTCCTCGGGTACCGGAGGCAGTTGGTGCACCTCAAGCCAGGAGTCAGCTAGGTTGTCTAAATTCAGATGGCTTGGAATTGGTTGTGGTTTATTGAATTTGCCTGAATGAGCTATAAGGATTTCCCCGGGACGGAGTAACTCTGTGATTAAAGAGCTGTTTTGGTGCCTGTCCTCGACTCGAAGTACGCCTTGAACGGCAATGGCTTTAGTGGTTTTTCTCTCCAATTGATGTTCCACCTGTGCTCTGGTACCCAATAGGGCAATTAATGTGTTTTGTGCCAGGATTTCAAAGCGAGAATTGGCGCTTTTGGCTGAAACTTGCACGGCTCCATCTATAAGGACAATTCTTGTAGCCTGAACAACTAGCTCGGATTGAGGGTAGATTGTGATGGTAATGCCCTCTGGCATTTGAATGGTCTGGAGTCCCTTGGATGGACTGCGAATGTAATCCTCGTGACTCAAGCGAATTTTTCCCGCTACTTCGCGGTTTTCAAAGGTTCGTTTTCTGGACAAAAGAACCGAAGGGACAGCGGTTAAAATCATGGAAGAATCGTCCCGTATCTGAGATTTTTCTGACTCCATACCGACATCAAGGATATGCCGAAATTCAGTATTTTCACGACGGTAGAGAGCCCCTGAGCGCAACACAAAGTGACTGGCTGGACCTAATGGATAAAAGCCTTGATTGGAAACCAATCCCCCATAAAAGTCTGCACTGGTCTGCCATTCTGCCTTCATAGGCAGAGGTATTGATTCCAGTATCCGCGAAAATGGCTGCCCGGGTTCAGGTCGTAAAAATACACTCCCTTCACGGATAGACAATTCAACGCCGCCTAGGTGCGAAGAAAACAGGATTAAGAGTATCAGGTATACAGTATTCACTAGAATGCCACCTTGGACC
>DITF01000034.1 GCA_002422125.1 bacterium UBP17_UBA6191
TGGGCGTAGATTGACACCTCAACCAGCTCCCCATTCAAACTGGCACTATCAGCTACAATCCTGGAACCATCCTGCATGTTCAGTATTATCGAAGCCTGAATCCGAATTTCAGCAAAAACAAAGGCCAGAACAATAAAACAAAATCGAACCACAAAACCCCCCAAAATTTTTCTTATACTAAATCGGACATAAAGTATCAAATTTTAGGGGAAAATGTCTATTCAGTGGATTTGGATTGGGACAACTTCATTTTAATCAAGATCTATTGCTACATCCAAGTTTTCGGGAAGGTCGTTCAAAATTCTGTGTGTTAACCACACATAAACCCCTGTCACAATGACAAGAATCGCCGTTAATACTTCCATGATCACGATTTTCTCCTAACGCCCACAACAGCATTATTCCACCACTATTTGTGTTTTCTGCAATCTCAAATCTTCCCTATAACTTAGGCAAGCTTTTCTAAATAAGATTTCACCAAATCATCAAAACCCTGACCTAAAAACGATTCCATCCTGCTTTTGGTCTTCCCATGGTTTACATCCCCATCAGAATAAAACTGATAGATGGTATCCAGAGCCTTAATAATGCCAATCCTAAGACCCTCTTCACGGCCTTTTTCACGGCCCTCTTCACGGCCCTCTTCACGGCCGAAGATGACTCCCCTTTCATATTCCTGATGACGCATTTTGCGTAGATTTTCCTGCAACATAACAAGATTCTCCTTAAGATTTTCTGGCTCAATAGTTTCTGGTTCAAGCTCCAGGTCGGCTAACTCTTTTTTACTTACTTTAATCAGCCAGCGCAATAGTTGCCTTGCAAGTTCTTGTAATTCCTGGCTTGATGCCAGTTTGTCTATATGATCCAAGGCCAGTTGAATGTCATCCAGACTCTTCGCCTGATTCGACGATATCAGAATCGAGGTTGGATCAAGCCTATGTTTAGCCAAAGGGGCCAATAAACACTCATCCACCAGAAAAAATTCAAACTGAGGTTGAAACTTTTCCAAAAAGCTGGGGTAGCCTGCCAACAGACTTTTGAGTCGGGTGGGTTTGGTAAAGGGTCGATTGCCCGTGTGTAACAGTATAGGTAAAACCGGGGGCAACTTTTTTACTGTTTTGTCCCTTTCCGTGATTTTTTTCCAAATGAGAGTGATGTATTCAAGCATGCGCAAAACCAGCATATCCTTGTACTGACTTCCCTGAATCTCAAGTAACAGTACTAAATAGAGAAAACGCTTATCGTGAAAGCGGATTTTAAAGATTAGATCGGACTGGCGTTTTTGACCATGCTCCCCTAGCAGATCCGAACCAACATCTTCAAGCGTCTGAAAATCTAAAAGAGTTGCTAGCTCTGGAGGGCCATAATACCGAAGTAAAGATTCCAGAACTTCGGGTTGGGAAAAAAGATTTTTATAGATTGAATCCTGGGAAGACATAACTACTTTATTATAGCAGAGTCAGAAATGAATGATGCCCCGATTTTGTCTCAAAAAGTCAAAGTCACCAATTCCCAGTTTCCAGCAGTTGTAGGTCACGCAATTCAGCATTAATTGTCACTTTACGATTGAATTGTTTTTCTAGTATAACAAAAAAGCTGATAGACTGAGACCATGAGCAGCATCAGTAAAATGAAATTCAGAACCGGGGATCTTTGTGTGTTTCGTGTCCTAGGCAAGGACCGAGTTTCATGGCTTCATGGGCAGGTATCCACCCCTATTAAGACCATGGCCACAGACAGTCATCATCATTCAAGTCTGAATACTCCCAAGGGTAAAACCATTGCCCTGATCCACATAATAAAACAGGAAAATGACCTGTTGCTATTGGTTCCTAGTGCTCTTTCAGATGTAGTCCATCAAACTATGGAAATGTATATTTTAAGCGAAGATGTTGAAATTGTGCGCACGGCCGATGTGGTATCTGCCATAATTCATGCGGAATTTAAGGGTCAATCCACGGGTGATTTAGTAATAAACGCGGCCTATTTTGGAATTCCGGCCACCATTTACATTAGTCAAAAACAACCTGATTTAAAAGGTTTGTTTGAGTTGGAGGAACAGGAGTTTCACTATCTCAGAATCAAACACGGGTACCCCATGCCTGAGATTGAATATAAAAACCAGGAGATTTTGACTCCTGAACTCGGTATTCCCTCTCTGATAGCTTATGATAAGGGATGTTATCTGGGACAGGAAGTTTTTGCCAGAATCCGAACTTATGGCCGTACCAATAAAGTACTGGCCTGTATGGAGTTTCCCCGCTCCGAGTCTGAAAATCTTCTCAATCAGGAAATTTTTATAGGTGAACATAGCCGAGGAACCATCACCTCAATTGCTGAGCATGATGGGCATGTTTTGGCACTTGGTTTTGTACCAACGGCCAAAAAAGAACTTGGGGCCGAGGTGATTTGCAATCAGGTTAAGGGGAAGATTCTAAGCTAGAATCGTATTGCTCGCCTTTGATTACCAACAAAATATGTTTGGCTAATCGGGTTCTAAATTCTTCATCATAGGTAATACCAAAGGCAGGACCTGCCAGCGATTCCGCTATATAGGGAAACACCAGCATGGACAAAAGAGATAGGGCCGCATAGCGTGGATTCAAACCTGTCTTTTTGGGCAAAGACTCAATCAGTTGTGGTAAAAAATTGCCCGTGTGTCTGGCAAATGCATTTACATAAAATCTTTGTAGATCCTGTTGGCCCACAAGAATTTCACGGAAAATAAATTGCAATAACCATGGTTTTTCCGAAAATACCGATAACATACCGGTTACATACACCTCAAGAGGCTCTTCTTCCTTGACGGCACTTTCCAGAAGCTTTTGCATTTTTTTTAGAATTAAGCCTAGGCTAGTCTCCAAAAATGCATAATAAAGACCTTTTTTGCTTTTGAAATAATAGGGAATCAGGGCCGCATTAACTCCGGCATGCTCAGCAATTTCTCTCAGAGAAACCCTATCATACGGGTTTTTAGAAAAGAAAGACTCTGCCGCATCCAGAATTAGCTGCCTGGTGTCTTTTTCCTGATTCCTATGTGGTCTGCCCTTTTTTATCTCGGCCATAAGAACACATTCTACACCGATTTCAGCTATTCAACTGAGATATTCTGCTCCGATGGCTCAACATACAGTTGTTCAAAAATTTTAGCCCGATTTGGTCTTGGCTGAAATGCTTTTAATGTTTCCAGCATCTCCAAAGCTTTTGCATTCTGGTTCACATTCACTAACTGCTGTAACAATTTATTAACCTTGGCCACAAAACTGGGAACTTCTAAAAGATCACAGATGCCATAGTTCTGACAGTTTTCTACCGTCTCCTGAAGCATTGTAAAATTCTGTTTGGTCAGCTCACCTAGAATCTGTACGGCATCCTCATAAAACTCACCTGGCCCAACCCCAATATCGTTGGTATCCCCAACATATACCACTGGCTGAGATGTCAGAGGGTAAAAACCGGTATTTGGAGCCTTGGCCTGGATGTAAAGATTATAGCCACCTGGGATTTCAGGTACTAAGGCGTTTGTAACCTTCACCACTAAAACTGAGGACTCCCCATCCTTAGTCAGGTTGGCACTTTCGATCTGAATATCTCTTTGCGTAACCTTAAAATCTTCTTTGGAAGTCGTGTCATACTGCTTACCCTTACGCAAACGATAGATTTTTAGTCCCACGGACTCATCATGCATAGGCCAACGGGGCGGGAACTGGATCTTTAACTTCTGAGTGGCTACGCCATTGGAGGACACAATCAGACTCAATCTGGGAACTCTGGTACCCGGTTTCAGATTTCTAAAGTTGTGAAAAGTTGCCATGACTCTGGACAATTTTCCAAACAAGGAGCGAAACTCCCGCAAATATCGCTTGGCAATAGCCGCATCATGAATAATCACGACATTTTCATCATTGGCCTTGTTGCCATTAGCCGAAGCATTGCCCGAGCCAATAGCCACCTTGGGCTCAGACCCCTCCGCATCAATAATAAATACCTTGTGATGCATCTTGCCACGATGAGGAGAATCATAGACCACAACCGGCACTCCTGCCGCAGTGAGTCTGGAAAACTCAGCGTATGGTCCAGTAGAACGATAGAGCATACGATCAAAAATTCCCCGAACCTTCAAGCCCTGATGATGCTTTTGCACCATTACCTCACCCAAATTGTCGTGGGTCATAGCAAATTCCATAAAGTAGATACTTTCTTTGGCATCGGCGAGATACTCCTCAACTTTGCCCATGGGGTTGTCCTCAGGACCAAACAGCACTTCAATTTTCACATTCCCGTGCATTACAGTTTGGTTTTCAAGCTGGGATGGGGAGCGAACTCCAAAAAGCCCATCCACAAACATCTCTTCAAATTCGGTGGTAAATACCTTGGCCAACTCTTCATTTTTTAACCAGATGGCGTTGTTTTCATTTTTTAAGGAACATGAATCTGTCAGATTGTAAGAACCAGTCCAAACCCATTCAGAATCCACAATAGCGAATTTGTTGTGCATCAAGCCGCTTCTATCATTGTCTTGTTTCAGATCAATGCCTGCATCAAGAATTCTCTGGGCAAAGGGATTCATCTTTTCTCGATCGATAACTCCGGTGGCGTGATCCCTGAGATAATAATTGCCATCATCCGTCACCAGTCTGACTTTGACACCACGGTTATGCGCCCTAATCAATGCATCCACAATACTGTCTAAGCGGAACTCAAAAAAGGAACCGTCCAGGGTTTTTTGAGCTTTTTCCACAAACGCGATAAAATGCTGATCCAGAGTTGGTTCACTACCATCACCCGGACCAAAACGAAGCTCGATCTTGCTGGCAGAT
>DITF01000383.1 GCA_002422125.1 bacterium UBP17_UBA6191
GCGTTTGAGCTCCCCTTTATTTAAAGCAGTGTAATTGAGTAGGCCTTGCAACATATAGATAAAGTCATGCTACCTTTTCTGTGCGCCATTGTAAAAAGTGTGACGATAGTGATAACAAATTATGAGCCTTAACCTTCGCTTCTTTCCTAAAATTTGTCTGCTTTTAGGGATCCTTTTTTTTAAGGGCCTGTATTGCGACCCTGTAGCCGATTTAAAGAACAGGGGATGGGATTTTGATTCCCTGAATTTATTGCGGGCAATCCATGCCGAAGATGTAGAAGCCATTCGACTGTTTTTTCGGGCCAAAGCCCGATTTGAGGTACGAGACCTAGAGGGTAGAACTGCCCTGATTCTGGCAATTCTAAAACAAAATATAGATATGACCGCAATCATTTTGGATGCTGGTACCAATCCCAATCAAACTGGTCCAGAAGACTTTAGTCCCTTGATGCTATCTGCACTAAGCAATCAGCCTNNCCGATATTACAGCCATGTTATTGGTGGCCCGAGCCGATCCAAATCTTTATGATCAGGGGGGAGTCACAGCCCTTGGGTATGCGGCCATGGCGGGAAACGAGTTGTCTGTTACCGCTCTTTTGGCAACTGGCGCACTTGTAAATCACAGGGATAAATCCGGTAACAGTGCCTTAATGTATGCATCACGAACTGGAAGTCTTCCTATTGTAAAACTACTTTTGGCTGAAAAGGCTCGGCTTGATTATCGAAACAATGATGGGATGAGCGCTTTGATGATGGCTACGGTCAATCAGCATGAAGAAGTAGTTGCAGAATTACTTTTAGCTCAGGCAGATCCCAATCTTAAAACCGGAGAAGGTTTTACGGCTCTTGATATGGCCTGTCGGCTTAAAAACCAAAATTTACAGAATCTCTTAAAAAAGGCCAAAGCCAGACCATCCACAGAATGTCAGGAAGTTGCCCCTTGAAAACCCTATTAGTCTTTATATTATGTCTGGTGGGCCATACCCAGGATCCCTATCCCTGGCCTTATTATCAAAGGATTCAACCAAAAAACACCCAGGATCTCTTAAATCATCTCGATCAAATCCTGCATCGGATTCAGCATTCGGGCCGCAAGCTGGAAGTCAAACACTGGTACATTCTGTTAAATCGAGGTACTTGGAAGCTTGATGTAGCCACATCAAAACACTTAAACCAGCTTGCTCATAACATCAAATCCCGAAGAAGTATTCACTCAATTTTACCCCGCTTTCACATCTATGAAATGAGTGCTGATGATGAACCTCAATGGCAACAGGAGCTTAGTTTTGAGGCTCTGTTACAATGGATGGCTTCCGAATTCTTAAATGGATATAAAATTTTACCCTGGGTCTACCATAGCGTAATGACAGAGCGCGATTTTGCCAGAGTTATTGATAAAACCCGTGAAAACGCCTGTCATACCAGTATTCGCATGTTGTTTTGTAAGACCACGCCCTGTATCAAAAGTCTGGAAGTCTATCGATTCTTAAAGACCCAGCCCAATCCCCCTGATGACGGGGCCAATTTGCGGCTCCAGGCCGAATTTACATCTAAAGAAACATCCAAGCTAAAATTCTTTTCCGAAATGTTCTCCCCCTTTGCAGGGCAAGAGCCAAAATAGTACTATCCAAAAAAGGATTATTTTATGCAAAAATTAGATGCCAAATGGGAAAACGGTGGTTGTTTGTATATGGTCTGTAGCCGCTGCTTTGAAAGAGTTTCTGGCCCCGATGGCGACACTCAGGCTGCGGCGGCCAAAGCCCAGACCTGTCGCATGTTTTTAAAAACCAGTCTGGCTCAAAAAGGACTGGCCCCCCACCACCGAGCCATTAGCACTTCCTGCTTGGGAATCTGCCCAGAAAACGAAATTGTCGTGGCCCGCATAAACACCAAAACCATGACTACAGAATGTTTGAGTCTGCCTCAAGACTTAAGCCCTGAAGAGATTGCAGAGCAGGTTCTAAGTTAGTGTTTTTCCCCACTTGGAATGACACTTTGGGCTTTCATGCGATAAAGGCTCATTACTGCCTGATCCTGAATGTCGGCCCCAATGTCCAGGGTGCCCCGAATTCTTAAGGGCATATCTACTAAAAGGCTTGAAACCCCAGGCTTTTCCACCAAGATATGAATCCATTCATTGATCCTTGGGATCATGCCAAAACAGCAGGCCATTGGGGAGCTGACCAACACAAAAGAAAGCACTTTCCCATCATGAAAATCAATCGGGATCATGTAGCCTTCTACCTCAATATACTGGTTATGATAGGTCAGAATCTGGGCCGGAATCTGGGAATCCAGTTTAGCCTTATAGATTTCAGCGGCTAAAGACATGGAAGCATCCGATGTGTCAATATCGTATGGATACCCACCTAAAACATCAAAGGATATAAAGGGCACGGAACCATCGCTTACGGTAGTCTGAGGTAAGGGAATTTGTGATACTGGTTGAAAAACCGCTTCCGTATTGGCCGCTAGAGCCTGTAGCGAAGCCAAGGGGTTTGTCGAATCCAAGGTTTTATTTTGAGCCATTTCCTGGGCCACCAAAGCCGGACTTTTTTGCCTTAACGGTTTTCCCTGAACTATAGGTGTGCCTTGGGGCTCCTCGGCCTTTTCTGGAAGCAGCAAAAGGGTGGGTATCAATACCACCAGTATCAGAGAAATTATGACTCTCATCACAGATCCTTTACCTGTTAAGAATGGGCCACAAGACTGGTGGCCACTTCAAGCCTGTAGGCTCTAAGTGCAGGGATTAGTCCCACAATCATACCCAGAACTAACATTCCTAGTGGCACAAACAGATAGGCATCATGGTACTGCCATACCGATAGAACCACTCCCACCTGTGACTTGATAATATAGGCTGCACTGCTGAGGATCAAGGAATTGATCATATATCCACACAGGCATCCCAAAAGAGCTAGGGTCATGGCTTCCAGTTGTATGGCCGAAAAAACCACAAAGCGACTGGCCCCCAAAGCCCTTAAGATGGCAAACTCTCTGCGTCTTTCATTCATGGCACTGTAAATACTGGTAAATATCAAAAATGATGCCACCAGAAGAACCAGCCAGGCCACTACTCCCAAAACCCTCTCCATCCAGCCCATCTTATCAAAAATATCGGCCATGACTGTGGCAATCGGCCAGGCCATAGTTGCCTCTTTGCCCTGCCGGTTAATCATCTGATTTAAGGTAAATCCCATTTGTGGGGCCTTTAGCTTCAGAAGCACTGAGCTAACTTCTTTATGTTCATCGGGAATATCCGTATAGGCATCTGGTTTGTATTCTGTGCCCGCGCCCCTAAGAACATGCCCACCCATCCGAAAAATTCCCTCAATGGGAATAAAGATAGCTCGATCCGATGGGGTATTGGTTGGGCGCATAACCCCAACTACCACAAACTCTTCCTCATGTTTGGTCTTTTCATCATACACAAGCCCGTGATATGGATTAAACACAGAGCCAACTTTTAGTCCCGTTCTTTGGGCCACAAACGATCCAACTACGGCCTCCCTTAATTCGGGATTAAATAGCCTACCCACACCTTGAATTTGGTAAAGAGGCCTATCATGCACTAAAACTTTTTCAAACAGATCCAAAGTCGTGCCAATGATATGAAATCCCCGATAATTGTCCCCAGTGGCATAGGGCACAGCAAATGAAACCCTTGGGTCATCTCTAAGAGAGGTATAAATGTCCCAAGGCAAGTTTCCTGGGCTGGTTTCCAGATGAAAAATGCTATTTAAGACTAACTGAAGCTGAGAGCCTCTAGCCCCAACCACTGCATCAAAACCGGTGGCCCCAATCGTAAATGCCTGACGGCTCTGACTTTGAATGCTAAATACGGACATAGCCAGACCCGTGGCCAGACCAATGCCCAAAATGGTAATTGTGCTAGCTAGGGCATGCTGGTAAAAACTCTTGCGCANNCACAATCAGAAATAGAACCAGAATCCGCGATATCATGATGCTACCCTTGAAGCCACATTTAAGGATGCTAGGTCGGTTACCTGGGGCAGCATACTTAAAACAGCCTCATCATGGCTGACTAACAACAAAGCCGCCTGCTCCTGCCGACAAAGCTTAAGAATTTGTTCTACCGATTCTTTAGCATGATGCGGATCAAGATTGCCTGTAGGCTCATCAGCCAATACCAATTTGGGAAAGCCAGCTAAGGCGCGGGCCAAGGCCACTCTTTGCTGCTGCCCTGTGGAAAGCTGGGCC
>DITF01000192.1 GCA_002422125.1 bacterium UBP17_UBA6191
ATGGATTGCTTTGGCCACTCCTAATCGACAATTGAAGATCGAAGATTTGAAGATTTTGGCTAGAAATGGACTCAAGACCTTAAATTTTGGTCTTGAAAGTGGCTCGCCAAAGGTCATGCGTCTGATGCATAAGGGATTTAATCTGGAATTGGCTGAGGAAGGATTAAAACGGGTTAGAGATGCAGGCATTAACACTCAGTTAAATATCATTGTTGGTTTTCCGGGCGAAACAGAAGAGGATTTTTGCCTGACTTTGGAGTTTTTAAGTCGAAACCGCCACAATATTTGTGGTTTTACTTCTGTGAATGCCTGTGTATTATTGGCGGGTTCAGATATCTCAAGAAGGCCGGACAAGTACGGGATTTTGTGGGATGAAAATCAGGATATGCAGACCCAGTGGTATATTCCAGGGGAAAACAGTCCTGAAATTCGTATCAACAGGTTACAAAGAGTATTGGAATGGATAGAGGCCAACGGCTATGGTGTGTATTCCAATAATAAAAAGTCGAGTTAGGAGAAAATCATGGTAGCAGGGGATCTCTGTCTGAAAATCTGGCCTAGCCGGATTCAAACCCCGATTCTAATCAGTGTTCCTCATGCTGGACTCCGCTTGCCTAAAGGGTTTATTGACAGGGTGAGCCATCCCGATATTTTAAAGCTTGAAGATACGGACTGGGGTGTGGCCAACCTATTGAGTTTTGTGCCTGAACTAGGTATTCCTTTGCAGGCAGCCCTCTATTCAAGGTATGTGGTGGATCTAAACCGGCCCCTACCAACCGAAGAACCTTTGTATCCTGGAAGTGACAGAATTGCGGGCCTGATACCATTACACACTTTTGATAAACAGGCTATTTATCGTGAGGGCTGTGCCCCAGATGAACAGGAAATCTCAGAAAGAATCAGGGAATATTATGTGCCTTATTACCAAGGAATTGAGGACCATTTAGGCCGGGCCCACCAGTATTTTGGCGGTTCCCTTTTATTGGATTTTCACAGTATTCGTCCGGTGGTGAAGGCCATCCGTGACGAGCCTTTTGCTCACTTTAATTTCTCGAATCGAGGGGGATTGACCTGTCCTGATCAATGGCTTATGAAACTAGGCAGTCTGGTGGAATCCCACGGTTATTCCTATTCTATCAATGACCCTTTTTTAGGTGGAAACCTGACTCGACGATTCGGAAAGCCCGATCAGGGCAGATTCAGTTTGCAGGTGGAAATGAATCAGGAAATTTATCTGGATGATGCAAATAAGGTTTGTGGTGAAAAGCTCGTGAAAATGCGGGTTGTTCTGGAGGATTTGTTAAATTCACTGGCTTTGGAGCTTAAATGAAATTGTTGGAAGCTGATCTTCTATTTGATGGAGAGGATTGGCAAAAAGACATACGGCTTGAGATTGATAACTCGGGAAGAGTGGTTCGATGTTTACCAGCTCAGGGTGGTGTCACTCGTTACAGGGTGGTGATTCCTGGATTTGTAAACTCTCATTCTCATTGTTTTCAGAGGGCTATGGCTGGTTTTGCCGAGATTAGTTTTGAGGGTAAAAACAGCTTTTGGGGCTGGAGAGAAAGAATGTATGGTCTCGTGGGGGGGCTAAGCGAGCAGGATTTTTTTAAAATATGTCGATTTTTTATGGCCGAAAACCTCCAGTCTGGGTATACCACATTGACAGAGTTTCATTACTTTCATCATGAGGCCAATGGACTACCTCGGGTCCCAAGAGATTTATTATGCCTGCATTTGATTGAGAATGCCAAGCGGGCCGGGATTCGACTGACACTTTTGCCAGTTCTGTATATGCTTGGTGGTTTTGGAAAGACAGCGTTAAAGGAGCAACAGGCTTTTTTGATGAATTCTGTGGCCGATTATCTGGAATTTTTAGATGGCTTAAGCCCCAAAAATAGTGATTCGTTTCTCTGTGGCATGGCAATACATTCTTTAAGGGCCGTTAGTCATGAAGCCTTAAAGGAACTATTTAGCAATACTACCCATCAAAAAATCCCCATTCATATTCATATTGCGGAACAGGAATTGGAAGTTTTAGAGTGTCAAAAATTTTATGGGAAACGACCGGTGGAATGGCTTTTGCAAAATCTGCCTGTGAACGAACAGTGGAGCCTGATTCATGCTACTCATGTTAATGCCCTTGAATTATCAGGCATGGCTTGCAAAAATGTTGTGGCTGGGCTTTGTCCCATAACCGAAGCCAATTTAGGCGATGGGGTATTTCCCTTAAGAGACTGGTTTGATTGGAATGGAAAAATCAGTATTGGCTCAGATAGCAATATTCGCCTGGATCCTTTTGAAGAATTAAGGATGTTGGAGTATGGACAGAGACTTCTTTACAAAAGCCGCTGTGTGGCGGCGGATCGCACTCAAAACAGCACAGGCACACGGCTTATAAAAAGTTTGTACAGGGGCTCGTCACAAAGTAGTGGATTTAAGGTTGGGGGTCTTAAGGTTTCGGATATGGCTGACTTTATTGTATTGGATGCCAATCACCCTTCCGTGATTCACCCAGAACCGGAAACGCTTTGGGACAGGCTAATTTTTTCCGGCTCCAAAGAAATGATACAGGATGTATTTGTGGGTGGTGTTCAGGTGGTGAGCCAAGGGAAACATCAGGATTATCATGATGCTCTTGAGGGTTTTTCTGAGGTGCTTTTGGGAAGGTGAGTAGAATGCATAGCCATCGAAGCTGGATTGAAATTAGTTCCGCAAATCTGGTACACAATTTCGGGCAGATTGCCTCAAGATTCCCCAAAGATACAATTTTAGCCCCGGTGGTTAAAGCGAATGCCTATGGGCATGGCTTAAGTCTGGTGGTTGAGGCACTAAAGTCCGAGACAAACTGGTTTTGTGTAGACTCGGCTGTGGAAGCTTTAGAAGTCTTGTCCGTGGTTCCAAAAGCCAAT
>DITF01000255.1 GCA_002422125.1 bacterium UBP17_UBA6191
TACACCATTTGTCCCAGAAACTGGGCCGAGCAGATACTCAGAATCAATAGAATCAGGCTAGGATAATGAGCTAAGGAGATACTAAAACCCCGATTTTTCAAAGTAAGCCAATACAATCCGGGAATCAAAAAGGCCAAGCCAGATAAAACTGTAGTTAAATTTAGGGTTTTGTCCCCAGTTACAAAAACCAAATACCCAAACCCAAGGCTTAAGCCACATAACCCAAGCCACAGAATGAGGGCAATCAGGCTCCCTATAGATTGCATTAGCCGCTTTAGAATTTTTCCCTGAGTTTTGGATTTGACTTTAATTTTTGTGGCCAGATCAAGTTTTTTTGCCTTGGTTTCTGAGGAGGCCGTTTCCACTGCTGGGGCTTCTGTAGGGTCATCTTCCAGAGAAAAAACCTTTTTTGGTTCTGATTTTGGAGAAAAGACCTCGTCTGCTTTTAACCCAGAGTCTGGGCGTAATAAAAACCCGCAGGTTCCACAAAATTTATCGTCAGATTCAGTATCTTGGTTGCAACGAGGGCAAGGCTTAAGCATGTCTGGTACAATGTAGCATATCTTGGAAAGGAATGGCTATGCACAAGGGTTTGGGGCAAAATCTGTATCATGGTCTGGTGCTGTCCGCAAGTCGGAACCCAGAAGCAGTTCTGGTAAAAAGTCAACAAGGGACACTGACCTATTCTCAGGTTGTAAAACAGGCGAGTAGTATCGGTGCCTATCTGAAAAAGGAAATTGGCTCAGGTACCAGGGTTGGTTTACTGATCCCGTCCATTCCCGAATGTGTGCCCCTGTTATATGGAGTCATAGCGGCTGACTTGATTGGGGTGCCGATGAACTTTTTGCTCCAACCTCAGGAGCAATTTAAGGCCATGGACTTGGCTGGATTATCAGTAGTTGTAGGCCTAAAGGACATGTTGGAGCCCTTGCACTCAGCTCCTAATGTGCGTTTTATCAGTGTTGAAGATTTGATGACTGCCTCAGCGCAGGAAGTGGTTGAGGTTGTAAATCCAATCCGTGGAAACGATGATGTAGCTCTGATCTTATTCACCTCAGGAACTTCTAGTGCAGCTATCAAGGGAGTCAGTCTAAGTCACAGTAATTTATTGTCCAATGTTTCTGCCTGCAAAGAAGTGTTTCAGTTCACGGATAAAGACTGCTTTTTATCGGTATTGCCATTTTTTCATTGTTTTGCCCTGACGGTAAATCTTTTGTTGCCTACTCAGGTTGGGGCCAGCATTTACATGATGCCCCGGTTTAAACCTCAGGAAGTATTACAGGCAATAGGCAGCAATCAAGTGAGTATTGCTGCTTTGGTACCGGCCATGATCAAGGTTTTTTTACAACTTAAACCTGAAGCGGAGCTTCTTAAAAGGGTTAGATTATATATTTCTGGGGGAGAGGCCTTAGGAAAAGCTGCGGCCGAAGCCATGTTAAAGCGATATGGAGTGGTGGTTGCTGAAGGGTATGGAATGACGGAAGCCGCACCAGTGCTTACAGCCAATTTCAGGCAGGAGCCAGGTTGCTTGGGTGGTGTGGGCCATCCCTTGCCTGGGGTTCAGATCAAAATTGTAAGTCCAGAAGGGGATGATTTGATGCCTAATCAGGTTGGTGAGGTTTTGTTTCGTTCTGAAGGCTTAATGCAAGGCTATTTTAGGATGGACGATCCTTATGAGGGCCGACTAAGAAATGGCTGGTTTCATACTGGTGATTTGGGGTTTCTGACTCAGGACGGAGCATTGTTTCTGGAGGGACGACTAAAAGACCTGATTATCAGTGCCGGTGAAAACATTTCTCCCAAAGAAATTGAAGAAGCAGCACTTGGCTGGCAAGCCGTGCAGGAGGCCTGCGCTTTTGGGATTGAGTCCGAATTGAGAGGGGAGGAGCCAGCTTTGGCCGTCTCACCGGCCCTGATCAACCAGGATGAGTTGCGCAGACATTTAAGGAGTGTTCTCGCATCCTATAAGGTTCCCAAAAAAATATATTGTTTGGACGAACTGCCTAAGTCGGCTACAGGCAAGGTTCTTAAACGAATGGTGCGGGCTCAGTGTCAGGGCTGAGTACCAGGACTTGTATTTTTGGACAGGCTATTTAACAGATCCTCGGCCTTTTGCTTTAACAGAGGCTCAGGATCTAAACTTAAAACTGCTTCCAATTCCCGTTTGGCTATGGCAAAACCATTGTCATTTCCCTGAAATGCCGACTCCATTTGGACTAAGGCGTACTGGTAGTGAGCGTTGGGATTTTCTGGCATCAGGGCAACTGCACCTTGCAAATGTATGATGGCCTCTGGGAGGTTTTTGTCATCAAAGAACTTTTGCCCAAGTTCTAAGTACTGTTCTTTGGTATAACCGGAATATTTTCCATTGGCAATTTGTACTCGACGGTAGCGTTCTGAGTCCATGCGCAGTATTTCTTCTTCTTTAGCCCTTACATCTTCAAGTCGTTTGGCTTCCTGAATAAAATACTCAATCTTTCCAGCCGCAATTTTATATTCTCTTCCATCCATCGGAGCGATTTCCAGAATCTTCTTATAAACACTTTGGGCCTGCTCAGGGTTCATATATTGTTCCCAAATCCAACCAAGTATAAATAAAGATTTTAAATCCTTGGGGTCAGTCCTGGTTTGATTGAGGTAATAGGAACGACTGCTTTCCAGCAATTTATGGTCGTTGGCGTATAAAAGATTGGCATCCTCCATAATTGCATCCATAAACAGAGGAATTGCCTGAGATGTAAATCCGCGTTTCTGAAGTTGAATTGCCTTGGCGAACTTACCCCTAGGCGATGCCGCTTCCATGGCACTGGCCGGAGTAACTATCGGAGTGTTGGTTTCGGGAGGTGGCTTGGGGTCGGTGGCGTTTTCAAAATCACTCATTTGTTGCGAAAAAAAATCTCGGGCTGCCATCTGATCCGATAATCGTTCGGCCTCATCCATGTGTTTGGTCAAAGTGTTTAAAAGATTGGCATTGGTTGAGTAGCGGCGAATCTCATCCAACATATCCCGAGCTTTTCCTAACTCGCCTAGGCGCAGATAACACTGCATGATGCCAGTCAGCCCTTTGACATTGGTTGGTTCCATCAGAACCACATTTTCAAACTCAATCAGGGCCTCTTCTACATTCTGAGTCTTAAAAAGATGGTTGCCCCTTTGCAGAGCCTCGGCCATATTCTCTGAAAACTCATAGTTCGCAACCGGTAAACTGTCGCAAAATACCCCTGCTACTAAGACAAACCATAGTGTTAGGGGTAACATACTTTACTTATTACCTTTGGACTCCCAGGGATTAAGCATGGCTTCAGCCTCTGTAACTTCCTTGATGTGAATCTGCATATCCAAAGTTACTTTGACATTGGCACTGTTTGGCAAAAGGCCAGGAACCTTCATAGGGATTTCAAACTGAAATTTTGACTCGGCAGTGGACTGCTCAATTTTGCCTAACTTGTGATTAAAGGTAGTAGTTCCTTTAGTTGTAGCGTTTATGGCATCACCAGCCGTATTTTCAAGCCTCATGATTGAGGAGATAATGGCTTGTTCTGGGCCTAGCTGTGTGATTTTGTACAAGGTCTTGGTTTCCACAGGAATGGGCTGGGCAATTTCTTTAATGCGAGTCCAGCTTTTTCCGGCTTCTACGGCATCTTCGGGGAAAACCATTTGCATAGCATTCTGGTCAGGGCTTTGGCCAGGTACGGGAGTCAAGGTCGACAAAATGGTGCCGTTGGTTTTCATACGCACAATTTGGGTCTGGTTTGTACCTTGTGGGAAGGGCTTGGCCACATCGTTTACTTTCTGAAGTGCATTCAGAATGGTCATGGCTATTTTTAATTCGTCCCCATCTTTTTCAATCAGTTCCTGACGCATGGCCACATGGGTTTCCATTTTCAGATTTCTTTCGGGGCTGTCTGGAGTGGTGAAAGAGGAGGCACTCTGCATATTCAGCACATAAAACAGCGGCTTGTTTTCCTGATAGTTGTACTGAAGCAGAACTCCGTTGGCATGAAGCACAACCGGTGCGAACATGGCCAAAACTAATGATGCGGCTCTAAATTTCATGTGTACTCCAGATCGTAAAGGGCAACTAGAACCATATTTAAGCATACCCACCTTAAGGTGTAAAGTCACGGCACAAAGGATCGCTATATTTCCAGCTTAGAAATTTTTGAAACAATACAGAAAAACAGCGTAGGATCCACTCTCTGTCAGGACAACCTTGAAGAATTTGGGCAAAATCCTGTGGATTTAAACTCAACTTACAAGGCTCATGATGTAGTTCAGCAAAAATGCCTAGACCAGCCAGCAAAGACTTCATCTGTTCCAACTGCTCTAAGCTGGACTTTCGCACCAACCAAGATACTTTAGTGAAACCACTTCTATGGCAGGGGATTATGTTTAAGGCAGCTTGTTCAGGACTATAAAACTCTGCCACATGAGTGATGTTTTCAAGTTTGTGGTTCCGGAAATTTTCTTGTTCGGTAAAGGGACCGTACCAGACTAAATTTTGCGAACAGGGCACTTTGGATTGTTTCAATAAAGCCTTGTAATCAGATTCCTGATTGACAAGCACGGTTACTGAGCTCCACGGGCCGGCCTCAAACGCTTCTTGAGAGCTCAGAAAACGATGCAGGCTAGAGGCTCGGCCCCCAAAAAAGAAGGAGCCCAATGGTTTACCAAAGGAAAAATTACATAAAGAGCTCACAAATAATATGGCCTCTTCCTCGTTATCCTTGGGCAGAGTCTCTAAAAGGGGGATCAAATTGGGATCCGTCAGCACAATATCTGAATGCTTCTCAAGCAAATCCAGAATACGATTTGGCAAAGTATTGATTGGCAGTAGCTCTATTTTAAGTCCCTCACGAATATCCTGGTGCTGAGCTAAAATCTCCTCCAGCAGAAAAAAATTCTCTCGGCATAGACCATAGACGGCCTTGGAGTCCAAAGGTGCATGAGGGGCATACAATTTTTCCAGCCTTTGTTGAATCTCAAAAACGGGGTGAAAAATCAGGGGATGTTTAGGAGTCATTGATCCTTGATGTGTGTTTGGCATAATTTTAAAAGCTAATACAGCTTATCACTTTTTCTGGTTTTGTACTCCTCCTTGATTTTGGTGTTAGGAGGTAGAGGATGAAGATTCCAGGCAGGAGGTGGATGAAAATGGTGAGGTGTATATTCATAGACGAGGACTTCATCCTCAAAGGGCAAATGTCTGTACTGAGTGAACAAGCGCAGCTTTCCTTTCCTCATCTCGGATTTGTCCGGTATTATTCGACCCGTTATCCGAATTAATTGATTAATCGCATCGGCTAATTCTGTATAAAGCTCCGTAATATGTTGGGAGGAAATCTTTTTCACGGCCCACTCAAATACATAATAATCCTCGTGCCTTAAAGCCTGCCTTAAAGTTTCATGATTCAACCCCGTACTTCTCTGAAAAAACTCCAGCATGGGAATGTAGTGAGGGTAACTACTGCGGATTCCTGGGGAAACAAAATCAAAAAACTTTTTGTCTTCTAAGCCTGCTTGCATGAGCAGTATTGGGAGTGCTCGATTCCTTGTGCCTGATGAGTGCCAGTTTTCATCGCGCATACTCCATAAATAATTTAAAAATTCCTCACGAGTACCAAACATGTCCTTTTGTATCAGACTAATTCTCCGTCCATCATGTGGAAATCTTCCAATCAAATATTCTGCGATGTTCGACAAATTTGTCAATCCGGCAATGCAGGATATAGACTCAAGGATTGCACCATCAAGATGACCGGTACTCTTTAGTTTTTCTTCAGGAGATACACTGGAGCGTGTACCTATTCCACGGGCCCGATTGAAAGCCGCTGTGTTATATCCCAAATCTGTATGCCATACAGTCTTAACGATGTATTCCGATTCTGGGACACTCAAACGAAGATTTATATCATCAATCAGATCATCCCGAATTTTCTCTGGTGAATATTTGCTTAAAAGATCCTGACAAAAAGGCCACTTCTCCATATCGTCGTAGGCGTAGACAGGGAAACTTAAAAATATAAGCATAAAAAAAATCATAAAATCACTCCCTGTGACAACTGTAGGAGGGCCCTGTGGGTAATCTCCTTGATACCGCTACGGAAGTTATAGCGGTCATATTTCTTAATCTACCACAAATCAACCATCTGTCACGGCTCATAAAAGAG
>DITF01000287.1 GCA_002422125.1 bacterium UBP17_UBA6191
CACAATGGCCATCAGTTCCATAACAATTTCTCTTAAAGACTCGGCTTGTGAGGACATTTCCTCACTGGATGCCGCCGATTCCTCGGCATTGGCCGCTACCTGCTGGGTACCTTTTTCCATATCGGCAATGGCTTTATTGATTTGCTCAATCCCATGGGCCTGCTCATTGGAGGCTGTTGCAATCTCTTCCACCAAAGATGCCACCTTTTTAGCACTGTTTGTTACCTCATTGAGCCTTTCAGCCACATTGTTAACCCGAATCAGGCCATCACCCACATTTTTGGAAGCGGTTTCAATCAGATTTGATATGTCCTTGGCACTGGTTGCAGCGCGCTGGGCCAGATTTCTGACCTCATCGGCGACCACTGCAAAGCCCTGACCATGTTCCCCAGCCCGAGCTGCCTCAACCGCCGCATTTAAGGCTAAAAGATTGGTCTGAAAAGCAATTTCTTCAATTACTTTGATGATCTTGGCCATTTCTTGAGAGTTTCCATTAATGCTGTTCATACTCTGTTGCATTTCGCCCATAGCTTTGTTGGCAGCCAAAACCGTATCCCCAGTACTTTTCATAAGCTGATTGGCCTCTCGGGCATGATCGGCATTTTTATGTACCATACTGGTAACTTCTTCAATAGAGGCACTGGTCTCTTCAAGGGATGCTGATATATGGGTTGTCACCTCGGCCACATTCTGGGCCGCATTGGCCGTTTCTGAGGCGGCCAGATTCATTTGCTCGGCCCCATCATTTAAGCTTGCTGTTACGGCGTTCACTGGGCGGGTAATGCTTAAAATAATCATGGTGGCCAATAAAATTCCTACCACCAAGGCTGCTATTAAACCCCAGAAAATTACTGTCTGAGCCTCAGCCAACTGGGAAACATTTTTTGCACCCATATGATCGGCCATAGTCATGGCTTCCGTAGACAATTCATCCAATAAAAAACGAACCTGCCTGCCAGCCTCTGTACGCTTCAAGTCAATCTCAATCTGCTTGGTGAACTCCAGTCTCCAACCATTCATTGCTTCCTTAAATGATCTAGTGGCGTTCTGAAGGTCTGCGTAGGCACGGCGACAAACATCTGTGGTGAAATATTTCACCAATGCCGGCTGTTTCTGCTCAAGTTGCTGCAACATGGCATTTGATTCATCCAAAAGCGAAGCGTCCCTGTCATCCGAAGCGATAATGTTTCGCAAGCGTGTGTTGTAACCTAATGCGACCATTTCGTTCAGCAGATCCAGAAACTGAAGCCTAGGAGTTAAATCAGTGCCTCTGGCTACATCCTCTGCAATCAGTTTGGATTGCAGCCCCTGCATTTCCAGAGAAGCCTTGTTTAATGCCTCACCCGCTATCCTTCTTTGAGAATTGTATTGCTGAATTTTAGCCACCGTCTGAAAGGTTTGTTTAGAAAGGTTTGTGTACTCCACGATGTGTTTGTCAAGCTCAATCATTTTGGCTGCTAACTGGGGTAATGTCCGAATCTGCTCCCGAGCCAAACTCTGCAATTCCTTCACTCTATTTCCAATTTCAACCAGTCCGGATTCTCCCTGCTCTCGGTAGCGAGTTTCCCCAACCAAGGCAAAAGAGCGCACATTCAAATTGGTCTGTAAAAATTCAGACTGCAAACCAGATACCTGCAAGGCTTCCGGCAGTAATGCCACATGCATAATTTCAGAATCATGGCTGACTGCCTTCATTTGAACAGTAGCCACCACGCCTAAAATTACCGTAATCATTAGGACTACAAAAAATCCAGCGGCGATTTTAATCCACAATTTTGAATCTTTTAACACAGACCCACCTCAATGTTTCAAGAGTTGACACCCGAAGAATTATAGTTACACTTAAGCGTTTAAGGCAACTAAAGTAAGTAGTAAATTTTTTACTAATTTTATATTTCCCGAAATTGCCCCCCCTGTTCTATAATTCCTCACCAATGTCCAATTTTATTGTTCAATTTACATCTCTTTGCGATGAACTGATTTTAATCGATCTGACCAACCCAGAAGAATTACATCAGGTTCAGGCTCAGGTTTTGGAATTTACAATTCCCTGGGAGACCTTTCCAAATCAACTTAAAGAATCCCTCACTTCCTTCTTTCAAATCTTGGCTGATTTTAAAACAGAGGCTGATCTGATTAAGCTTCAGGACCTAGGAACCCTTATTCGGCAACAACTCAGTGAGATAAACACTCAGGTTGCCTCATCCTCAGATAAGACCAACCCTTTTGACTTTTCACTACCAACGATAGATGAGACAAGACCCATAAATCTTGAAAAGATTCTGAATCAGGATTCCGATTTAATCTCAGCCTTTGTATCCGAGGCTAACGAGCATTTGGAAAGCATTGATTTGCAAATGTTGATCTGGGAAAAAAATCCAACTGCCAAAGATACCATCAACGATATTTTTCGCCCCTTTCACACCATCAAAGGAATCTCGTCATTTTTAGATCTGGTTGATATCTGTGATATTGCCCATGCTTTGGAAGATATTTTATCTTCGGTACGAAACGGGCAGCTTCATTATTCTCAGGCTCTGGCCAATGTGATCTTTTCTGGGGTTGATTACCTTAAAAGCATGGTCAATCAATTGGAAGTCCTTTTAGGGGGAGGCAAGCCTGAGCCTTTGATTATACCAGTTCGCTCCTTTGTAATTGCCTGCCGTAAAGCCTTGGGCCAGAATACCAATGAGTTGGAACAACAACTGAGTGGTGGCACCAGTGTTCGTGAAAAACTGTTGGCTGCGGCCATGGTAGAAGAGACAAATCCAATATTGGCCCCTGTAGTCTCAAAACCAGCAGTATCGCCTGAGGCCGGAGCTGAGCCCATCCCTCAACCCACAGAACAACCAACCAAACAAACAACGGCTCCCTCATTGGCAGAAGCCAATGAGGAAACAGACAAATCTGATAACCCGTATAAATCCCCTGCCAAGGCTACAGCTAAATTTATGCGAGTGGACACAGCCAAAATGGATGGTCTATTAGATTTAGTGGGAGAATTGGTTATTTCCAACAACATCCTGCAAGGCTGCTTAAATCATCTCAAAATCCAGGACAAACGCCTGCTGACCGAACTTTCTCAATTAAGAAGAGTAGTAAATTCTTTGCAGCATAACGCCCTCTCCTTAAGAATGGTACCAATCTCCAACACCTTTCAGAAAATGCAAAGAATCGTAAGAGATGTTTCGGGAAAACTGAATAAAGACATTGATTTGATTTTAGAGGGAGAACACACGGAGGTAGATCGAAATATCGTGGATGAAATCTACGAACCCTTGGTACACATGGTCAGAAATTCCTGCGATCACGGTATTGAATCCAAAGAAGCTAGACTAAGAGCCGGGAAAACTGACACTGGAACCATCAAGCTAAGCGCTGGTCACAAGGACGGTTCCATCGTGATTACTCTACAGGATAATGGTCAGGGAATCGATCCTGAGCGGATCTATAATCTGGCCCAACAAAGAGGCCTGATCAAAGAGGGAACCAAGTTAAGTAATCAGGAAATTTTTCGGCTGATCCTGGCCCCTGGATTTTCGACTGCCAAAACCGTGACCGATGTGTCTGGCCGTGGTGTGGGCATGGATATTGTCATGAAAGCTCTGGAGAAGTTGCGGGGCTCACTGGATATTGACAGCACTTTGAGCCAAGGTAGCATTTTTACACTCAAATTTCCGCTTACATTGGCTATCATGGAGGGAATGATAGTTCAGGTGAAAAACGAACAGTACATCATACCTACCATTAACATCCGTGAATCTTTGAGGCCCCTACCTGAAAACTGCCTGACCATTTTGGGCAAGGGTGAAATGGTGAAAGTGCGCAATCAGTTGATTCCGCTGGTGCGACTGCATGAATATTTCAAAATTGAACCCCAGTGTTTGCATCCATCGGAAGGTATTGTAGTGGTGGTGGAATCGGACGGACGGACCTATGCGGTGTTGGTTGATCATTTGGCCGGAAAACAGGAAGTTGTAATCAAGTCATTGGGAGAAAAATTTAAAAGTCTGAAGGCGATTGCCGGTGGAGCGGTATTAGGAGATGGTAGAGTTGGATTGATTTTGGATATTGGACAGTTGGTCAACAGCAGGTTATCGGACAAAGGATAAATTATGGAAAATCTAGGCAGTGCTACTGAACAGAAGCTTAATATCTCCGGCAAATTTTTAACATTTCTTCTTGATAAGGAAGAATACGGTATAGAGGTCTTGAGGATTAAAGAAATTGTAGGTCTGATGGACATTACCCCAATTCCCATGTCCCCCAACTTTGTCAAAGGCATTATCAACCTGAGGGGAAAAATTATCCCCGTGATTGATCTGAGACTCAAGTTTGAATTAAATGCCGCGGCTTACGATGATAAAACCTGTATTGTGGTTACTGAGCTTAGTACCAACAACACCTCATTTACCATGGGCCTGATTGTTGATACAGTCTGTGAAGTCCTGACAGTAACCCCGGATATTGTCGAAAAGACACCTAAATTCGGCAACAATTTTGATCCAAAGTTTATTTTGGGAGTGGCCAAGGTCAGAAACCAGATTAAAACCCTTTTAGATATTAACGGGATTCTAAGTCAGGAAGAACTGGTGGTTTTGGATTCCTTGGAATGAGCGAACTTTCACTACAGTGCTTTAAGCAGTTTGCAGAAATTGTTTATAAAAACAGCGGGATTCATATTCGTCCTGACAAAAAGTCGCTTTTGCAATCCAGGCTGACAAAACTCATGCGCCGCGAAAAGATCACGGATTACAAATCACTTTTGGAGACCTTGGAAAGCGGCCGGGAACCAAGATTACTAACCGAGTTTATCGATGCTGTTTCCACAAATGTTACGCGCTTTTTTCGCGAAATCCAGCATTTCGATTTTATCCGTGAGCGCATTATTCCTGAGTTTCTAGCCCAAAAAAACCGTGAGATCCGCGTCTGGTCTGCGGCTTGCTCCTCAGGGCAGGAACCCTATTCCGTATTGATTCACCTTCTTGAAAATCTTCCCGAGCCAGACTCCTGGAATATTCAGTTTTTAGCCACAGATATTTCTACCAAGGTCCTAAAATTTGCTCAAAATGGAATTTATTCTGAGGAAGCTCTGGCAGAAATCCGTCCTGATCTGAAAATGAAGTACTTTGAGGAAATTGAGGCTGGGGCCTTCAGAATAAATCCGGCCCTCTCAGAAAAAATCAGATTCAGACATTTTAATCTGATGCAGCCCTTTCCATTTCGCCACAAATTTGATTTGGTATTGTGCCGTAATGTCATGATCTATTTTGACTCTTTAACCCAAAAACAACTGGTGGATAAATTCAAAGCCTGTATCAAAAAAGATGGTTATCTGATTGTTGGGCTTTCCGAAGCCCTTAGTAAATCTGATCATGGATTGCAGTTTGTCAAATCCTCAGTATATCAAGTGAAACGCTAACAATTCTTATGTCAAAAATCATTGTTCGCATATCCGACATGGCTGTCAGTAACCTACCCGGTTCCAGTATCGTCACTTATGCACTGGGCTCTTGTTTATGTCTGGTCTTGTACGATAAAAAACTTAAACTGGCGGGAATGCTTCACAGCCTGCTACCTGAAGGCAAGGAAAAATCCTTGCTTCCTGATTTTAATGCGCTCAAGTATGTTGATACTGCTGTGCCGCTTTTGTTTAAGGAATGTTATAAATTAGGAGCCACCAAACAATCTTTGAAAGTTTATGCCTTTGGATGTGCTACGATTCGGGATGCTGCCAATGTAATGAACATTGGCGATCGAAATTTTGCAACTCTGCAAAAAATTCTCTGGAAAAATAATGTCTTTTTAGAACAGGAATTTGTAGGCGGCTCCGTGAGTCGGACCGTAGAAATTCAAATCGATGACGGATTAATTCTTCTAAAACAGGGGAACTCCACAATCACAATTGAGACTGGTTAAACGAGGTAGGTATGGCTTATAACATATTAGTTGTAGATGACTCCTCGGCCATGAGGGTAGTGATAAAAAAAGTCCTTCACATGACGGGGCTGGATATTTTGGTCTTTGAGGCTGGCAGCGGAATTGATGCCCTAACGGTGCTTGAAGAACAGTGGGTAGACATGATTCTAACCGATATTCACATGCCACAAATGAGTGGGGTAGAACTAATTGAAAAAATCCGCAGTCATCAAGAGTTTAATACTTTGCCGGTGATGGTTATATCTACCGAGGGACGAGAAGATTTTTTGTCAAAAACCCAGAAACTTGGAGTAGCTGGGTACTTAAAGAAGCCATTTCAAGCCACAGAGCTTAGAAATGCAATCCTGGCAATTCTGGAGGAACATAATGCAGATATCCAACCCGCAGCAACAAATGATGATGAGGATGGCGATTTCTGAAGTATTTCAGAAAATGTTTTTTATGATTCCTCAGGAGGAACTTGTGCCTGCGGCCGAAAAACAGTATCGCTGTTTTGTGCCCATTGCACATAAACAACAGGATACTCTCAAATTGTGTCTGAATATTGATTGGGAGTTAGCCATGCAGTTGACTAAAAACTTTATGGGTATTCAGTCTTCCCAGGTAACAGACGCTCAGATTGGCTCCACAGTACTTGAGATTCTAAACATGCTGGCAGGCAACTTTTTAAACCAGATCGATCCTGAAGGCAGATACGCATTAGGCATCCCCGTCACTGGTGATCCCGTAGATGGTGATATCAGTGTGTACGAAGAGCTAAACTTTGAATCCCACAGACTGGCAGTATTTTTAAGAGGCTCGATTCTGTGAAAAAAATCCGAGTTTTAATTGTGGATGATTCTTCGGTTGTTAGAACGACTCTGCAAAATGCTTTAGCAAACCAGCCAGACATTGAAGTCATAGGCACTGCTCCTGAGCCTTACACGGCTCGGGATATGATTGTGAACCTAAAACCGGATGTAATTACTTTGGATATTGAAATGCCCAAAATGGATGGCATAACTTTCCTAAGAAAGATTATGAAGTTTGTGCCTACCCCAGTCATCATTATCTCAAGCCTAACCCAAAAAAATTCAGAACTGGCCTTAAGGGCCTTTGAATATGGGGCCGTGGAAGTCGTTGCCAAACCGGATTCCAGTTTTTCTTTAGGCCCGCTAGCCAGAGAGTTGTCCGACAAAGTAAGGGCAGCATCCACCGTTTCCATGCGAGTCTTAACCCAGAAACTGAGTTTGCAAACCAGGCCGTCTCTTAGTCTCGCCAATATTGACACCACCAACAAACTGATAGTGATTGGTGCATCTACCGGAGGAACCAAAGCCATTGAAGAGGTGTTAAAACCCCTGCCCAGAGGACTTCCTGGCATAGTCATTGTGCAACATATGCCACCGGTGTTTACGCAGTCCTTTGCTCAGTCTTTGAACCGAATCTGTGCTCTAGAAGTCAAAGAAGCCGAGAATCAGGAATCGGTACTACCTGGATATGTCTATATTGCACCCGGGGGATTTCATTTGGTTCTAGGTCGTAGCGGGGCCGATTATCAGATTCAACTGCGCTCTGGCCCCCAGATCAATTATCAAAAGCCGGCTGTGGATGTGTTATTTAAATCGGCCGCCAAGTTGGCAGGAAAAAACTGTATGGGTATAATCCTAACTGGAATGGGAAGTGATGGAGCTTCTGGCTTATTACAAATGAAAAATGCTGGTTCTTTGACTATTGCTCAGGATGAAGCTACCTCTGTAGTATATGGTATGCCTGGATCCGCAGTGAAACTAAATGCCGCAACCAAAATCCTGGGACTTCAAGCCATTCCCGAGGCCATCTTGAACTGGATACAGAAAAAGACTATATGATACAGCTAATATTTTTCCTGCTCACTATGCCCCTCTTTTGTGAACCAATAAGTCATTTACCCTTTTGTGCTGATTCACAAAAGCCCCCTTGCCTTAGTGTTTCAGACTCTGAGGTTAGTTTAAATATCAAAACCCACACCCTCAGCTTGGATTTAATTGCAAACTTAATTCCCCACAGAGCTTATGCCCTAAAGACCAACAAATCTAGCCTAAAAATTATACTTGTCCTAAACTCTGGCGACCGACTAAATACCTTAGAAGTGCGAATGTATGAACTGTCCTCGGAGTATGAAATTAGTCCACTTGCATTACCTGTCAAACACTGGGAATATCTGAACGAAGGTTCTGTAAATGTCATGGAATGTATCTTTGAAGGCCAGTTATACCCCTGTTTGGAGCTGAATCGAGCCATTATTCATTACAACTCTGCTCCCCCGCTTCTCTTGGAAACCGCTAGGCTTATTGATGTTTCCAACTTAAACCAGGATTGGTTTACTGAAGAAGAGCAATCAAAGCCAGAAACAGCATGGCAGCACTTAAACCTGGCCAAGGAACTTTATGCAAGATCACAGTTTGATCAGGCTGAGAAACATTACCGTGAAGGTTTGTATCTTTTAAAAAATGATCCCGTAATGTACCCGGACGGTACCCATGCCAGACTCAGATTTGACTTTGGCATGAGTCTTTTAAAAGTTCAAAAACTAAACGAGGCAAAAACTGTCTTAAGCAGTGTTCTTAACCAGTTTAAAAATACCAGTGCTGCCTCGGATTTACTCCATCTGATCGGTGAGGACCCTGATTTGATACAATTGTTTAGCCAATAAAGGAAGTCATAATTTATGTTGAGCCAGTCTATTGCTTGGAAAAAACTGGAAAGCCATTTTCATGATTGGAATTCCGTACATCTCAAAGATCTTTTCCAACAGGATCCCGATCGATTTCAAAGATTTAGTGCCGAAGCCTGTGGAATATTCTTAGACTATTCTAAAAATCTAATCTCTTCAGAAACCCAAAAACATTTAGCCGCATTGGCAGAGCAAGCCGATCTTTTGGAACACAGAAAGCAAATGTTTTCGGGAGAAAAAATCAATTGGACCGAAAACCGAGCCGTTTTACATACAGCCCTTAGAGCCCCTGAATCCTCAGAAGTATTTGTGGATGGGGTTAACATCATGCCCCAAATCCATCAGGAATTAGCCAGAATGCTTCAGTTTTCCGAAGAAATCCGCTCAGGAAAACGGCGCGGGGCCACAGGTAAAAAATTTGAATCCGTAGTCAATATCGGCATTGGTGGATCCGATTTGGGGCCAGCCATGGTCTGCGAGGCGCTTAAGTTTTATGCCAACGGGCCGGTTATACATTTTGTTTCCAATGTGGATGGGACTCATATTGCCAGTACTCTGGCCAAGGTAAATCTGGAAACCACTTTGTTTTTAGTAGCCTCCAAAACCTTTACCACCCAAGAGACTATGACCAATGCCCATAGTGCCAGACGGGCCCTGATAGATGCACTGGGAGAATCGGCTGTGTCCTCGCACTTTGCTGCCATGTCCACAAATCTTGAGGCCGTTCAAAAATTTGGCATGGACCCCAAAAATGCCTTTGGATTTTGGGACTTTGTAGGTGGCCGTTACTCGTTGTGGTCTGTGATTGGTTTACCCATTGCCTTACAGATTGGAGAAAAGGGATTTCGTGAACTTCTGGCCGGAGCTCACAGTATGGATAAACACTTCTGTGAGGCCCCTACCTGGGAAAATCTGCCTATGATTCTTGGCCTGATGAGTATCTGGTACTCCAGTTTTTTTAAGATGCCTTCAGTGGCCATTCTGCCTTACGATCAATATTTGCATCGGTTTGCGGCCCATTTTCAGCAGGTGGATATGGAATCCAACGGCAAATCTGTAAATCGAGATGGTGAGGCGGTGAACTACCCTACAGGACAAATTTTATGGGGAGAGCCTGGCACTAATGGACAACATGCCTTTTATCAGTTGATCCATCAGGGTACGCACAAAATCCCCTGCGACTTTATTGGTTTTTTTGAGTCTTTGCACCCAATTGGAGAGCATCACAAGATTCTAATGTCTCATTGTTTTGCCCAAACTGAGGCCTTGGCATTTGGTCTTAGCCATAAAAAAGTTGTGTCCGAACTTAAAGAATCGGGACTGACTGAGAAAGAAATTTCCATATTGGCCCCACATAAAGTGTTTGAAGGAAATCGAGTTTCAAATACAATTCTTATGCAAAAACTGACTCCTCATAGCTTGGGTGCCCTTATCGCACTCTACGAACACAAAATTTTTGTACAGGGCATTATCTGGGAAATTAACAGCTTTGATCAGTGGGGAGTTGAGTTGGGTAAAAA
>DITF01000353.1 GCA_002422125.1 bacterium UBP17_UBA6191
CTCCGAATTTGCTGAGGGGAATACTCTCAGTTTCCCACTTCTCACGAGTCAGGCTGGCAATAGCCAAGTGCTTATCTAAAAGAGTTCCGGCAGGGATGGAATCTGTGGTAATTCCACCAGCGGCAAAATCTACGCTCACCAGGGTTTTGGCGGCTAGATTTGCTGAGGTCAAACTGGAGTCCATGACACTGTCACTCGTGATGGTGTTGGCAGGAATATAAGGATTGTAAGCCTGTCCATCCCTGACAATCACTCCAGGCTGATTGGTAGCCAATAATGTGGTTAGGCCCGTGCCTGCCTCAGAGATACGGTGAAGATAGTTACTACCAGATAAATTGGAATTCAAATAAATAAATTTTCCGGTTTCCTCAAACTCAAACCCAGAAATTGTAATCGAACCATCTGGTGCAAAACCTGGGTTCAGGTTTTCTTCAGGGCCAAAGTTGGTCCCTGTCTTTTGAAAGCGCACCAATCTGTGATTTCCTGCCCCGAATTCCCGAATGGCATAGACATAACTTCCAGATGGATGAAAGCGGGGATTGGTGTAGGTGTTAGGAGGGGATACAGCCGTAGAACCAGTGAAGGTTTCATTGTTTGCATAAATGATTTGCTGTCCGGTTGTGACGGCCACAAAATTTGTGGCATCGAAACGGGCAAATTCGTTTAGAGAAACGGCATGAATTGCACGAGTTACAGTGGTGCCGTCATAGGTATATTGTTGGGTTTCGTCGCCTCTTTGGGCGAGAAATGAGAATTGATCAGGTGTATCGTCTACCCAGTTAAGGGAACTAATACGGCCAATAGGATGTTTGTCAGTCCAGGTAAGCATATCATTGCTGTATGAGGATGTGGCGGTCACGGTTCCGTTTTCACTGCCCCCAAAAACGCTGACCGTGGTGCCATCAAAATGCACAGCATGGGAATGTCGGTTAAATCCGGTCGTAGGAGTAGGTGTCAAAGTTTCAAAATGCGGTGGGGGCAGAGCAATACTATTGTTGGCATATCCTGCTCCAAACATGGAGTGTATGATATTGGCATTCACATAACTGGCGGCCCCATAAAAAGTAGTAGGCAGAACTTTGGCCGCTCGATACCAGCGTGAAGGATCAGTTGCAGATGCGAACCAGATGGCAGATGTGGCCACTAAGCTAGCATCACGACCACCAGCCACTACAAAATAACCATTGGCATAGTTAAGGGTTGGCTGTACCAAGGCCGGTAGTTGAGGGCCACCAACACCACCATCAAGCCAGTCCGGGTGAGTGAAATCTCCCGTGTACAGGGGTCGTTTTATCATTCGGATGGAATCGATTGAGCCCAAAAATGGGTAACCTCCATCCGAGTCAGCACCAATAATAAATGGCTGAGTGCTTATATTTACCATTGGGGTTGAGACCAAGCTTAAATCGGCTGAGGCTTTGGTACCATTTAAAAATACCATAATCAAATCACCTGATTTCGTAACTGCCACATGCTGCCAGTCATCGGGAACTGCAGTCAAGTTCGTAGTCAGAGCAGCTCCACCCGGATCGGGGCTGGCTCTGAAGCGATAAAATCCTGCGTTAATTCCAAAATTCATCAAGGCAGTTCCACCGTCACTTACACTAAAAATCCTTTGAGTTCCGGCAATTCCATTAGGTTTAATCCAGGCTTCCCAAGTAAAATCTCCGGCATGAAAGTTCCAGTTAATATGAGCAGGGGACTCGAGTCTTCCCACTCCACCAAACCCAAATTCCCGGCTACCGTCCAAAGTAAATCGGTCATCGGAGTAGCCACTGCCACCAACGGCTGTGAAAGTCGGGGCAAAGTTTTTGCTCTGCATAGTCAGATCACCATGATTAAACAGCATGGTAAACCCGTCCCCATGATCAACGGTCGGATTATGATTCTGTATTGTCCAGCTAAGACCAGTTCCATCACTTACATAGATATGGTTGGACACATTTCCCTGACGGACGCCCCCAAAATACAAAAGTTTGGTTGTATCGCTAGCCATAGACCCATAGGCGACCTTATGTTCGACTGTGTCCGCAACCAGATTGTCATGGTTCCAAGTAACTCCGTCCGCTGAGACNNGTCCACCAACCAGAACCAGTTTATCATCGATGACTGCCCCACCAGCCCCATGAAGACAATGTCCACCCCAACCAGAGTCGAGGTAAAATCCCCCATTGTAGATTTTTTCCCAGTCTTCCCCGTCCGTAGTTCTCCAGACATCAGAGTAACAAGTGGCACTGCTAGGATCCCAGCCACCGATTACATAAAAATTGGCTCCGAGCTTAAGCAGGTTATGACCGGATCTGGCTTGAGGCCAGGGGAATTTGCGGATTAGGGCGGTGCTGCCATCACTAAGTGAAACACTCTGTAGGGTATTTTCAGAATCATTGAGGAATCGGGCCAAGTGGGTGCCTGTGGGATTTAGGCTAATACGACCTAAATGCTGACTTGCCTGTGCTCCTGAATTAGTCCAAGTCACTGTCCCAGGGTCTCTTTCCCAGGTGTGTCGAATGAGTTGGTCGGATCCCACATAATAAATCGGCCTGTCCTTGTCTCCTAAAACTTCGGTCATGATTTTGATGCCGGTCACGGAATTAGGGGCCAGCTTTTCTGAACCCAGACTGTGGGATTGAAATTTAGAACCTGGGATACTGCCCAATTTGGCTGTGGTCAGGGAGTTTTGCGGAAAGTGCCAAGGGCGAATGGCATCGCTTGCCAGCATTGGGGTTTCAATACCGGCATTGGCGATGGAGGAAGAATCGAGATAAAACCTGGGGCCAATGTGGGAGCTGTTAATCGAATCGTTGGCAAGCCGCGCACCTGTAAAGCTTCTTGGGGCCAGTTCTGGACCGTAAATAGTGTGAGTGCCAACCTTGATATAAGTTATGGAGTCAGGTTGGAACCGATCTCCGCTAATGCCCATCTCGGCAATATTGGTGGAAAGAATGGACCCGTTGGCAACATTACTGAAATGCAGAGCCCCAGTTTCAAATTTTGTGGTTTCAAGGCTTCGGGTCATTACCTGTAATTGGCCTAGACTGCCATCTTTGATATGGATGGATTGAATGATTCCCGTGCTCAAATGCACATTCAGAATTTGGGCATCCCCAATACTTGCAGTTTCAATGGCCTGATCCACAAAGTGTTTTTCCGTCAGGCTATTGTTTAACAACTGGTTGGTAGTGATGGAGGAGTCCATAAGTGCAGAACCGGGAATCATAAAATCAATGATTCTATCGCTAGGAATACTGTTATCTAAAAACACGGAGCCGGACAGACTTTGGCTTTTGAAGGTAGATGCGTTAATTGTGCCGGAAATTTTTGCCGCCTCAATTGTATTCTGATCCAAGTGTCGTTCCTTAAGAATTTCCACATTTTCAAGTTTAGTTTGTGCAATGGCATTCACGACAAAAGCAGGGGCATCAACGGATTGGGATATGATGTGAGAAGACTCAATGCTTAAAGGGGCAAAAACCCGGCGGGTCAAGGTATCAGTGGCAATTTTTTGTTCCAGCAGGCTGAGATCCAAGACATTGGTCGTAAAGATTACCCCGGCCTTTAAGGTCCTATGAATCACGGAGTCTGTGGCAAACTGTAATGAGTCAAGGCTATAAGATGCAATTTTTTCTGCTTGAATACTAAAGCTCGTGACTAAATCGCCTTCAATACTTCCCGTACCAATGGCCCTTCTGGTAATAGACTCAAAAACAAAGTTTTCGTTTACAAGCTGATGATCTCCAATGGCTCGGCTTGTCAGGGCAAAGGGGATGATGGCATCCGAGG
>DITF01000249.1 GCA_002422125.1 bacterium UBP17_UBA6191
TGGGTGGCATGGGTGGCATGGGCGGAATGATGTAATATCATTTTGGTCCCGGTATGTTACCGAGATGACTGGGCCCCGTCTTCAGTTTTGAAAAATTGAGGGCGGGGTCTTTGTTTAGAATTGAAACACAACTCACAGAAATTTCCCGAATTACTTGGCAAAATCTTTGCAACGGCTGAATTGGGAGAAACTAAGGAGGAAACTTAAATGTCACTCAAGCAGAGCAGTCCGAATCAGGCAGACGGTCAGCCAGACCACAATTTGACTGAAGATCGGTCTGAGGCGGAAACCCAAGAGAATACATGGTCTGATGACGCCAGTGAAGATGAGCTCGCTGAGGAGCCGATTCTGTCAAAGTCTGCGACTCCAGAGGTTTCGGAGGAGTTAGCGGAGTCCAAGGACAGGCTTTTGCGATTGGCGGCTGAATACGACAATTATCGAAAGCGTACGATTCGTGAAAAAGATGAATTGGCCCGGTATGCCTCAGCCAGCCTGATGGAAAAGTTGCTTCCCGTATTGGATACCATTGAAAGAGGTGTTCTGTTTAATGAAAAAGCAGAATCACTGGACTCTGTACGAGAAGGACTGGTAAAGGTTCACAGACAGTTGTTTGACATTCTTGAGAGGGAAGGACTAGGTACGATTGCCGAGGCCGGTGAGCCTTTTGATGCAAATCTGCACATGGCAGTTATGCAGGAAGCTAGCGATCAGTACCCAGACCAGACAGTGATTCAGGTATTTGAAAAAGGTTATCGTCTGAAAGATAAAATTCTTAGGCATGCTAAGGTAAAAGTCTCTACAGAAGGCTAGACGAAGGAGAGAGCAAATGGGCAAGTGTATCGGAATTGATTTAGGAACAACCAACTCATGCGTGGCAGTGTTGGAAGGTGGGGATGCCGTAGTTATTCCCAATCGAGAAGGTAATCGTACGACTCCATCTATCGTTGCCTTTTCCAAGGATGAGGAAAGACTGGTGGGAGAAATTGCCAAACGGCAGGCTGTGACCAACGCTCACAATACAATTTTTTCCATAAAGCGGTTTATGGGCAATAAGTACGAGTATGCCGAAAAGACGGGGGAAACCAAACAGGTTCCGTACAAGGTTGTCAAGGCTTCCAACGGTGATGCTAGGGTTGAGATTAAAGGCAAGGTTCATTCTCCTGAGGAGATATCTGCCATGATTCTGACCAAACTTAAGGAAGATGCTGAGGCCTATTTAGGGGAAAAAGTTACCGAGGCCGTCATTACAGTTCCGGCCTATTTTAATGATGACCAGAGAAAGGCCACCATTGATGCTGGAAAAATTGCCGGTCTGGATGTAAAACGCATCGTCAATGAGCCGACAGCGGCTGCACTTGCCTATGGAATGGGTAAGGACAACAAAGAAGATCAGACAATTCTGATTTTTGATTTGGGCGGCGGTACCTTTGATGTGTCGGTTCTGGAATTATCCGATGGTCTGTTTGAAGTGAAGGCCACCGCTGGTGACAATCACCTTGGTGGAGATGATTGGGATCAAAGGTTGATCGATTATATTGCTGAGGAATTTAAAAAGAACCATGGCATTGATTTAAGAAAAGATCCTATGGCTCATCAACGGCTCAAAGAAGCCTCAGAAAAAGCCAAAAAAGAGCTTTCGACAGTGGCAAAAACCACCATTAATCAGCCCTATATCACGGCTGGAGCAGCAGGTGCGTTACACCTTGATATTGAAATCTCCCGCTCCAAGTTTGAGGAACTGACACATGATCTTTTGATGCGTTGTAAAGTTCCCGTTGAGAACTGTCTTAAGGATGCTGGTCTTAGTACCAATGAATTGCATACGGTAATTTTGGTTGGTGGATCTACCCGTATGCCAGCCGTTCAGGATTTGGTGAAAAAAATAACCGGAAAAGAGCCTCATAAGGGCGTAAATCCTGATGAAGTAGTGGCTCTTGGGGCTGCTATTCAGGGTGGGGTGCTTTCGGGAGATGTGAAGGGTGTACTTCTTTTGGATGTGACTCCATTGTCTCTTGGTATTGAAACCATGGGTGGGGTAGTCAGTAAAATTATTGAAAGAAATACAACCATACCCTTTAAGAAGTCTCAGGTGTATTCCACTGCTGCTGATAATCAGCCTGCGGTTTCCATCCATGTGGTACAAGGTGAGAGGGAAATGTCAAGGGATAACAAAAGTTTGGGGACTTTTGATTTGGCAGGTATTCCACCTGCACCAAGAGGTGTTCCTCAGATTGAAGTAACCTTTGATATTGATGCCAACGGTGTGTTAAGTGTTACAGCCAAAGATAAAGGCACAGGCAAATCTCAATCGATCACGATTTCGGGCTCTTCTGGACTAGACAAGTCTGAAGTAGAAAAAATGGTGAGAGATGCCGAGGCTAATCGTGAAGAAGACAGGTTGAAAAGAGAAGCTGTTGATGTGAGAAACAATGCAGAAAGTCTTCTTTTTACAACCAAAAAGTCTTTGGAAGAACATAAAGATAAACTATCTGCCGATGATGTTTCTGCACTGGAAGCCGCCATCAAACATTTTGATGGGGTTATTCAGACTGGAGATTCGGAAAAAATCAAGGCTGAGACTGAAGTGTTCTTAAAAAGTGCGCAGAAGATTTCTGAAGTGCTTTATC
>DITF01000235.1 GCA_002422125.1 bacterium UBP17_UBA6191
CTTTGAGAGTGCTTTTTCGGCTAAACCAGAAGGCTCAGAAGTGGTGGGAGAGCATAAAGCGAGAACGGATATTCGGAGTAGTATTTTAGTCATTGCCGATACAGATTTTATGTCTGACGGTTACGCCGTTAGGCAAATGAATCTATTTGGTCAATCACTAACTACGGTTGACAATGACAATTTGAATTTTGTGATAAATTCTGTGGAGTTCATGGCCGGGGATCAGGATTTGATTGGTATTCGCTCACGGGGAAAGTCCGCCAGACCATTTGAGCGGGTTACTGCTATGCAAAAAGATGCTCAGTTGCGCTGGCAGGAAAAAGAAGAGGAGCTTAATAACAGGCTTCAGGAAGTGCAAGCGAAGATCAATCAGCTACAGGACCATAAGGTAGAAGGTGGGAAAGTTATACTGTCTCGCGATCAACTTCAGGAGTTGGAGAAACTTCGGGAAGCAGAAAGCCAGTTCAGAAAGGATCGTCGCGAGGTTCGCAAGAATCTACGGGAGGATATTGAAAAACTAGGCCGCACTCTGACCTTTGCAAATGTATTTCTTGTTCCTATCCTGTTGGCTGTTTATGGCACATGGCGTGTCATGAGCTATTCTCGTAGAGGGGGTCGGTGAACATGAATCGAAATCTATTGCTTGGAGTGACGGTTGTATTGGCAGGGCTCGCCTATATGAGTATGCAACAACCTGTAGTGAAGTCCAAAAGAGACGAGTTGGTTCTTGCAAAGCTTGACCCTTCGGGTGTGGTGAGTATCAGCCTCAGAAATGCTAGTGAGACCATACGGATGCAAAAACAGGGAGCAAACAACTGGGAGGTGACATCCCTGGCCGGTTTTGGAGCTGAAGCCGATAGAGTGTCGGAGTTAATGTTGAAACTGTCAACCTTAAAATATGGGGACAAAATTTCGTCAGGAAACCGCCATTTTGCCCAATTTGATCTGGATGAAAGCAAGGCTTTAAAGGTCGAACTTACCCATCAGAATGGTTCGGTTGAAGTATTGTATCTGGGAAAAGAACGCATGCGTGAAGGCGGAATGTTTGGCTCTGTTCCCGACGGTCAATACATGAGAACGGCTCATAGTGAGGATGTGTTTTTACTGAAGGATGGACTGGACATCAGTGTGGATCCAATGAACTGGATTTTAAGAAAACTGCCAGAGTTAAAGTCTACAGAGATTGCATCCATGCAGATTAGTGCCGTAGGCACAGAATCAGTTCGGTTGAGTAAAACCGGTACTGATACTCCTCTTAGCCTTGCAGATTTGCAGGCTTCTGAGGTCTTGAATGCATCGGCGGCTGATGCCTGGACTAAGGTTTTGGAGAATCTAAGTTTTGCCAGCCTGAAGCCTCTGACTTCCGAAGAGGTGTCAGAAATTCTGAGTTCCTATACATCACTTACAGCTAAGACATTTGCTGGTCTGGTAATGTCTTTGGATATTAGCGATGCCAAAAACTCTGGTGGCAATCATCTGGTTCGCCTTGGATTTAGCTCAGAATCCAGTGATCCAATTGTAATGGGAAAGGTAGAATCCTTAGCTAGAAGGTATGCCAATTGGGTGATAGAGCTTCCAGCCTGGAGCGTATCTGGACTGATTAAGTCCCGTACTGACTTTATTACCCACCCTGAAATTGGGGCCAGACATATTCTTTTGTCACTTGAGAACCGAACCAAGGACGAGGCCCGTAGTCTTGGACAAAGTTTGATTGTAAGATTAAAGGCCGGGGAGTCTTTTGCGGAACTGGCCAAGGAATTTTCATCAGATGCATCCAATCGGGATAATGCCGGGGATTTAGGGACCTTTGGTAAGGGCCGAATGGTAAAGCCGTTTGAAGATGCTGCCTATGGCTTAAAGGTTGGTGAAATTACTTCTGAGCCGGTAGAAACTGAATTTGGCTATCACATTATTGAACGAACCCAATAGAGTTTGGGAATAATAGCAAGGGGTCTGCATGTTTTTGCAGACCCTTTTTTTTGAGGTGATGAATATGCATTTATATGAGGCCCAAAAAGAAGTACATAACTATATTTCTCAGTTTAAGGTTGGTTATTTTCCACCTTTGGCAAATCTGGCTAGATTGATGGAAGAAGTCGGTGAGTTATCCCGCGAGATTAATGCGNNATTAATCATCATCATGGTCCTAAAACCAAAAAGGCCAGTGAAGATTGCCGGCCGGAAAAAATTGCAGAAGAACTGGCAGACATTCTATTTACAGTGCTGACACTGGCCAATCAACTGGAAGTGGATATGGATGCGGCCTTTTCACAATCGATTCAGAAATATCTGAATCGCGATAGTACTCGCTGGGAAAAGACAGAAGCTCCAGAATAGGGACCCTATTTACAGTCGTCTTTGGCGACTTTTGAAGATAGAGTTGAACCACAGTGTTTGCAGTTTCGCAATTTGAGGTTAAAATTTGCATAAGAACCAGTACACATTGTCCCGGCACACAGGGTTAGTTTTTCGTATTCGCAAGGATCAGAAAATACATAACCGCATCCTGAACAGATGCGAAATGGGGGTTCTTCTTGGAAACAGATTGTGTCTGACATAGGTTTTTTGGTTGAGATTGTTAGTATTACATACTAAGGTGATATCGACTAGTACCGGTTCCAAGATTGAGTCTTGGCAATGAGGGTCAAAGGAGAAAA
>DITF01000012.1 GCA_002422125.1 bacterium UBP17_UBA6191
GGGTCAAAAAAATTGGGCAGCATATTGTTAAGAAAATCGCAGACAAGCTAAAGGATATGCACCGTCAGGACAGGGATAAATTTGAATCGCTTTGGAACGATATCAGTCCCTTTGTGAAGTTTGGTGTGATTCAGGATGAAAAATTTGCAGAGAGGGTTAGTGATCTGGTGATTTTTCAATCCAGCCAGGATCAGAAGTTCACTACTGTGAAGGCCTATCTGGAAAAAAATCAACCTAAACACGAAAACAAGGTCTATTACTGCTCAGATACCGCGGCTCAGTCATCTTCTTTGGAATTGTTTAAGACGCAGGGAATTGAAGTCCTGATTATGGACAATCCAATTGATGTTCACTACATGCAGCACATGGAAATGCACAACAAGGACTGGAAATTTTTGAGAATTGATTCTGAACTGGATGATGTGCTTTTGGATAAGGACAAAAAATCAACCATTGTAGATAAGGACAATAAGACAAGGGAAGATAATCTCAAGGAAGTTTTTGAGTTAGCCTTAAAAGATGACAAGGTGAGTGTGCGGGTGGAGAATCTGAAATCTCCCGAAGTCTCTGGCATGATTCTCTTGCCGGAACATATGCGCCGCTATCGTGATATGTCAGCTTTTGCCAGCCAGAAACTACCAGAAACCATGGAAGAACATACCTTTGTAATCAACGCGTCAAATCCTGTTGTGAATAAGGTTTTGTCCATGAAAGATAGTGCCAAGGGCGAGGAAGCCTCTATGGTGGCCCGCCACTTATACGATCTGGCTCTGATTTCCCAAAGAAATTTTGATCCGACAAAAATGGCTGATTTTGTGGAGCGATCCAATAAGATTCTGTCGCTTATCAGTTAATTTTTGAGTACTACCCGCCACGCCGGATACCATCCGGCGTGGCTTTTTTTTTGAGGAACAGCATGCTTATGGAAATGAGAGAATGAAAAAAGATATTAAGGAAGAAATTACCCAACTCGCACTAAAATATATCGACGGAATTGAAAATGGGAAATTATCCAGATCGCACGCGGCCCATAAGAAACTGAGTCTGATCTGCAAACAAAAATGTGCAACAGAAGATCAAGGTAATGCATTTTTCTCGGATTTGATCACTCACGAAGAACCGGCAGTGAGGTTATTGGCAGCAACATACTTGTACATTACCGATCATGAACGAGGAATTGCGGAATTCCAGAAACTAAAAGAACTGAGGATATCACATATATCACTATTGGCATCCAGTAACCTGTGGTGGATCAAACAGGGACTTTTCCAGATTGATTTGGATTGAAGCAACATTCCCCTGGCTTAGGGAGTAGGAATTCCTTCTTCCTTAAGCAATACGGGGATGCCTTGACGAACAGGGTAGAGTCTAAGGCCATCTTCCCGTACAAGAGCAGAGCTTAGGGTATAGGGGACGGCAGTTTGGCTTACAAAAAAAAGCTGGCCCTGCGTTTGCAGTTCATTGAGCTTTGTCAGAGTGGCGGCATCAACTTCCGTCAGGGGTTGACGGGTTTCAGGACAGCAGAGCATTTGGATAAATTCTTGGTCTAACATAGGCGGAATTGTAGCATTTTTTTGTAAATTTTGGTCAAAATTGACTGAGTCTTATTAAGGTTACGGCCCTTCAGACCAATATGACTTTATTGGAATTGGGAATTTGCATACACTTTTAGAATGGAGATCAGGAACAAATGGGTTGATTTTTGTAAAAAGCAGTTCTATTTCATCCGGGAAGTAGTCTGGCAGAGATTTCATTGTGATCATAATTGCCTGACCATTGCCGGAGATCTTAGCTATATCACGGTTGTTGCCATTACGCCCTGTTTCATTCTGTTTGCCTGGCTTTGGACCAAGTTCCCCTCGGTTCAGGAACAGATAGTGGAGCATTTGACAGAAATTGCCATTGGTCCCGATTCGACGGTGATTCAGGAGTATTTGAGTAACTTCAAGACCAACGCTGAGCAAATGGGCAGTTACGGGATAGTGATTCTGGTAGCCATTGTTTTGTATTTTCTGTTTGCCCTGCAAAAGGCTATGGATCGAATTTTTCATACCGAAACCAAATTTTCCCCAGACAAACTTACAAGTCGGCTTTTGCATTGTTTTGTTGTATTGCCGGTGGCGGCCTTGATTCTGGTGTCCTTTTTATCTATGACTGTGTCTTGGATAGCCGATGTCAGGCTGCCGTTTGTGGGCAATTTTGTCAGTTGGCTAGGAGATATACCCAGACTAGTTCTTGAGGCGGCATTTTTTATCATTTTATATAAGTTTGGTCCTAGTCGTAGAGTAAGGCTTAGGGATGCGTTTCTAGGGGCTTTACTGGCCATGTTTCTGATGGAACTATTGCGGTTTTCCTTTGTAAAGTTTACCAGCTATGCCTCTTATGAAGCCTTGTACGGGGCCTTTAAAACCTTGCCAATGTTAATGTTATGGTTGTGGCTTTTTTGGATAGCTGCGCTTTTGGGAGCAGTATTGACAGCGGCTCTTCCAGATTATTCGCGAATTTCGGGACTGATTCAGAATGGTAACCGAGGCGCATTTTTAGATTGCCTTGAGATCCTTTATAGGGTCTGGCTCTGTCGTGAGAAGACTATGCCGACAAGTCTGGAGTTGCACGCTATGGCAAAGGGGCTATCTTTTCCCCGCATGATGGATCTTTTAAATCTTCTATCAGATAAAAAATATCTGCATTTTGCCAAAAAGGATGACACGATCTCTTTGCATATCTGGGAAGATAAAAGTCTTCTCGATTTATGGAGAGAAGTAGATCCTGGGGGGCTGGCCTGCACCATGGGTACTGGTCGCATAGAAGCAGATGAGCTACCAGCAATGCTTCTTTGGAGAATGCAAAAATTGGGTTCCTCATTGGAAGGAGCCTTGAGCTGTACTGTCAAGGAACTGTTCCAGACAAAAACGATTTCTGGTCTTCCAGCACCACAGGATGCTTGAACTAGTATTTTATATGTGATATTTTAATTCGGTGAAAACTTTCCGAATTATAGTGATTGTTCTTTTGGGAATCCTTCTGGGTGTTGGTGTTTATACCTTTGTTTACGCTCGCGGGTATTCCTACATGCTTGATGACCCCAAGGCCTGTATCAATTGTCATGTGATGCAGGATCATTACGATCGCTGGCAAAAATCATCGCATCGTAATTCGACTTGCAATGACTGCCATACTCCTGATCATCCAGTCTGGAAGTATGTTTCCAAGGCTGAAAACGGTTTCTGGCATTCCAAGGGGTTTACTCTGATGGATTTTCCTGATCCGATCGTCATTCGCCCTGTGAATCAAAAAGTATTACAGGCTAATTGTATCCGTTGTCATGGGGATGTGACCC
>DITF01000189.1 GCA_002422125.1 bacterium UBP17_UBA6191
TTACCTGTTGCATATACTCCTGATTTCAAGGATTTGGAGAAAACCAAGCCGCTAAGTAAAGATACAGGTACGGATTTTTTATCAGTTCCTCACCGCGAAATGCCAGATTTTTTAAAAAATACAGGGAATTCATCGGCCTCGGTAGTTTTATCCCCTCAGGCTGTAGGTCCACGAAGTTTTGTGACTGAGGTACCGACTCCCACCCTTGAGCCCAGAATTCGAACATACACAAACTATTGGAAACATCCACAGGCCTTTGATCGGGTACCACAGCCGGAAGCCTATAGCTGGCATCAGCCTCCTGCTGTACCGCAGATGCCATCGGGGATGCATGTTCCTTCACCCAGACAGTTTTCTGCTTCGGTTAGGCCTCCGTCCCACGGGACAGTAAAAGGATTTACTCATCCAGTTGTCAAAAGCGGACCATATTTGCCTCCTATGCCAGATTTTGGCTGCAACATACTGTTGGGAGATTAAAATTGGGGGACGGGTCTGGTTTGGAGTACGGGGAAGTGTTAGACTTCTTTACCTAGTAATCCTGTAACTGTCTTCAACGGTGGTGTTCATGAGTGCCAACGACCAAACCCTGTACTACTTTAATAAGGCAGCCAATGCCATGCATCTTAGCGAGCCCATTATGATGATGCTGTCTCGCCCCTGGCGCACAATTAGTGTAAAGATTCCCATGGAAATGGAAAATGGTTCCATGAAGGTCTTTACAGGGTTTCGTGTGCAGCATAACAAGGGTCGTGGGCCCTGTAAGGGAGGACTTAGGTATCATCCTACCATGGATTTGGAGCATTCCAATTCTTTGGCGTCATTAATGACTTGGAAAACGGCCTTGGTGGATATTCCCTTTGGTGGGGCCAAGGGTGGAATTAATTGTAATCCTAGAGAAATGACAGAAAAAGAACTGGAAACAGTGACACGAAAGTTCATTTCAGCCATGCATGAATCAATCGGGCCTTACAAGGATATCCCAGCTCCTGATGTGAATACTACACCTCAGGTGATGGCCTGGATTATGGATGAGTACTCTAAAATTAATGGGTATAGTCCTGCCGTGGTTACGGGAAAACCTCTGGAGCTTCAAGGTTCACAGGGAAGAACTGCAGCCACTGGGCAGGGCGTTGTGTATGTAATCCAGAATCTTCTGGAGGACTTAAAGCACCCGATTGAAGAATCTACCTTTGTAATTCAGGGATTTGGTAATGTAGGCTCCTGGGCGGCCCTGATTTTACATCGTCTTGGCGGTAAGGTTCTGGCGGTAAGTGATTATACGGGTGGGGTCTATTCCCAGGAGGGCCTGGATATTCCAAGACTTTTTCAGTTTTGCTCGGAGGGTGGAACTCTGGCCTCAGTGCCTGGGTATAACCATGTGACCAATGAGGAGCTTTTGGCCTTGCCCTGTGATTTTTTAATTCCTGCGGCCTTAGGCGACTGTATTCATCAAAGCAATGCTCATTCCATTAGTTGTAAATACATTATTGAAGCGGCCAATGCCCCAGTGACTCCCGAAGCTGATGAGATTTTGCAAAAGCGGGGGATTATGCTTATGCCCGATATTTTAGCTAATGCTGGTGGGGTCTGTGTGTCCTACTTTGAGTGGACTCAGAATATTCAGCAGTTTCAGTGGTCTGAAGAGGAAGTGAATTCACGGCTTAGAACTAAGATGCGCTCGGCCTATCAGACGGTTTGCAAAGTAGCCAAACAAAAAGGTGTAGATCTACGCACTGCGGCATTTATGATTGCCATTGGACGGGTTGGAAAAGCCACTGCCCTGAGTGGTATTTAGGAGAAATTATGTGCGAAACAGTAAATTATTTAAAGAGCCACTATCAGGAAAATCCCCTTTTTAAGTACTTCAATCAGCAGGAGTTTGATTATTTTTTATCCCTCACCGAAACCGTGGAATATGAGGCCAATCAAGTTATATTTCATAAGGGTCAGGAGGCTAGAGGCTTTTTTCTGATTCTGAAGGGAAAAATCCGTGTGCAAAGAGAAAAGGAAGCTGAAAAGCCTAAGGTGTTAGCTGATATTGAAGCTCCTACTGTGCTTGGTGAAATGGGCCTGATGGCAAAACGGGTGCGTACCAGTACAGCCTTGTGTCTTGAGCCATCTACGGTTCTATTTTTTAACAAACAGAAGTATTTGGATCTTCTGGAAAAGAACGACTTGATGGCATTTAAACTGTCACACAATGTGGGCACAATTGTCGGAGAAAAAATGGAGGCCATGAATTTAGCCATGATGGATATGCGGGCTAAATTTAAAGAGTTTACCCAGTTTAAGGCATCCTTGTTTTCTGATTGGAATTTTTGACCGGTGCAAAAAAGAGCTCTGATTACGGGAATTTCTGGGCAGGATGGCTCCTATCTTGCCGAGTTTTTGTTGTCTAAGGGCTATGAGGTACATGGTCTGGTACGCCGTGAGTCTTTGGAGGTTTCTGGAGGTCGAGAGGATAATCTAGCCACGGTCCGCGGTAAGGTTATATTGCATCAGGGCAGTATTGTGGATCATCTGTCCTTGTATCGCTGCATTAAAGATGTGCAGCCTGATGAGTGTTATCATTTGGCTGCGGCTAGCTTTGTGCACTACGGTTTTGAGGAAGAGTTTCAGGTCATGAACTCAAATTTTAGTGCTACTCACTACCTGTTGGCCTCCATTTTGGAGCTAAAGCCAAGTTGCCGCTTTTTTTATGCTGGTTCCAGTGAAATGTTTGGGAAACCTGACTTTGTGCCCCAAAATGAAATTTCACGGTTCGCCCCCCGCTCTATTTACGGGATTTCCAAGGTGGCCAGTCATCATCTATTGCAAAACTATAGAAGCCGAGAGGGATTGTTCGCTTGCACTGGATTTTTATACAACCACGAATCTCCGCGCCGTGCCAGGCACTTTGTGACCAGAAAAATCACCAGAGGTGTAGCCCGCATTGCCAAGGGACTGGAAAAGTCACTAAAACTTGGTAATCTGGATGCTGTTCGCGATTGGGGCTACGCTCCTGATTTTGTTGAGGGCATGTGGATGATGCTTCAGGCTGAAAAGCCGTCGGATTACATTCTGGCTACAGGAAAAACCCATTCTGTGAAAGAGTTTTTGGAAATTGCTTTCTCTACGCTTAATCTGGACTGGAAGCAATTTGTAGAAACAGATCCCCAGTTTTTCCGCGAATCTGATCCCATCCCTTTGATGGGGGATCCATCCTGCATTTTTAAGGACTTGGGATGGAAGGCCAAAAAGCCTTTGGCCGAAATTATTCAGGAAATGGTGTTAGCAGATTTTCAAACGGTGTCATGAAACATTTTGTCCTCCTGATTTTGCTATTGGCTACTTGTCAGGCGTTACAGGATGAAGTTCAAAACGATCAAAAAGATTTTCTGGATTTTCAATCCACTTTGAAATCACTGCCAGTCACAGAACAGATCGGATTTCTGGAGATGGGGATCAATTCGGACAAAGGTAGTATTTTTTATTTTTGTCTACAATCTTTACTCAATCGAAAGTCTGTGACCTCACTACCTCTTCTGGAAATGGCTCTGGAGCCCGAGATGCTACCTGAAGATCGCAGACGCTTGGCCTACATTCACTATATGCGACTACGGTACCTGACATTAACTACTCCTCAGGAGAAATCTGTCTGGTTACTCAGGCTTCTGGCTAGTAAAGGTGTCCACGATTATCCTGAGCTGATTGACTGGGCCATTGATGAATATGGAGACGCTGGACTAGCAGGGGATGTTTCGATTTTTGAGCGATTTGAAAAGTACGAATGGCTTAATGTTAAATTGGCCCTGCTAAGAGAGAAATTAGCCCTGAATGAGAGATACCCAAATCCTGATGAACTGGTGATACAGGCTATACAGCATGCCGATCTTCCCATTCGTTTATGGGGATTGGAATTGAGCCTTAGGCGAGACAGTGAAACAGTGGCTCAATTTTTATGGAGATGGTACGAGCAGCATAATCTCATCGGAGGAAGACGAGAGTTTGAGGTTTTAAAATCTACTCTGCTTGAGCATTGGAAGTTATGGCCTAAAAGACATCCCAGAAAGCCGGAGGATTAGAAACAGTAAACCTTGGTTGCGTCCATGTTTACTTCTTCACAAACTCCTTCTCTGGCCAATTTTTCCAAGCTTCGTTTGGCATCTTCCAAAGGAATTCCGGCCTTAATTAAATCCTTAAGTGTCAATTGATTTAACTCAGAAGCTTCAGCCAATTCTATAATTCGAGCCTCTAAAGACTTTTCCGTTTTGGAAAATCCATTGCCATTTTTATGAATGTACTCGTAATCGGCTTCAATTATGTTTTCATCCTGAGAATCTCGATTGGTGGCCGTATAAACAGCATCGTAAAGCTCACCTCTTTGTGGCTCATCACGATAGTTTAAAAGGGCATTGGCCTGTTCCACTTGCTCAGGAATTTTAAGCAAATCATAAATTAAACCCAAACCACCAAATCCGGCAGTGAAAAAATATAAAAGGCCCCAAAGCGGTTGCCCCAGATAGAATTTGTGCACTCCCCAAAGCCCTAAAGGTGGGCACAGCAGTACATAGGCCACAAGTGTGTCCCGTTTGGATGTCCTGTATTTCTTAATCGATTTTCTCTTGATCACGGAATCAGTATATAGAAGTATTGCCCATGAGAAAAGAGTAGAAACAGGTGCAGAATCGATTTTAGTGTATGAATTTGTTGCTCCATGTTCTATTTTTGCAACTAAATGACAAAAGTATATCACTAATGTATTATCTTGTCTGAACTTGTAAGTGGTTGTTGCTTAAGTGCCGATAAGATTCAGCAGTATTTGTAGCGACCTGAAAGAAGTGAATATGCGAGAAAGCGCAGAAGTTAGGCTTGAACTGGTTCATGATGTTTGGACAGAGTTCCTGGCAGATTTTGAAAACGGCCAGATGTTGTTTGATCAGATTCTGATTATTAATGATTCCGTTTATCTTCGTGGGCCTAACCTGGACTTAGTACAGCAGTATCAGGCTCGCGAGCAGCATATTAACTGACTCCGCACATATAACATGATGAGACACTTAGGATTCGGTTGGTGCTATAATCGCCAGGCCGGAAAATAAGGAGCAACTCATGAGTGAGAGTCAGGGTAACAAAGAAATCACCAGTCGTAGCAAAGATTATTCCCAGTGGTATAACGATATTGTAATCAAGGCAGGACTTGCCGATTATTCCCCGGTGCGGGGCTGTATGGTAATTAAACCATACGGGTATGCGATCTGGGAAAAGATGCAATCTGTTTTAGATTCAGCATTCAAAGCTACTGGGCATCAAAATGCCTATTTTCCCCTTTTTATTCCCAAAAGTTTCTTGTCCAAGGAAGCCTCTCACATCGAAGGTTTTGCCAAAGAATGTGCCGTAGTTACTCACT
>DITF01000241.1 GCA_002422125.1 bacterium UBP17_UBA6191
TGGCATTCGGCCACATCCAAAGCTGTCTAGGCTGAAAGGCACGGCCACACATACCGTAGTTTCCAGCCCCGTAGGAACCGCCAATTACCACTGTAAACTTGGGTACAGTCGCGTTGGAAACTGCCATGACCATCTTGGCACCATGTTTGGCAATTCCCTCATGCTCATACTTGCGGCCTACCATAAACCCCGTAATATTTTGTAAAAACACCAAAGGAATTCTTCTTTGGTTACAAAGTTCTACAAAGTGTGTCCCCTTTAAAGCCGACTCAGAAAACAGCACCCCGTTATTGGCCAGAATACCTACAGGATAACCGCAGATTCTGGCAAATCCACAGACCAGAGTCTGCCCATATTCAGCCTTAAACTCATGAATTTGGCTTTGATCCACAATTCTGGTAATAACTTCCCGTACCTCAAACCCATGTCGCGAATTGGCCGGAATGATACCTAAAAGCTCCTCCTCATTGTACATTGGAGGCTTGGATGGCATTCTTTCCAGGTTTTCTTGAAACAAACGACCACGACACCCCACAATCGAGCGGGTAATTTCTAGGGCATGTTCATCATTTAAGGCAATGTGATCCGTTACCCCGCTAATGCTGGTATGGACCCTTGCTCCGCCTAGCTCCTCATCAGTCACAACCTCGCCGGTGGCAGCTTTAACTAAAGGGGGGCCAGCTAAAAAAATTGTTCCCTGCTCCTTCACAATCACGGTTTCATCACTCATGGCAGGGACATAAGCCCCCCCAGCCGTACAGGAACCCATGACCACTGCAATTTGAGGAATGCCCATAGCTGACATCTGGGCCTGATTATAAAAAATACGACCGAAATGATCGCGATCGGGAAACACCTCAGACTGCAAAGGCAGATATGCCCCACCAGAATCCACTAGATAAATACAGGGCAAATGATTTTCTCTAGCAATTTCTTGAGCCCTTAAATGCTTCTTTACTGTGATGGGGAAATAGGTGCCACCCTTGACCGTAGCATCATTGGCTACAATCATACAATGTCTGCCAGCTACCAGACCAATGCCTGTCACAATTCCGGCACAGGCTGGAGATTGTCCATACATATCATAACCAGCCAACTGGGAAAATTCCAAAAATTCTGAATCAGAGTCCAAAAGAAGCTCGATTCTATCCCTGACAAATAGCTTCCCTCGTGAGCGGTGCCTTTGCACCGAAGGGTCACTGTCACGATTACAAACAAGGTTCAGATGATCTTTTAACTTTTGGATGAACTGAAGCATTACATGCCTGTTTTTAAGAAAATCCTCACTGTTAGGCTGGATCTTTGATACGAGCTTTTCCACTGCTTCCCCCTACACACTTCCAGATCTAGGTTTCTGACAACAGAAATAAACTGGCTGCAACGGCAAATTTTTATATTTTGAGGTAAATACATCTACTGATTCAAAATGCTCGGACATGAGGCTTCTTAAATCCTCTTCACAATAAAACTCATTCCGATGTTGCCAGCAACCCAGCATTCCATCTTTTTGAAACAGGTTTGTATCCCCAAACAAAAACCCATCTTCTGAAATGATGGTCTTAATCTGACTTAGAATATAGTGTTGTTCCGTAAGCGTAAAATGCTCAATGGCTGCTGTCCATGATATGGAGCCAAAAGGAGCAAGTTTTCTTAATTTATCCCAGGATTCATCACTCAAAGCATTGCCTTTGATCAGTTGAATCCCTGTCCGCTCCAACTGTCTTTCCGCAAAAATTCGCTCGGCGTGTTCCCCATCCTCCATACAATAAAGTCTGTCTGTAGCCAGCGAGTACACAAATTCAGGCAGAGTCATGGAACCAGAACATAAATCCAAATGAGGTAATGTTTTATGAATGCGGCGCTTAAATACCAGTCCCCTCTCCATAAACTGGACTACTCCAGGGTCGTGAATAAACTGCTGAACCTGTGGCCTATGCTCAAAATAGGGAGGAACCAGAGGCTGAATCCAATCTGCATCATGTTTTACTGCGTCGCGAAACGAGGCTGTCCAATCTCCAGAATGAGAATGAACAAACTCACAGAGTTTATTATATCGAAGCTCTGAATCCAGGGTCAGTCGCAATAAATCTCCCTGCTTGTACACTTCTCTAATTTGAATTCTCTTACAATTAAAATGGGCATAATGGTAATGGGCAAATGCCAGTTTCAAGTTCTGTTTCCAACCAGGAGCAACACCCGCTAATTTCTGCAAGGCTTTTTTGCTAAAAGCTTCAAAATTTAATCCCGTATCATGATGAATCGAAAACACAAAATCCAATTCACCGCTACAGACTTGAGGAACCCAGGACAAAATCCCAGTATCCATTGGTAAAAAATCCTCTGGAACATGTTTGATAATACAAGTGTTTGAGCCCAAATCCTGACTTGCATCAAGAAACATGGACAGCTCAGGCTCGGCTTCAGGGTACACAAAAACGCTTCCAGTCCAAGGCGAAAGCACCTGCAAAACTTCTCCTTGCAGTTCCTGGGGGCTGCGAAGACAGATACGAATTAAGCCGGAAAGCTGACTAAGCTGTCTTAGCTTGTGAACCAGAACAGATTCTTCAGTACCGGGGAATAGCCGAAGACTTAAGGACTTTGAGCCGGTCCAGTTCCGAGGCCAGTCTACAACCAGCATATGTACCAGGGTTTCTTTCACTCTCACTCCTTTGTTCCCATCACCAATCGATTGTCTTTTTCCCACTGTCTTGGCAACCCGTTCAGAATCTGATTAAGATCCTCCAATTCCTGCCTCAACTTTTCTCTTAATGGGCTTAATAAAAACTGTTCGGTAAAATCCTGACTCCGCAACCATGTACTCAAGATTCGCTGGTCCACTCTACGAATGACCTTACATAGCCACTTTTCCCAGTCTTTCATACTACGGTTCTTTAGACGATCAAACTCAGGCTGGTAATCATACATGAATCGATTCTGCAATTTCAGCCAGGAAATTCTTTTCAGGTTGTATATTCCTCCTGATCCAGGGTTGGAAGGAAGATTTTCTGAAAATGGTTCAATACTTAGATGCTTTTCAACCTTCTTAAGTTCCTGATCTCTGCCAAGTCCAGCTTCAAGTGCAATCACAAGCACTCTTCCCGTAAACTGCTGTTGCCATTGCCTGATAAACTTAGCTGGAAAACTCCCCTCCAATATCACCTCTTTAGCCCGAGGATACTGATCTGAACTCATTAACAAAGGAATCCCTATTTTTGGGTCCAAACATGGGAAAAAACCCATCCTCAGAATATGAAAATATCCCGACATGAGGCGTTTTAATGGGTGTCGCACAATCACAAGTACAAAATCATCTTGCGAATTCTTACTGAGCTCATTTAAGGCCTTAGCACTAGTTAGGGCCTGTTCGCAATAAATAGCCAGATATTTGCGTTGGGAAGGTCCCTTAACCCAAAGGTTTTTAGATTCCTGATCTTCAGAGTCAGAAAGAGGAAAGGACTGTTGAAAACCAGGCAGAAATTCGATCTGCGAGTGGGTCCCTAAAATCGCTCTAAGATGTGAACTTCCGGACAGTCCATTTCCGGGAATTATCAGCCTTGGAATCTTGTCCTCCCTTGCAAAAGATACAATCTACCATAAACGCGGTAGTCTGGCTTAATTCTTTGCTTGACCGAAGGTTATCAGATTGTTATACTTGCCGTCTTTCTGCCATGAGCGATTTTTCAAAGGAGTTCTCATGTATAATCTGACCGCGAAAGAGCGCCAGGGGGAAATCACAAAATCCTCCACCCGTGGTCTTTATCGAGACGCACGCATTCCTGGGGTGGTTTATGACCACACTGGAGTAAGCTTGTCTGTTTCTTTAGACCGCAAAGATGCGGATTTGTTGATTAAAAAGCGTGGTACCAGTGGATTGATCCAACTAACTGTTGAGTCAGCCGATGGTAACAAGGTCTGCAATGCAGTTTTTAAAAATCTGCAGTACGACCACCTACGCAACAATGTAATTCACATGGAGTTTCAAAGAACTGCAGAAACAGTTCCCGTGAAGATCCGAGTTCCTATCAAAGGTACTGGTACCCCACACGGTGTCTTGCGTCAAGGTGGAGTTCTCCAGCAAAACGCTCAGGAATCTGAAATTCTTTGTTTACCTGCCGACATTCCTGATTGCATTCAGGTAGATGTCAGCCATTTGAAACTGAATGAAGTTATTCGGGCCAGAGACATTGAGGGATTCAAATTCAGTCTTCCTCAGCAGTCTTTTTTTACCGTTGCTTCTTCCAGAGCTGCTCGTAAAATTGCAGCTAAGGCTTAAGTTTCAGAGCCTACTCACGATCTATTTTCGTTACGAGATTTAGTGAGAGATTCAGACACAAGGCGGAGGATTGAAATCCAGCGAAGGCGTGCTTTTTGCACGGTGAGCTTGGATTTTGATCGCACAACACAGTGTCTGAAATTCGTAGCAAATCGCAGTAGATAAGAGATCGTGAGTAGGCTCCAGTGAATTGCAGTTTCAACAACGCAATCAAAGAACCCGTTGCATTCTTAACCGAAGCGACGGGTTTTTTTAATTTAAGCCAGATTCATCGCTAATAACAGATTTAATATTGCGATCAGGGTTATCTTTAGCAGAGGTGCTGTCCCCATCAGTCACATTTAAAGTGATTTTATAGGTAATGTTTTTATTCAGATGCTTCACGATGACATACCGTCCACCAATAGCTAAAAGTCTTACCTTGGTGAAACTCTTGCCTGCCTCAATATCAAACTCATCGCCCTCTTTATACCAGTTTTGATCGCCTTCAAACCGAGCGACCCGGCCCTGATTTTCAATCATATAAAGCACGGAAGACAAAAAAAGCTTCTTTACCGGGCCTGTCGGCCCCTCATCCTGAGCCGAAGCCGCACCAAAGTTTGGATCCCAAGGGTTTCCATCAATTTTTTTGATTTCTAGTTCAGGAGCACTTTTGCGAAACTCCTCAAAGGATAGGGCATTATCCTGAGACGAAAGAATCACATGGATTTGCAGATTGGAGATAACCGAACCATCATCCTTCTGTCCCTCTTTAGGATTTACTTTGGGCTTCTCCAGTTTGAGGGTGGAAATGGACAAGGACCGTGAGGTGTTTTCAATTTTTTTCACCATCTTCAAAACATCTGCGAAGGCCCCACGAACCTGATAGGTGTAAATAATTTCAGTAAATGCCCCTTTGGGCAATCGTCGGGGATTGTTGCCTAAGTCAATCACATTGTAGCGAGCATCTCGGCCAAACAAATACTGGTAAAGCTCTACTTCATAGCGGTCCGAAAGAATATATTTTTTGAACTCGTCTGCCTCAGCCCGCATTTTAACAATCTGCTCATCGTTGATTCTCTGTTTCTGACGGATAGCCTCAATCTCTGTTTTGATATTGCGATCTTTGGTTTCTTCATCAGACAAATCCTTTTTTTCCTTGGTAATCTGCCTCTCAAGAACCCGAAAGCGATTGTCGGAAAATCTGGGCGCAATAAACTGGGAATAAAAGGTGTAACTAGGAATAAAAATTATGGTCATCAAAAGTAAGATTTTTTCTTTCAATCGTAAGGCTGCCAACATAACTTCCCCCTATTTGGCCTTGGCCACAATCTTAATCTTGCCAGCCAACACCTCTTCACCCTCTTTGACCTCAGACCTCTCCTGTTTTGTCTCTATCACCTGTACTGTCTCAATAATGTCAGTGCGTTTGTACAAAGTCCCAATAAAATCTGTCAGATACACTCCCGATGGAGTGATCATTTCTATAGTTACCTCATTTTTTGAAATATTCAAACTGCGCAAGGCGACACTTCGCACCTTATCAATAGCCTCCCAGATAGCCATCATCAGAGCACTTTTTTTGGCATACTCCAAAGAAGTCCCAACCACAAAATCATATTCCTGTCTCTCGCGAGCAATTTTATCCTCCGAGTCTTTCATTTGGGAGCGACTGGTGGCTAAGTCCTTTTCAGATGCTGAATTAGAGCGTTTTAATTGAGTTGTCTGGCGTTTCATAGCCTCAAACTCTTTTTCCATAGCTTCCACCTTCTGATTTCCAGTGCGGGACCTGAAAATCAAAATCAGAACAAATACAAAGAACAAAATGTAAACACCAATGACAGCCAGATCACGGCCATCCACACCTTTTTTTGTCTTTGCTGCTTTGCCAAGCTTTTTTGCCATGATTAATCCTCCATATATCTAGTACCCAAAAAGGACACAATCTGCATTTGTGAGCCCCATTCTTCCCAGGCCATACGAGCCTTAAGATCAGGTACAACTCCCAGATTATCGTATAGTGAAAACACTTCCACTGGACACTGAAAAATAGCCCTCATCTTTTCTACAAAACCATTGCTTCGTGTTTCCTGGCCAGTCAGAATGATTCGATGAAGACTGGGTGCATGCCATTCCAAAACTCGGCATAAATAAAATGAGACCGCTCGCTTTACCTCAGTTTCAAACCACTCCATCAAAGCCTTAAACTCCAATAATAATTCTGGGGGCAGACTCAACAGATTTTCTCCCTCATAAAAGCTGGAAAAGAAGTCACCCATCATCAGCTTTCGGGACCGATCTCGCTCCATGTGCCCCTTCTCAACCAAAGTATCTATAAATGCAATTTGATTGAGATTAATTGTGTATCCAAAACGCAAAACACCGCTGCGATAGAAGTTCAGATAAACCCCTTCTTCCGCCACATGCATCAGCATTTCCTGCTCCAGGCCAGAATCTGGATACCAAAGGCTATACACAGCGTCCAAAGCATTACCCACATATTCCAAGCCTTCAAGCTCATAGCCAGATTTCTCCAAAGCATCCATGGTTGTCTGAGCAATGTTTTTACTGACAGAGCGCACCAGAATATCCTGAGTTTTTTTGACTTCTGAAATGGAATCTCCAATCACCACATTATCTGAGAGGTACTCTTCTATATCCAGGTAATGTTTTTTGGATATCAAAAACTCCTCAAGTTCATCTTCATCAGAAATATTGGCAGTCTGTACAAATTTCTGGGTATTGCTTCCATCCGAACACATAAAGACCACACTGTGTTGTTTGGCCGGAAACTGATTGGCCAGATCTTTGACCATCTTGTTCAAGTGATTGGCAAAGTCCACCTCAGATAAAGCTAATCTATGGTTCCATGCTTGCACCCAAGCACTTTTAAGAAATGGAACCTCATTATCCAGAACAACTTTGGCTACCCTGATTCCGGTGCTGGATACATCCATCACCAGTTTTTCTTTTTTTCCCCGTTTTAATAAAAAATTTGGCATAACTGTATTATAACTTAATCAATGTGTTTTTCTTCCATTCGTCATAGTCAAAATGTACTTCCCGTAATTTTGCTTCTTCATTTTTCAGCCGCCAGTACTGCAAGACAAGAAACAGGACCAATAAACACCATTTGTCTGGCTGTGCTCTGAGCATGGCCGAAGCTGTAGCCGCTATAGCCTCCCCAAGATACATGGGGTGAGTGACATAACGGTAAATCCCCCCTGTCACTAAGGGCCTGACCTCTGTCAAAATGGAAAAGGACCCCCGCAAGGAAGTGATTCCAGCAATTGTAATCAAGGTGCCTAGAAGCATCAGTGGCTCGATCACATAATAGTAGTCAATGTTTTGCAACCGGGCATAAGATAAGCTTGATGGGGCTTTGAAAAACCTCTCCCAATCTATCATTAGCGAAAATGGGAGTAGGGCACAAACAGGAGGCAACAAAATTTCCACTGGCTTTGAGGCGTGCACCAAAGCCGGCTTTCGTAAAAGATAGGCTAAAAGAAGCCCAAAATACAGAATTCCTTCCATCAGCCAGATGCGAATGGAAATAAATTTTTGCATTTGCCCCACATGATGCCACAACAAAAAACCAAAGAGACTGACTCCGCAAATTTGAGCGGGAAGTGAGATAAACGCAAGAAGCCGGCTCACGCCAGCTTCCTTTGAAACAGATATCGGATTTTTGCTACTGCTTAGCCTGCTCATAAGCAGTCTGGGCATTTTTGTATGCCTGCTGGGCTGCCAGAATTTTATCCCGATCACCCTCAGCCAGAGCCTTTTTCAGAGTCTCATAAGTTTGAGCCACATTAGCCTTCAATTGTACCACATCAACCTGAGGAGCTGCCGGTACAACTGGAGTCACTGTAGTTGGAGTGGCTGGATTAGTGTTCGCTGGAGCCACATAGGCAGTGTTAGGTTGCATTACAGCAGGCTGAGAAATAATACCACCCTGAGTGTAATTCACCGTGTCATAGCCCACACTTGCACCAGGGTTAGTAGTGTAAGGGCCGCTCTGACCGTATTGGCCCGCACCCATAGTTGGAATGGCCCCACCACC
>DITF01000218.1 GCA_002422125.1 bacterium UBP17_UBA6191
ACACGATACTCACTGCCGGGGAGGTAGGTGTAAGATTCAATCAGGCTTCCCTTACTTGAGGACTTCAGATGATTGGAATCAAGCCAGTGAAATTCAACCGGAGTCTGTGAAACCGTGGCCATCACAGACAAACGGCCATTCTGATCCCAGGTGTAGGTAGAGTGGCTGTCTGACAAGAGGCGGTTGTCTGAATCGTAGGTGCGAAAGCTGTTGCCAAAACTACCAGATATTTGTGTCAAATTACTGGCAGGATCCCAGGTGAACTCCTCCCATTCTCCGCTGGGGTAGTCCGCACGAACCAGACGATGGCGGGAATCATAGGTATATGCAGTCAGACCACCGGGGGTTGTCACTCCTGTCTTTTGCGAGGCATTATTTAATGTGTACTCTCGAAAGTAGATCTCCTGCCCGTCCAATTCCCAGCCCAGGCGGGTTAGGCGACGAAGCTCATCATAGGAAAAAGTCTGAACCAGACCATTGGGCCAGATGGTTTGTTCCCTCAGGCCATCCGAAAACCAACTGAATTGATAACTGCCCTCTACAGTGGTGAGGGTGGAAATCCTTCCCAATTCATCCCAGACATATTCTTCCAAAAAAGATTCCCCACTTGAGGTTGCAATCACTTTTCTTAAGGACGGGAAACCCCTAATTTCATATTCATATTCCAGTCTCCGGTCTAGCTGGGGGTAGTCGATGGAAGTAACCCGATCCATGGAATCTCGGGAATAATAAACCTCCATGGTGGGAGAAAGCTCCTTGGTGAGGGCCCCTGTAGGGGACAAAGACCAATCCACAAAATCGGTAAGCTGGTTATTGTGGTCGTAAAATTCTTCCCTTATGGGACGGCCTCTCGAGTCGCGAAGAATTTTAGTAAAATTTCCAAGCGGATAAATGATTTTAGAAATCAAGCCACTGGCATCAAATTCGTACTCAGTCCGATGCCCCTCTGGGGTTTGTTCTTCAATTACCTGATTTAAAGCGTCCCTCTCCTTACTGAAGGCGTGGCCCTTTTCATTTACAAATCCAAGATATTCATCGTTTAAACTGAAATGATATTGTAGGTTGGAATTGTCTTCCAACTGCATGCCAACTAGTCGATCGGCAGAATCATATGAAAATGAAGTTGTGGTGGAATCTGGTGCAGTAATCTGAGTCTCCCTAGCTCTGTGATCGTAGGCATAGGAGGTTATTAACGAGGGGCTACCAGGAGACTGATTACTAAGCTCCAATGCTGTTAGTAGTTCTCCTCCAAGATAAGTATACCCAGCATAAAGCCCCTGAGAGTTTACAACCCCTGTAATGATCCCGCTCGAATCATAGAANNCTCTGATCAGCGTATTCAATTTCTGTAATCTGACTTCTATGGTTGTAGACAAATCGAGTTCTAAAACCACCAGCATCAATTTCTGCGATAACTCTGTCCCGATTATCCCACTCTCTTTGCCAGATGCTGCCGTCAGGTCTAACAGTCGTGATTTGCCGTCCTTTAGGATCATACGAATAATTCGTACTTCTACCTGTCTCATCGGTTTCAGAGATCAGGCGGTCTTTTTCATAACTGTATTGCCGGGCGGTTTGATCAGGATGGACAATTTCCAGTAATTTTCCCCAAGGATCCCAACTATAGCTTGTCTGCCTACCGTCAGGGTCAGTTTTAAGAATCAGGTGGTTATCCTGATCCCAGACAAAAGTTTCTTCTGCTACCACTCCTTGCTGGTTGGCTGGATAAATGACGCGAACCAGGCGATCCAACAGATCGTACTCCATCTGGGTTACAGCTCCCAAAGGATCTTCCTTGGTAATCAAATTCCCTCTGGAATCATAACCAAACTGCCAAACTCTACCCAGACTATCTGCTACAGTAGCAACCTGCCCTGTGATAGGGTCATAAGTGTATGCACGAATCAAATCAAAATGACCATCCAGTTCCTGAATTACACGATTTTTTGCATCATAATTCCAATGATATGAAATCCCAGAGGCTCTAAACTCTCCGGTTTTATTCCCGCTTGGATCGTAGGTATAACTGACGGTCCTACCTTCGGGATCGGTCTCGCTAGCCAATAGAGAACGGCCTTGAATATTTACCCATTGATAATAGGTTTTTTCGCCATGCATATCGGAAAGTTTTTCATATAGGCAACCTCTAGGGTCACTCAAATCTCGATATAATCTATACACCCCCTTGGCAATCATCTCGGTTACGGGCCAGTGAAAAAAAGCTCCAGGGATGGAATTGCACTCCTCAGAAATGGCTTTCCAAGGCGAACCCACTTCTATGCCTATGACTACAGGTTCACCATTGATAATGGTTATAACAGGATATTCTACAAGCAGCTTTGTCTTTCTGTCATAGTTGATTTCCTCGAATTGATGAGCCCCTCGATTATGCACGATAATATCTCCACTAATCGAATAATCCCAGGCATCAGTGGTGCCATCCGGCTCAATGCGAGCTGCCATCAAATGTTGCAATGGTAGCGCATAGTAGTTATAGCGGGTTTGGTCCCCATTGTAGGAACGGTGGGTGGCCAGTCCCCCAACATTAAAAGTTGTTATTTTCTGGTAGCCCAGCGCATCAGTAGAAATTACTTGACCGCTATTCCAAGTATATTCATTCCATACTCCATGAGCAAAGACAGCCTTGGTCTTTTTATCTGCGAAATATTCTACGGCCTCAATCAACTCTCCCCGTGCATTTTTAACACCAGTAACTAATTGAGGATCGATCATTGATTCATACAAATATTCCATTGTGTTACCCAAGGGGTTGGTAACGGTGTTTAAGTTGCCCTCGAGTGTGTAGGTATATGTCCAATTTCTTCCAAATGAGTCCGTAAACTGAATAAGTCTATTTTGTTGATTGTAAGAAAACGCAATCTGGAATCCCGAAATTGTTTCACTTACAGAGGCAATGCGTCCTTGTGAGTCCCTGCTAAACTTTAAACAATCGAATTCCTTGTTGCACTTTTGCAGCAGTTGTCCGCTCTGATTAAATTCCCAACCCTCGCCAGAATTGGGATTGTTAGGATTCGAAACGCTACGAATTACTACATAGCCACCATTTGGGCTTGTTGTAAGCAGAAATTCTGGTCGTAAAACCCCCCTCCAGATATGAGGAAAACCAGGTATCGGATCAGATTCCTGAAGAATAATTTTGGCATCCTGGGTTAAAAAAACAAAACCATCTTCTACACCAGGACCTGGGTTTTTAATAGGGAACAGCCGTGCCTCTAGACTATCTGTCCAACCTTTACCAAACATTCCAACAGCGCCCATAGCACTGTTGTAAATTCTTTCCAGGGTAATTGGCCAGTCTGGGTGACCAATGGAAAAGTCTCTGGTCTCATAAGACCATGCTCCAGACTGCATATGGATCGGCTGATTGGTTCTGCATTCATCGCCTGGCCCACTTCCAGGACACTTTAGAGATGAATTATTCGGTGTATCCACTGAAAAACTGGGAATTACAAAACACAAAACCAAAAATACGGTCAGTACATTTTTCATTTTATATCTCCTAATACCAGATTTTTACAGTTTTTTGTTCCAGATAGGAGCTGCCACCCGTATTGCTAAGAAACAACTCTAAAATCCACTTTCCTTCCCAAGCAGGGGTGTCTTCAAAATATCCGTTCCATAAATTTGTTGTATGCCGACCAGAAGAAGGAATATAGATGGGTACAGGGTGAGTGTATACAACTTCACCATTAACGGCTCTGATTAGAAAGCCCAGACTTCCAGGTCCATCTGAATCAAAGGTGACAGAAAGATTTTGTGGGCTGGAATATGGGTTTGGTGCTGGAGTGAAACTGCCATTTTCCCATTGCATTCTGGATATTTTGGGATTCGGAGGCTCATTAGCAGAGTATTGTAAGTCATAGCTACGAAACTCTGGATTAAAAATTTGGATGGAGGCCAAAAGCTGGCCATTATGGACAACCGGATTTTGGCAGGTAAATTCTTTTCCGTTGTGGGTGAGGGGCAGATAAACATTCTCCCCTTGACTGCAAAGAATCTCGCCCACAAATCCATCAAAACTTCCCTGGATTTGTTGCAGTGGGTTATCTACAGTATTGCCTAAGGCAGGATTCAGATAGGAGATTTCTGGAATCCCAGATGAATGAAGTATTTGTATAGGCTGGCTTAATGCTTCAGAATCTCTGACAGCACTCAAGAAACAATTTAATGCAGAATCTGGTTCCATGTGAAAATTTAAGTGAAATTCAAGTTCTCTAGGGCCTGTTAATGGCAGAGTCTGAGATATACCGCAGGCAGAAACCAACGCACCATGCCCCCATTGCAATTTACCTTGCAGATATGGACTCGTACTATAGGAAATATCTTGTGAGAGAAGATTCAAATCCAGAAATGCCATTTCAGGCAAATCCTCACCAATTAACACTGTATGTGACTCTTGAGCAGATAGCAAATTTGAATAATACTGAGTGCCACCATGAGTTAAGCGAAATTTGTATTGGCCTGAATCTAAAACAAAATCCTGGCAGCCCGAAGGCAATAGACTCTTGCCTATCCCAGTGTATGCGGATGTGGCATTAAATACATGGACCATGGAGCCAGATGGAATAGTCCCATTGATAGAGAAGCAGACCGTAGTGACTGCTGGAATCACTAAATTTGCCGAACCGCCAAGTAGTATATTATCTGAAAAGAAATGTCTACCATCTTCAGTAAATCTAAATTTCACCATCTCATGCGTGGATAACAAAAACTCCGCGATCCCGTTTTTACCTAAAACTTTTGCTTGGCCCAGATATGTGCCTGCCTGTGAAAAAGCGTAAACCTGCTTACCGCCACCATAACCCTTATTATTTCGCTTTACCTGAACGCTACTGAGCGGTGGAATATCCCAAGCTACAGTGGATTCCGCTGGCACCGTAAAGTCTGAACTATATACACTAGTACCTTCAGAATCATAACGAAGCTTAAAAGTCCCATCGGGAATACGGAGCTCTGCCAACCCGTCTATAAAAACTTCGAGCTGCCGATTGGTATAGGTGCCATCAGATTTAAAGAGGTAAAGCTTTTTACCGTATTGAACTGGCTCTTGGTTTTGTGTAATTCTGAATTGTACCAAAGGGGGGAGTAGGATCGCCGTGGTGCTACCTGCATCCACAGAGGCGGAATACCAACGAGCCCCGTCAAAATCTACGGCAAATTTCAATCGTGTTTCATGGTGAGGGCTAGGAAAAATTGCTCTTCCCAAACTGTCTGGCTGTCTTTGCAGTCCAAGATACCTGCCGTCCTCAGAATACATGTAAATTAAACCTTCTATTGATGGGATAGAAACCCCATCCACTACTTCTACTTGGGTCAGAGGAGGCAGAGTGACACTGTACGAACCTCCGATGGAATACACAGGTGTGAATACATCCAAACCGTGCCAGGGATAGCGAAAGGAATAGTCCGCATTTGGCAACCAAAAGATAGCTCTTGCATTGAAGTCTGTGACAAGAGAATATCCAGCATAGGTATTGGTCCCACCGCTGGAGTTAAATACATAAACAGGTAGGTCGATTGGGCCGGATTCGCTGGCTTCATTAAAAAGAATCTGAATAGCATAAGGATAGAGGCCCGCCCACGAAAATTCGCGGTTTTGTTCAGTTGTAGTAAAGACTTCTGTGAATCTGTTTTGTCCATCTGGTGCTGTAAAACGGAATTTGTAGGTTCCATTAACTAAGGCAAAACTTGCAGTGCCAGAGCTATTGGCACTAGCCTGAATTCCTGTATAAACGCCCGCCTCGGTGAAGGCGTAAACCTTACTGGATTCTGTGAGCAATTGGTCATAGAGCTGAATTGTGACCAGGGTTGGTTTAGGAACACTAATTAGAAGCGGAGACTGTAACGGGGCTGAAAAAATCTCAGAAAAAAAGTGCTTTCCCTGCCAGGAGGTTCTTAAGCGGTAATTGCCGGGTGCTAATCTTCTTGAGATTTGGGAATGTTCATTGGTTGAGGCGAAAATTCCGCTATATGCTCCAGATTCATGGAAAAAATGTCCCTGAACTCCAGCGCCTACATTCTCTCCGTCCGCCAGAATTAGAAATTCCGAGTAAGCCGGCACGGAAATGATTGCATCATGCGTGCCAGCTAAAACTGTCTGAGAAAACCATTGTTGACCATCTTCTGTAAAACGGAATTTGTAACTACCAGGATTCAAATCAAACGAAGCCACAGAATTGAAATCCGTGATTGCCGATTTTGTTGTATATGTCCCCGACTCGGTAAAAGCATAGATCACCTTGTTTTCCCCCGCCGGGTCGCCAGAAATGTTCAGAGCTACGCTTGTTGCAATAGCCTGAATCTTGTTGGTGATGAGGATCAATAAAAGAATATATGCATATTTAATAATCATTTTGTGAAACATTGACCCTCCGAAATTCGGTATAGAGAACCTGTCACCATTTCTAAGAGTAGACAAAAGATGACAATAAATCCACAAATTGGGAGAAGAGTTTACAAATGGGCAATCTTTTTTTTATTGCCACCACACAATGTGCCGCGAAAATCTGGGTGTTGTGGGGCTGAAATTTTCGCTTGAAATATCAAAATGCGGTAAGATTGATTTTGGGGGAACGGTTATGGCAATTCATAATCAACATGGATTTGAGGCCGAAGCTCTGGCTTGTTCCTATCTAGAAAATCTAGGGTATCTCCTTTTACATAAAAATTTCTCCTGCCGTGAAGGAGAGATTGATCTGGTGATGGAGCACAATGAGATTTTAGTATTTGTGGAAGTTCGTTCTTTAAAGCGAATTACATCAGTTCATCCCTTGGAAGCTCTCAGTCGAGCCAAGTTGTCGCGAATTGTCAAAGCAGCTAACTTTTATCTGATGAAATATCCTACCGATAAAAATGTCAGGTTTGATCTTGTTCTGGTGCTGGGCGTAGCGTCGAATCTCAAGCATTACCAGAATATTCTTGAAGTTTAGAATTTGTACTGGGCACTGGCTACCACATTACTGGTATCGCGCCCAAAGAGCCGGTCGTAATCCGATTCAGAAATCCAGTTGAGCTGAAATGTTGTCGTATCTAGGCTAAGACGAAAGCCACCTGAAACGACATCTCCATTGTAATCATACAGGAGTTGAAAATTGCGTCCTAGAGCTACCTGTCCCCCGGCAAAGCCGAAGAATTGCTCAGGCTCACCTTCTACAAGCGATTGGTTGGCTAAAACATTGCGGTTGGGCAGAACAGATCGTAGACGGTATCCACCAAAAAGCCCAGTGCCATAATCATTAAATGTACCCACATTTGTTTCCAGAAGTTTTCTGCCCCCAAAAGTAGTTCCGGCCCCAAAGTGAAATCTGGTCCATCCAAAGGACATCATCAGAGTTGTGTAATCCCTAGTCGAGCCGGGTACAATGGCTGAAATGGCCATAGGAACTGTTTCCACTGGTAGCTGATACTTAAGACTCCAATAATTTTTACCACGGCGATTGCTGGAACCAGTATAGGATTCTTTGGCAAAGGCAGCCTCAATATTGGCAGTAATTCCTGCTGAAAGAGATAACCAGTGTTGGGCCCCGTTTTCCATCCTGAAAGTAGAAGAATCTCTTTCATCAAAAAAGTAGCCGTACCAGGAAATGGTAGATTCTTCAATGTTTCTGGTGTAGGGAGAGGGTGTCAGGATGGAACCGGTTAATCCTAGATTGGTTGCGAAGAGATCCTCTGATTGGGAAATCCCAACAAAGGTAGAAAAAAAGAGTCCCAACCCAATGAGGGTATAAGGTATCTTTGTGTGCTTCATAGTACATGATCTCGGAGTAGTGAATGGAATTGTTTACACAGTGTGAGCCGGGTAAACCAAGCCTGGAGATGGTCCCTGAGGCTGGATTTGAACTCTCGCCAATCTCTAAGTTAAAACCCCAACAAAAAGAGGCAAATTCAGGCAATCTGGCTTCGATCGCAGAAGGTTTTTTTTGTGATGGAAATATATTTTTGCTAAGGCCAGGTCCAACTCCAGGTGGAGTGTTTTTATGCTGGCCGGATCTAATCTCTGCCTTGCATGCGCTAAATCAGTTCTGGGGATGGAAATCACAAGTTCATCCATTGGATGTGTTACGCTTTGAGGAAGCCCTAAGTTTTCACGACCGCACTCTTAAACAGTTCAGGGATTGTTTGCCCTTTACTCCAGATCAATTTGAGTCCGTATTGCTTCCAATGCGACAAGCTCCTCATGATTTACAAGTATTAGTGCTGGAACGCAAGATTGATATGCGTTTGCTGGCTTGGATCAAGAGTCATGGATTTGTCTACACTCCTACCCTGGGCCGTATACTCTCGGCCCACGAGTTTAGCTTTTCGGCCCAGATGAAAATTACGGAGCATCTTGGCAAGGTGATGCGCAGATTATCAGGAGGAGAGAGCGAGTTTTTAGAGAAATTTGGTTCTGGTCTGCAGGAGGCTTTAAAAAGTCGCCATGAGGTATCTAGCTTTTTATTTGATTTGGCCTGTCCCGTTCTTTGTGAACACAGAGGACTCAGAAAAAAGATCTGTCAGCAACTGGGAGGACTAGTGCCGGGCAGATTTGATTTTGATGAATCGCTTGAGGAGGATGGGTTAGAGTACTCCGTAAGGTTTTCTGAGGTGAAGGACATCCAAAAAATTAGTGATGCGCTTAAAAATCCCAGGGTTAAGGAATTGTTTGATGCTATGGAAAAAGGGAGTGTAAATGGGAATCACTGATTTTGAGCATGTGTTTTTACATGAAGAAGTTAAGGACATGCGGGTGGTGGACCAGCTAAAAAACTCTTTACCCAATAAGGAGATTAGGCTCATTCGTGATGTTAGTGAAGCTATGGCATTTGTGGATCATTCCTCGGAAAGACAAATAATCCAGTCGGGAAAAAAGATTTTGCTGCTTAACAACCATAAGGGAAATGTCATCAAGTATTGCCCAGCCAAATCCCCAGGATGTTACAAGTGTTGTAATTTACACACCATCAATCTGATGAGTAATTGTGTTTTTAACTGTGCCTACTGCATTTTGCAAAATGTCTTAAATTCTCCTCTGATGCAGGTACATTGTAATCTGGATGAGATATTTTCAGAGCTGGACCAATACGATTTGAGTTTAAGTGAACCCGTACGGATCTGCACAGGAGAAATAGCCGATAGCCTGGCCCTTGAACCAATTTTGCATCAGGCCAAATTTCTGGTGGAGTATTTTTCCCATAAAAAACATTTGATTCTGGAGTTAAAAACTAAATCAGATCAGATCGAGAGCTTGCTTATGGTTGCACCTAAAGGCAAGACGATTGTGTCCTTCTCTATCAACCCCGAGCATGTGGTAAAGACCATTGAGTTTCATACGGCTAGTCTGGATGCCAGGTTGAATGCAGCCAGAAGACTTATAGATCATGGGTATAAGGTGGCCTTTAATCTTGATCCTGTAATTCGGTTTGAAGGCTGGGAAGAGCATTATGATGGTTTGTTTCAAGAGCTGAATCACCGCTTTTCTGCTACAGAAATAGCCTTTGTGCATGTTGGTCTTTTGAGACATACAGCAGGCTTGGATGGATTAGCCAGACAGAGGTTTCCAGGATTGAGACTTTTTGATGAGGAATTTGTCATGGGTCCTGATCGCAAACTGAGATACCCAAAGCCGGTGAGGGAATCCATGTACGAATTTTTGTATCAAAGGCTGCGTAGCTGGCATTCTAGCCTGCCATTTTATGCCTGTACCGAAAAGGCCGACCATTATCAGAAGTTTTTTGATTGGATTCCTGGTGATGATCTTGAGTTAAACCGCCATGTTTTGAAGAGAGTTGTTTAGGAATGGGAAACAATTGATAGTGTTTGGGCGTAGTATCCCAAAATCCATCAGAAAACCAGGGAAATGGTAACGCATGCTTAAGTTTATTATGACCGTAATTTTTTTGGTCACAGTACCAGCCGAGAACCCAGATTTTTTTCAGGGACTGGCCGATGACAGTGCTGAATCTACGGTGGCCGCGTCTGGCACTACATCAGTGTCTGTGGCAGATTTACAGCCCATAGCTTATAGACAAACCGATGCAGATTTAGATGAGGAAGGTAGCCTTGTTTATCGCTGGGTGCATAAGTCTGTAATCAGGGTTGATCAGGAAAAGGCACGGATCAATGCAGGTGTGAATCTACGGACAATTCCTTTAAATGGTACTCAGGAAAGACCGCACAGGGTTTCACAAAGGGCTGATTTTTCTGTTTTGGGCATTGAGGATGGCTGGTACAAGATTGATGTAACTCCAGTGTATCCAGATCTGCGAATAGCTAAATTTAAAATTGCTACCGTCAATACCGATTCAAGTTCATTGGCTCTTAGGCCGTCTCTTGGCAGTTCTACTCGCTCAGTAAGGGCCTGGATGCCTAAGGACAGCCGGGTTCAGATTCTGGAAACCCAGGGAAACTGGGCTTTGGTGAAATACCAGACCCAGAGTGGTTACGCGAGCCTGCGTTATCTAAAGGAAACTGGAGAAGAAGAAGAGTTTTGGCACAGACATCTGGATACCCAGGCAGGGGCTAGTTTTGTGGAGTTGGACAGCTTAAGAGAGCAGGTTACTTCTACCGGAGTGACCGTGGCCGCTACCACAATTCTTAGATTTGTGACATTGTTGGATGAGGCTCTGCCTAAAATGAAGATCTTTGAGTTAAACGCAGCGGTACTGGAGATGGAAAGGCAAATTGGCATCGCCTTAGCCCGTGAGGTTTCCTCAAGTCGTGACGAACAGCAGGCTATAGCCGCTATCCGCGAGTTTCGCGCAAAACGCTTTAATGATATCTCTTCAGAACAACAGAAGGCTACAGAGTTGTTTGATGCCGGTAAGACGGATGAAGCCTTAATTTATGCTCAGATCGGGGCCTATAAAACCCGTTATTCACACCGAGAAAATCTGGCACTTTTGCATCGTATCCTGGTAAAAAAAGTCAGTGAAGAACAAGACCCTGAGAAAAAAACCAGTTTGAATGAACAGGCTGAGTTTGTACAAAGAGTGATTGGAGCCAGTTCTGAAGTAGCTCCTCCCGATGTAGATTTTACGGAATCAGGAGCGGAAGGAGCTGTGGATGGTGGATTGCCCCCCCAGAGTGAAATTGATCAACTGTTAGTCGTGGCCAAGGAGCTTAACAGCAGAAACCAATATGCTCAGGCCTTGGATTTAGGCTTGAGTTTGTTAGAAAGAACCGAAGGAAAATCGGTTAAGGTTAAGGCCTTCGTAGGCGTTCAGTTACTGCACATGGCGGCATTGCCTGAGTTTTCTGATGAGGCCGAAGGTTATAGAAGCCGAGCATCGCTTTATCTGGCTGAAGCCAGAGAAGGAGTAACTGCTAATCTTAGTGAGTATCCTGACAACCGTGAATGGGAATCCAAATTAGGTGAGTTGACGGTTCCTGGAGAAAATACCGAGGAAATTGAACCAACTGAAGTGGAACAGGCCATTGATGAAGTCATAGATGATGTAGTCGATAAAAATCGCATTCACTATTATACCAATGGAAAAAATCGTTTAGAGGAACTTGATAGGCAGCATGAGGGAAAATCGGCCAAAATCAAGTTTCATATAGCTGAGCAATGTTTGCACCTTGCCCGGGTCAACCGAGGGCAAGCTCGTGTCTGGTTAACTCGGGCTTCTGAAGCACTGACTCAGGCTGAGGCTTTAAAGGGTCAGCATTTACAAACATTTACTGAAAATAGCCTATGGGCCGATCGGGCCTTGAATCGTCGGCGGGAATTGGTTACCGGGGAAGATGGGCAGTTAAGTGCTCCGGCTGCTGAAGTTCAAGATACTGGCTCAGAATCGACTGCTCCAACCCAAGAAGGGGCAAATCATCTGGTGATTACCAATTTTGATATGAATGTTTTAACCACATTAGCTATATTGGAGGCTGGTGCCACATGCCTGGAAGAATGGCTTGATGTAGCTCAGGTGGTTTTTAATCGTATCCACTCCCCACTTTACAATCAGAATACGGTTAGTAAGGTGGCATTTGCTTCGGGACAGTTTGAGCCATTTTTCTCGATTCTGGGTCGGCAGAACAGCACCCTTCGTTCCAGAATTTTTGCGACTCAGGCAGATGCGGCGGCTTTTGCTTCTCGTAAGCGACGGGGTTTAAGTGTGTCCATGGCGACCAATCGTATCAACGATATGAAAAATCAGTTGCAGGATGAATCCAAAATGCGAGCGGCCAGAGATTTTGTGGGAGGCCGTTCCTTTTTTCTGGGTGCCAATATGTCTTTTTCAGAGGCCCGAGGAGATGTGCGCCGCCGCCGAGGTTGCAATCATTACAAAATTGGGATTCGTATGGCAGATGTCAATCGTCATCGTCGCCACATGCCATCTCTTGTGCAAAAGGCTCCTCTGAAGGTAACATCGCGCTGATATGTTAAAAATTATTGGGGCTTTGTTTTTTTGTCTGTCGTATTGCTCTGCGTTTAAACTTGAAATTGGCGAGGCCAAACACCAGATTGATGATCCGTCTGAGGCTGGATATTATTATTTCCCCCCGCCGATGACCATATCTGATGGGAAACTGGTGCTTTTAGATATGCCCGATCAGGAGATTCGCTTTTACAATCCATCCGGCCAGGTAGAACGAGTAGTATCGGTAAAAAAGGGTGTTATGGCAACTTGGGGTCCTTTTCATGATTTTGTCATGATCAATCCCACGCAGTTTTTTTTGACTTCCTGGACCCAGAAGTCCATGGTGAGGCTAAACGATACCTTGGCCCACTACAAGTTATTGGCTATGGAAAACGGCAGTCTTGATTATTTTGCCAGTGTGGGGGACAGCATTTTTTCCGAAGGCTTTTTGTTCGTAAATGATTTGTCTGGGGGCTCGGTGCGGATTTTTTCCAAGCGCGGGAGTTATCTAGGTAGTGTGACTGGCGGAGGGGTTCAATTTTACCCCTTTGCTTTAGATGAAATGTTAAGTATTGCCGAGCGGGGAGGGCTGTCCGTAATTTATAAAGTTAGGATGGACGGCAGCAAGACTCCTTTTTATGAATACCCAAAAGGCGAGGAAGAGGAAGCGAATACTTTACGGTTTGTGGGTCTGGATTCACAAAAGAATGTATATGTTGAGAAGCTGTACTCGGCTCAGTTGGGCGAGCGAAAGGCTGATTTATTTCGTTTTAGCCCTTCTGGAAGCCTAACGGGGAAAGTAACATTTGGACTCACGGAAAAAGAATACTTTGAGTTTGAAAACTATTTTCAGATAATGTCGGATGGGGCTGTGCGTATCAGCTATGTTGTCAGTGAGGCCAAACCTGATTTTCTAAAAATTGATCCAGTTCAGTTTCCTCAATAAGAAACCAGACAAAGCGGGGAGGCATTGTGGGTCAATATTGTATTCTTTATGATGCCAAGCAGGCCTTGGTTGTTGATTCCAAAATAGTACCTCAATTTTCTGAGCATAAGGTTCGTTTACTTGAGTTTTCACAAGAATTGACCCTCAATCTTGAGGATGGGGAGATTTTACTTGCTTATTTGGGCGATGCCGAACTCAAGACGATTTTGCCTATAGTAGAACAATCGGGAATCCCATTGGGATTTCTGCCGCATCCACAGTTTATAAATGGCAGGGTTGCCTATGGCATCTGTTCTAAATTAGAAGATGCCGTGAGCGACATTTTGAGTTCTAAAGGTAAAAAGATGCTGGATATGATGACCTGCAATGGGGCCATCGTTTTAAACGCAATAAAAGTTGGAGAACCGTTTACCTTAACAGCCGGCACGGCCGTAGGTGAGAAATTTTTCCCCAAACTAATCCGGTTTTTTAAGCTGGTGTTTAGTTTGGGTACTGTCTATCCCAAACCCTTTAAATTGACCTCTCGTAAGGATAAAGCCGTAGATACAGCCGCCTTGGGTATTATCTTGGTTGAACATGGCAGAAGTTCGGTTTTGACGAGGCGCATTTTGGATGATTCTGCGGCCAATGACGGCATGATGCATGCCCTGATTCTGGCCCCCCGTTCTATCTTTGAAATGACTCGTTTTTTGTTTGTGTCCATGTTTATGCGCGGATTTGGCCGGGGCTCATTCTGGCCCGAATATATCGGGCATATCAAAAGTGATGGCATCACTGTCAGTAGTTCGGAAGAATTTGTCTATGCCATGGATGGGGAGTCGTATACGGGACAATCTATTGAATTTCTGGTAAAACCTCGATGTTTGCCCATTATTCCCGGTCGCTTTTTATCCATTGATGCCCAGACTCCCGATGGTAAAGAGAGATTTAAAATTAGTTCTCTGCCCACAGGGGAATCAAAAATTGCACTTTTGGCTTCCACATTGCCTTGGATCCATCATGCATCCACTGAGGAATTTAAAGAATTGTTTACCATACTTCGTGAGAATTCCAGAGCATCCGAGTCCTATTTAATTTTAATGATTTTGGCTACAACCCTGGCGACCATTGGTCTGTTTGCCAACTCAGCTCCTGTAATAATTGGGGCCATGATACTAGCTCCCCTGATGGCTCCCATCATTTCACTGTCCATGGGTTTATTAAGGCAACATGAACAATTGGTAATCAGCAGCACTAAAACCATAGCCACCGGTATAATTTTGGCCTTGGGATTTTCGGTGGTTTTTACAATTTTAACCCCGCTTAAAACCATCAATAGTGAAATCAGTGCAAGATTAAGCCCGACCCTTTTGGATCTAGGTGTGGCCGTGGTTTCAGGAGTTGCGGGGGCTTATGCTCATGCTCGATCGGAAGTGGCTCGGTCTTTGGCCGGAGTTGCCATTGCCGTTGCGTTAGTGCCGCCTCTGGCGGTGGCCGGAATTGGTATGGGTTGGGCCGATTTTTCCGTGTTTTCGGGGGCCTCTTTATTGTTTCTGACCAACCTGACGGGAATTGTACTGGCATCTGCTTTGACCTTTTTAGCCCTGGGGTACAGCGCCTTTTCCAGAGCTAGACGAGGGGTGATGTGGGCTTTAGCCTTGGTGATTCTGGTTTGTATCCCCTTAAGTGTGGGTTTTCAACGGATGGTATGGGAGCATAAAATTGTTCGCTCACTGGATGGTACAGAAATTTCAGGACTTAGAATTCAGGATATTCATGTTCGTCGTCATAGTCCTTTATATCTTTCCACTAGGCTGTTATCCACGGAACCAATCACTAGTGCCAAAATCGATCAGGTAAAGGCGCATATTGAAAAGCTTTTGCAACAGCCACTGGAACTGGAGGTTACCATTGCGATTATTCGTTGACTTTCTGTATAATCCTCTCCCTGTGGTGTTTGTGTTCAGTAATCATCCATCAACACTAAGGGGTTTTCATGGAGAAAGTTAAAATTCGTATTATGGCCTCACAGGACTGGAGCATGCGTTATGCTATGCAAGAGTTCGTGAAATTTGCAGATCCAGTGATCAAGCACAAGGGAAAAGAATATAAAATAGACCTTGGGCGAATTAAGGCCGAGCCGATTTTGTGTGGTTCTGACCTCAATGATTTGGCTGATGTGGTGATTGATAGAACCATTCACTGGAATGACTATTACAAATGCTGGGCTCAGACAGCTCAAAACAATCTTATGCGGATTGCCAACAGCTCTTTGACCTTTTCAAACCTGGATAAACACTCTACCTTTGATTTAATGGCCAGAGCCATGCATCCAAAGGATCGTTTCCCAAAAACAGTACTTCTGCCTGAATTTTCTCCTTATACTCAGGATCAGTGGAATGAAGAACTGTGGTCTTATGAGCAGCAGCAGATCATCAAAAATACAAAATATGGATGGGATCCGGAACGCAGGACTACGGACTGGGATAAGGTCAAAAAATCCGTGGATTCCGTAAGCAAAAGTCTGAAACGCTCGGCTATGATTCGCGAGCAGTTTTATCCAACTGGCAATTATATTGCTGAGGCTATGGAAAAATACCTCGACAATCAGTTTCCTGTATTTTTGAAAAAAGCTTTTGGTGGTGGAGGCTCTGATGTATACAGAGTTAAAAACATGCAGGAGCTTTACGAAAAATACGATGAAACCAACGGTAAGGTATTCCACATTCAGGAAGCCATTGAAAACTATGATCAGTTTATTCGCTGTATGGGAATTGGTCCAATGATCCACCCCATGATTTTCCAGCCTGATGAGCCTTTGCATGAACATTATTCAGCAGAGTATTTAACTCTGGAAAAAGAGTTTTATGGTCGTTTGTCGGCCTATGTACGGTTTATCAACAGCTATCATCGTTGGACCTACAACTCCTTTGAATGTCTGATCAAACATGGCAGCATCCATCCGATTGATTTTGCCAACGCTTGCCCAGATTCTAATTTCACTTCATTACATACACATTTCCCATGGTTGATTGGGGCTCTCGTTAAATGGATGACCTATATCGGTGTGACCAAAAAACGCATGGGCATCGATTTGGATCAGGAAAAGTATCTGAAGGTATTTAATGATCCTAAGAAGTCGGCTGAAGAGAAATATGAATTTCATGTTCAAATGAGCAATAAGTACTTTGAGGATGAGAAATTTGAAGAGTATTGTGACCAGAACTTTAAGGATCTGGATCAGAAAATTCTGGCCTTTTATGATGAACACTTTGATAAAGTCATTGAGTTTGCTATGGAAGCCTCAGACTTTCCAGATCATGAAAAGGGAATGTTCTTTGATCACTATAAAAACAGAATGGATACAATCTTTCGCCCTAATGCGGATAAATATCTCAAGACTGTAATTCTGAAGTAATTGTTCAGATTTTGGCCCTTACAGAGCCTTCGGGTTCTGTGAGGGCCCTTTTATTTATGTTTCCCTTTGTTTGGGCGAGTGGCTGGTTTTTTCTTTTCGTCTGGTTCGACCCGGTAAATGGAAACAACCTCTTCTAGATCTGAAATCGCGCGAATCAGATTGTTGAGCTGGGCAATATTTCCGATTTCAATGATTAGATTTAAAAATCCCCCGTCTTTTTTGGAGCGGGCATTCATGGAAATGATGTTGATTTTGAAATTGGAAATAACCTGAGTGACTTTCATGAGAACATTGGATTGGTTATGAGTCAGAATTTCAACCTCAGTCTGAAAGGAACTCTGCTTGCCAACAAGTGATGAGGTGTTCCAGTGAACTTCTACCTCCCGCTCGGCTTCCGAGCGAGACAAAGCCACGGCATTAGGGCAGGATTTACGGTGCACAACCAAGCCCCGTCCACGACTGATATAACCAACAATTTCATCGCCAAAAACCGGATTGCAGCAGCGCGACATTTTTACCAGTAAATCATCCATGCCATTGACTACAATTGTGTCTCTGGATTTGGCGGCCTGAGGCCGCTTACGCATGTTTTCAAGCTTCTTTTCTGCGTCCTCCTGCTGAACTTGAAAAAAGGAGAGTTGATTGACAATCGACTCTAATCTAAACTCATTTTTTCCTACAGCTTCATATAAAAAGGAAACATCACGAAAACCATAAGCGGCACAGGCTTCGGCAAATTCTTTGGAATTAAGCACTTCCCGCCAGGATACCTTTCGTTCACTAGGCAAGCGTTTGGCCTTGTCCTCTAAGGAGTGCTGGACAATTTTCTGGCCCTTGGTAATGTAATCTTCTTTAAAAGACTTTTTTAGAAAGGACAAAATCGATTCTCGAGCCCGTTTGGTTTTGACAAACTCAAGCCAATCACGGCTAGGTCCCTTACTGGCATTAGAGGTGATGATCTTGATGATATCCCCGTTTTTGATGGAGTAAGTCAGGGGAACTACCCTATCATCGACCTTAGCCCCTACACAGCGGTTTCCTACCTGAGTATGGACATGGTAGGCAAAATCTACCGGAGTTGCACCTTCTCTAAGCTCAATAACCTGCCCGTTAGGCGTAAAGGCGTACACCATGTGGGCAAACAAATCCATCTTCACATTTTCTATAAATTCGTGAGAGTCGCGGATATCGGAATGCCAGCGGGCGATCTGCTTTAACCAGTTGAGTTCCTGGGGATTTTTTTCACTGCCCCGGTTCTGGCTCTGATTGGAATCCTTATACAAAAAGTGAGCAGCTACCCCCATCTCGGCGGTTTCATGCATTTCTCTGGTGCGAATCTGAACCTCAAACATTTGCCCATCAGGATGAATGACGGTCGTGTGAAGACTTTGGTACATATTGGGCTTTGGTACAGCGATGTAGTCCTTAAAGCGGTTTTGCACCGGGGTCCAGATTGAGTGAACCAAACCTAAAATGGCGTAACAGTGTTCCTTGTTATGAGTGATGATACGGATGCCAATCAGGTCATACATTTCATCCAGATATTTATCATCCTTCTGGCACTTCTGGTACACACTAAAAAAGGACTTGGGTCTGCCGGATATGTCACAGGGCAAAGAAGCTTTCTGTAAGGTTTCGCGAATGCCGGTGATAATCTCTTCAACAAAGGCTTCTCGTTCTTTTCGTTTCTGGGCAATTCGTTTCAGAATTTCATAGTAGGCATCAGGATAGGCGTGTTTTAGGCACAAGTCCTCAAGGCTCCACTTGAGATTGTACATACCGAGACGATGGGCCAGAGGGGTGAAAATATCCAGTGTTTCCTGGGCAATGCGTTTTTGTTTATCTTTGGAGCAATTGCCCAAGGTTCTGAGATTATGTAACCTGTCACAGAGTTTGATCAGGATAACCCGTACATCTTTGGTCATGGCCAAAAGCATTTTTCGCAAAGACTCAGCCTGTAACTCCGCTTTGCTGGAAAAGTTGATCTTGGATAATTTTGTCACTCCATCCACAAGATCCTGAACCGGTTCCCCAAAACGCGTTTGGATGTCTTCAAGACTGACATTGCAGTCCTCGACTGTATCGTGAAGTAGGGCCCCACAGATAGAGTCTGTGTCGAGCTTTAACTCGTCTACAATCAAGGCCACAGCAAAGGGATGAGTAATATAAGGATCTCCAGATTCGCGCATCTGCCCCTGATGGGCATCATAGGCAAACTGCGCGGCGCTTTTTAGTTTCTCAAGATCGCGGTTTGGTCGGGTCTCAGAACTTAGTGCCGCCAGAAACTCATCGGGAGTTCGCACTACTGGGCTGATCTGGCTTAGCATAGGGTGCCAATTCTAACCGATATACCAGCATTAAGTAAATCAATGGGTACAGAACAGCATGCAGGAATAATTCACAGAATGCATAAAGAAAGAGGCCAAGACAAAAAATCCTCATAATCTGAAACAAAAATGGTTTGGAGAAAGCATAGATCTTGTACCAATATATGCTGAAAATCAGGGCCAATACCTGAATTAAAGCAACCAGGCTTTGAGCCAAAGCAATGCCAGTATGTTGCAAAATAGGGGTTAAAAGAGCATTAAAGAGATAATTTAGAAGCAAAAGCAGCATGGATATAATGGCCGGAGTTTTAGTGTCGCGGCTGGCATGAAAGCTTCTTATGAGAAAAGGACTTAAGCATAAAAAAAGAATGGAGGGGGAATAGCCACAAAGACATTCTCCAATTCTTGCGACCGACTCAGGAGTGGCGACATTTACCCCAAACAGGGAAGGCACTCCAATAAACAATATCCAGGCAATGTTTTGACTTTCAAAGGTGAACAAGAGGGCCACGGGCAGAGCCGTACACAAAAGCAGTAAAAATCCCAGGCCAAAAGTATCTTTAAACTCCTGACTGTCGGCTGTAGCATGCTGTCTGGAAAGCAGGGGAAACAAAACATTCCCAAAGGCCACTGAGATCAGTCCCAAGGGTACATGCAAAATGACAGAGGCATAGGTAAGACTAGCTAACCCACCGGATGCCAGTCCCGAGGCAAACTGCATTTCGATAAGTTTTCCTAGTCTGGCAACCCCAAGTGCTAATAAGACGGGCAGAAGAGGTATTAGTAAACTCAGGGCATCCCAGGAATATTTTTTCATACCGCTATAGGAGGGTAGGGGGAATCGTGAACTTAAAAGTAGCATCAGGCATTGAAAAAGACCGCCTAAAAGTACTCCTACAGACAAAGAATGGGCCGCCGATTCCATGGGGTTTAACAGTCCCATCACAATAATGGCCAGTGAGAATAAAATGGGGTGCGCACTAGACAGAAAAAATCGTCCCTGAAGCTGTTGCCAGATCATAAGAACTGATCCTGTGGCGATTAAAGCCAGATAGGGCAACATATAATGACTCAGCTCTTTTGTCAGATCACGATTGTCTGAAGAGAAATCTTTAAGCCAGAAATTTAGAATCGGGTCGATTTGCCAAAATAGAAGCAGCAGCAAAAGAAGGGATATTCCAAGGGTTCCGGCTAAACAGCAGGCAAAAAAATCTTTGGCGGCTTCGCTACCATGGCTGGCCTTAAGTTTTTCATATCCAGGGGTAAGAACCGAGGCCAAGGCTCCCTCTCCAAAGAGTTCCCGGAAGAAGTTGGCTAGCCTGAAGGCGGCTTGATAGGCATCAGCAGCAGGTCCTAGGCCCAGCACTGTTAGTTCCACCAGAGACCGCAAAAAACCAATTAGCCTTGAGCCGAGGGTGGTAAAAACAGAAACAACAAGGTTAAGTCTGGTTTTGGTTTTCATCAGGAACGGGTGCGTCTGGGACGGGGTCTATTGGCAAATCCTCTGCTTCGATCTCCTCTTCCTCTCCAGGAAACACCCAGTAGGATATCAGGACACCAAAGAGCATAAGTAATGAGACACCTAAAACGAGGTGTGTAATCCATTCCTTGTTTTCTTCCCAACGAATAACTCGTAGTCTGGCAATGGCAAGTTTACTGGAGGGTTGGATACGCAATATGGCCCGCACGGTTCTTCCGGCCTGCTCCCAGTCCTTATCCTGCATAAAACGGGCCGAGAGAATCTCAAGGGTTTTTACGGTGGAACGGACCGCCTCAATATGATTCGGATTATCCTTCAAAATTCGCTCAAATCCAGCTAGTGCCTCATCATAACGACCCTCTGAATAATCCATGGTAGCTTTGCGAAAGTGGCTGTAGATTTCTGAGGCCGGAATGCGAATTACCTGGGCTGTTTTAAGATCGGCGATAAACAGGTTTCCGACCTTATCGCAGTGGATGGCATCAGGTTCGACTTCATTTCTGTTGAGATGTCGGGGCAGATTAATTTCATCCAGTAGTTCTCCCTTGGAGTTCAGTACATGCACCGATTGTCTACTGGCATCGGTGACATAAAAAAGTCCTTCCGCATCGCTAGCTACATAGCGGATCCCCAAAAATGCTGAATTTTCGATCACAAGGGCAGGTTCTTGCAGACGAGTTCGGGAGAAGAATACGATGCGGTTAAAGCCCGGGTAAACGGCGACTAGCCATTCCTTGCTCAGAGCCAGTCCTCTGGGGGCTCCAAACTGGGCACTTTTGGGGTTTTGGTACACCCATTGGTTTAAAAATTGACCTTCGGGACCAAATTGCTGAATTCTAAGATTTCCAAAGTCAGACACAAAATAAGAGCGCGAGTCCTCATCCCAAAGAATTTCTTTGGGAAAATAGAGTTGTCCAGATTGACTGCCCTTTTCTCCAAATCCGCCTAAAAGGTTTCCATCCGGGTCCAAAAAGCGTACTTGATGATTGCTACCATCCACCACGGCAATGCGGGCCCCCGAACCAATCACAATCCCTAGAGGTACATTTAATGGAGGTTCGGTTTCCAAAAGGGCTATACGGTTTCCAAACCCATCCAATTTCTTAATGCGTCCCTGTTTGGTATCGGTGACAAACACATAATCAGCTCCTAAGGTAGCAATTCCGCCTGGCTGGTTGATTCCACCTTCTGCATCCCGATCCAAAATGGTCACATCCCTGAAAAATCGTGAGCTAAAATCAAATCCACTCAAGCATGGGATCAGAAAAAATAGGAGCAGTACAATCACAGGGAGCGATCCATTTCTTCGCGCAGGTGATTTTGCATCAGACTAGCAATGGCACTAGGCACAGCAATTCCTTCAAACAGAATGGAGTGAACTGCAAAACAGATAGGCATATAAATTCCTAGCTTTCTGGCTGTCTGTGTCACAATTTCACAGGTACTTACGCCCTCAACCACCATTTTTGTCTGCTTGATGGCATTTTCCAAAGTCACCCCACGGGCCAAAAGATGGCCTAAGCGATTGTTTCGGCTCAAACCAGACATACAGGTCACACTAAGATCTCCGACTCCTGCCATACCCATAAAAGTTAAGGGATTGGCCCCAAATGCCATGCCGTAGCGGGCGATTTCTGCAATTCCTCTGGTTATCAGGGCCGCTAGACTGTTGTCACCTAGCTTTAGCTCCTGACAGATTCCAGCGGCAATGGCGATCACATTTTTTAAAGCCCCAGAGATTTCGACTCCGGCCATGTCAGTATTGGTGTAGGCCCGAAAATAGGCGCAAGAGACTAGGTTTTGCAGATAGCTTGATACCTTAGGGCAATGGGCCACAATTACGGAGGTAGCTGGCTTTCGTTCGGCAATTTCGTGGGCAATATTTGGGCCACTTAAGCAGGCTATTTTACTTTCATCGGGGAGTACCTCTTGCATAACCTCTGAAATGCGTTTTCCGGATTTTAACTCTAGGCCTTTAGCCAAAGAGAGGTAAATCGCTGATTTTGGTAAAATCGCCTGATTGCGGGTGAGAACTTCACGGATTGTATTGGCAGGAATAGCCAAAACAACAAGCTTCGAGTCCGTCAGGCAATCCAGGGAGTCAGTTAAGTGGATTGCGGGGCTTAGTTCAATGCCAGGCAGATATTTTGAATTGATACGGGTATTTTCGGTTTCTTTAAAATGTGTAGAATCCCGAAACCAAAGAGTAGATTCGATGTCCTTGTCTGCCAGGAGTCTTGCAAAAGTTGTACCCCAGTTTCCGGCCCCTAAAATCAGGATGTTTTTGTTTTCTTCCATTGAAACCGACTCTCTTCACCACGCCACAAGCGCACCATATTACTACGATGTTTAAAGATGATAAATCCAGAAAGAGCTGAGGCTACAGGCAATAATATTTTCCATCCATCTTCCAGAAAATATACGGCCAGAGGCAGGCTGATTGCAGCAACAATGGAACCCAAACTTATATAACTTGTGCTGCTAACAACAAGAGCAAAAGAAAGTAGTGACACAGTAAGTGCTTTGGGAGCCAGGGCCAGAAAAACACCGGCTGAAGTAGCCACTCCTTTTCCGCCCTTAAATTTCACAAAGATTGAGAAACTATGCCCTAGAACGGCAACCATGCCAACACTCGCCGCCGTCATCTGGCTTTCGGGCCAGAGGGATTTGGCAATTAGGACCGGGACTAAACCCTTTGCGATATCCAGAGCCAAAACCAAAAGCCCGGCACCTTTACCAAGTACCCGAAAGGCATTGGTGGCCCCCAGGTTTTTACTACCATGCTCCAGCAGGTTAATCGAAAATCCGTACTTTCCAATTACGAAGCTCGTGGGGAAGGCACCTATCAGATAGGCCAAAACGAAAAATAATTCCTGACTCATGCCTGTTTAGACATCATCTCCTTGCCCTTAAAAATGAGTTTAATGGGAATTCCTGTAAACCCATAGTGATTACGAATGGTATTTTCCAGATAACGGTAAAAAGAGAAATGGACTAACTCCGTGTTATTGACATGGAAGACAAACATGCCTCTTTCACCTCTTAACTGGGTGACATAATAAATTTTTAACTGCTTCCCTTTGTAACCGGGAGGCTGATGCAAGGTCACAGCTTCGCGGATCAGGTGATTGAGGTGATTGGTATTTACCTTAACATCCAACTTTTCAATCAGCTCCAGAATCTGATCCTGAAGTTTAGGCACCCTAGAACCAGTTAGGGCAGAAATTGTCACTAGGGGACAGAATTTAAGGAAATATAATTCATCTTCAAACTGGTCTGTGAGAAGTTTCATCTTTTCTTCTTTATCAAGCACCGTATCCCATTTATTGGCAATCACAATACAAGGCTTGCGAGCTTCAAGAATCATGCCAGCTATGCGCTTGTCTTGCATGGCCAGAGGCCTTGACACATCAAGCATAAACAGAACAATATCAGCTTTTTCTATGACTTTTTCGGAAAAAATAACTGAAATTTTGTCCACATGCTCTTTGAGCTGATTCACACGGCGAATTCCGGCTGTGTCGATCAACTGAAACATTTTCTCCCCAATTTTGAAGGGAGCCTCAATCGGATCGCGAGTGGTACCAGCCTTGGAATCAACCATTACCCGGTCTGTGTTTAAAAATCGATTCATCAAGGAAGATTTACCAACATTGGGTTGACCCACAATGGCAATTTTCATGATGGTTTCCTGTTCTTCTTCAGGAGTGACAAAGGTATTGCGGAATTCCTCATCAATGACGGTAAAAAATGGATCGAGGTTCAGACCATGTTGTGAGGAGAGCCAGATTGGTTCACCCATGCCCAAACTATAAAACTCGGCCGCATGATGCGATTTATTGTAATCATCAATTTTGTTTACCAACAAAAGGACGCGTTTTCGTGACTTTCTAAGATAATCAGCAACATACTGGTCAAGCCCGTTTACTCCTTCTTTACCATCAGTAAGAAAGAGGATCAAATCAGCTTCCGATACAGCTACATCGACCTGCATCTGAATGCTCTTTTGGATGGGGTCATTTTTTTCAATCAGTTCAAGTCCACCGGTATCGATGATCTCGTACTCACGACCGCTCCATTCCATTTTGCCGTAGATTCTGTCCCTGGTTGTGCCAGGAGCGTTCATTTCAATGGCCTGCCTTGAATCGGTCAGGCGGTTAAACAGGGTAGATTTGCCCACATTGGGGCGGCCAACTATGGCAATGGTTGCAACAGACATTTCTAAACATCCAGATCAGGTATTCAAACATACAGCCTGTCAAAACGACAGGAACTGAGCATTATATCACAGAAAATTTCTGGCCTTAAGCATGGAATTTATTGGGGACACTTGTCTATTATGGATCCTTGTTCTGGAGGTTCTATGTCTCGTATGACTATTGCATTGGTGTCCTGCCTCTTATTTCTTTTGTTTGCATTCAGTGCTTCGCCTGAGGTCGTCATTGGTACTGGCTGGTCGTTAGTGCCTCCAGTGGCTACCATAATTCTGGCATTTTTAACTAAAGAAGTGATCACTGCTTTGGTGGCTGGGGCCTTTTTGGGCTGTTTTCTGATTGGGGAATTGTCCCTATTTACTGGGTACACAACCGTACTTCAGTATTTTGTGGACGGGTTTAAGGATCTGGACAAGGTCAAAATCATTTTTTTCTCCCTTGGATTGGGAGGATTGATCAGTTTTTGCAATCAGAATGGAGGCATGGCCGGGGTTGTGTCCTTATTTACCCGCTTCGCAAAGGGCCGAGCCTCGGCCCAACTGTCTACCTGGGCTTTGGGAATCTGCATCTTTTTTGATGACTATGCCAGTTCTTTGGTGGTGGGAAATACAATGCGTCCCACAATGGATCGTATGCGAATTTCTCGCGAAAAACTGGCTTATATCGTGGATGCCACTTCAGCACCAATTGCTTGTATTGCACCTATTTCGACCTGGATCGCCAATCAATTGGGTTTATTTGGGACTCAAATTGCGGCATTTCCGGCATTGGGAGCACATTTTAATTCCTATGCCCTGTTTCTAGCCGCATTACCCTTCAGTTTTTATGCCTTTTTTTCCATCCTGATGATGTTTACTCTGGCCTTAACCGGCAGGGAGTATGGACCAATGCTTGAATGTGAAAAACAGGTTATGAAGCATGGGGCTGCTCAGGTATATGGGGATAGGGAGCAGGCTGAACTGGAATCCAGTCTTGATAAAGGTAGACCGGGAAATCCATTGTTTGCCCTGCTTCCAATCGCCACCGTATTAAGTCTGACTATGGGAATTTTGTATAAAACAGGGGCCGAGTCTGTCGGTTCCAGTGCTCCTTTGCGGGATATCATATCCTCGGGCTCCACCGGAACGGCCTTGGTGACGGCGGCCTATGGAGGTTGTTTGGTAGCCATAATTCTTGGGGTCTGGGACAGAAGATTTGCAGTTGGCAAAATCCCTACCATATTTTTAACTGGATCTCGGGCTATGGTGGATGCAGTCCTGGTGCTTTCCCTCTCCTGGCTTTTAGGCAAGGTCTGCTTAGAAATTGGAACGGCCACTTTTGTGGCTACACTGGTGAAAGCTCATGTCAGTTATGCTTTGATTCCTGCCATGGTATTTTTGGTATCTTCCCTGATTGCATTTGCCACTGGAACATCCTGGGGAACCATGGGAATTATGATACCAATTGTACTGGGAGTAACTCCACTTCATGACCCGTCCTTACACAGTATTTTATTGCCTTCCGTGGCTGCGATTTTAGCTGGGGCCTCACTTGGGGATCATTGCTCTCCAATTTCGGATACCACAGTTTTAAGCTCGATTGCCAGTAAGATTGATGTTTTAAGCCATGTTAGAACTCAATTTCCTTACGCAGCTTTAGTTGGTGTTGCCTGTATGGTGGCTTATCTTCTACAGGGTGTGTTGCAGTCCTCCTCAGCCATGCCCGCATTTGTGGCGGGATGTCTGGTGGTACTAACCGGGGTACGAGTCCTTGGTGTCAAGGTTGTGAATTAAGCGTAAGCTGACATATAATCGGGACCTATGGCACNNTATTAAACCTCCGTCCCTTATCTTATACGAGTAAACAAAAGTGCCCAGGGTGTTCGGTTACGGGTCTCAGGCTTGAGGAAGATATAAAAAATCAGGTGGTAGTTTGTACGCGCTGCAAGTCTGAATTTGTGCCCGACCCTGAGTATGGGATTCTGGCTTGTTCGGGTCCGGCTTGGAATGCCCGTATTGTGCGCCTGTTAAAACTTCTGTTTCTGGCCTGGCTGATTTATATGTTCCTACCCCAGGTGGTGGAGTCTCAAGATATCCTGCCTCAAGAATTGTGGTATCTGCTGATTGGATTTACCGGCATATTTTTTCACGGGCTGCTTTATTCAGCCCTCAAGGTTGATTATGTGGAATTTCTTCCTCCGCATATTCGAGCCGATCCACCTGGTATCAATATGCAGCTTTTACAGGTCTATGTGCCAGTTGTGATATTTTGGTTTTTGATTATTACCGCTGTATTTTACCGCTAATTTTTTAAATAAAGGGGCATATATGAGTGAAATGAATACCATGGGGATTCGCGATCTGGAAAATTATTCCAAACAGCATAGTAAACCTCTACACCCACTGTTAGAGCAAATCCGGGATTACACCTTAAAACATACCAGTGCACCCCAAATGATGGTGGGGGAGTTGGAGGGTAAGTTTTTACAACTGATTTGTACCCTGTGCGGGGCCTGGAATGTTTTAGAAATTGGTACATTTACCGGATATTCTACACTCTGTATTGCAGATGCTATTGGTCGAGGTTCCAAAGTAACCTCAATTGATATCAATCCTGAAACCTCTGCGGCAGCATCCCATTTTATTAACCTAGCTGGGCTTCAGGACCGGGTTCGGCTAATTGTTGGCCCAGCTCTGGAAATCGTGCCAACTATACCAGAGGAATTTGATCTGGTCTTTATTGATGCGGATAAGGTTAATTATGACAACTACTATGAGATGGTCCTGCCTAAGGTGCGCTACGGTGGATTGATCCTATTTGACAACATGCTCTGGAGTGGCAGAGTTATGAATCCCCAGTCCGAGGAAGATTATGCCTTGCATCATCTGAATCAAAAGCTGACTATGGATTCACGGGTTGATAACTTTTTACTGCCTTTAAGGGATGGGATACAGGTGGTTCAGAAGGTAATCAGATCATGAAACGCTGTTATGCGGATCTACAGGAGTATCTAAAGGTTCTGGACAGGGAAGGGGAGTTAATCACTGTAAACAAGGAGATTAGCCCTTATCTTGAAATTTCAGAAGTGTACCAAAGGCATGCTGCCTCCAAAGATGGGGGCAAGGCTCTTTTGTTTACCAATGTCACAGGCTCTTCCATGCCTGTTGCCATCAATGTTTTTGGTTCCTACAGACGGCTTGAACTGGCCTTTGGCAGCCGTGATTTTTCTGAACATGCCCAAGAGATTAAGCAGTTGACCGCATTAAAAGTGCCCGACTCTCTGATGGGAAAGCTGGGCAAGGCCTGGGAAATGCGCTCGGTATTAAGTTATCCACCAAGCTCATTTAAAGGTGGGGTGGCTCCCTGCCAAGAGGTGGTTTTTACCCATGATCAGGTGGATTTAGGCATACTCCCAGTTATGACAAGCTGGCCTCAGGACGCAGGCCCCTTTGTTACATTGCCTCTGGTGATTTCCAAATCGCTGGATGGAAGTATGAAAAATATGGGCATGTATCGCATGCAAATTTATGATCGCAATACTACTGGAATGCACTGGCAGATTCACAAGGATGGATCGCATTTTCATGGTCAGTATCGCCGAGCTAAAAAGCGTATGGAGG
>DITF01000338.1 GCA_002422125.1 bacterium UBP17_UBA6191
CATGGCCTGTCCTGAAGGTTCAACCATCAAGGAACAATTCTCAACCAGAGATCATTCAGAAAAAATGCTTAAACTAATGGGAGCCCCCATGACATTTTCTGAAGATTACTCAGTAACCATGGGGCCTTTAAAGTCTGCGCTTGGACCCATACAAACCCATTTGCCCGGAGATCCGTCCTCGGCTGCATTTTTGGGAGTTGCGGCCCTGTTGTTACCGGGATCAAACCTCATTCTTAAGGATATTTTGTTAAATCCGACCAGAATTGCCTGGGTTCATCTTTTGATTCGAGCCGGAGCTAAAATCAGGATTCTTAATCAACAAATTGTGGACTCAGAACTCAGAGGTGATGTGGAATTTTTATATTCCAACCTTTCACCCATTTCCCCAGAGGCTGAGCATATGGCTCATTATATTGATGAAATCCCCATTCTAGCTGTGGCTGCATCCCAGGCCGATGGGGATAGTCATTTTCTGGGAATTGCTGAACTAAGAACCAAGGAATCTGATAGGGTCCATGCCATAGTTTCCAACCTCCGAAAAATGGGAGTATCTGTAGACGAGCTCAAGGATGGGTTTGTTGTGCATGGAAAAACTAGTCTTCGTGGCTGCCCTATCACATCGTTTGGCGATCATCGTATTGCCATGGCATTTTCTGTGGGCTCACTTTTATGTAAGGAGGCCTGTCTAATTGATGACAGTAAATGTGTGGATATTTCATTTCCTGAGTACTACAAAACCATCAAATCTCTGCTAAAATCCCGTTGATTCATGAATGCTTCAAATAGAATATTTTTGCCTCTAGAATCTGATGAAGCTGTAGCCTGGCAAAGATTTTTGAACCAAATCAAATTGGCTAGCAAGACACTGCTTTTGTGTGAATCTAATGTAATCCAGCATGCACAGTTCATCCAACAATCCCTGTTTAAAGACACAAAGATGATTGAGTTGGTGTCACAGGGAGAAGGTTTTAAGTCTTTCAAAAACCTGGAATTGATACTTGGAATCCTCTATCAGGAACGGCTTGATAGAAATTCGCTTTTGATTGTAGTAGGCGGTGGGGCTTTTAGCGATCTCTGTGGTCTGGCTGCTAGTCTTTATCATAGAGGAATGGCCTGGATCGTGGTTCCAACCAGCCTTTTGTCTATGGTTGATGCTTCCATTGGCGGTAAAACTGCCATAAATCTTGGTGAGACTAAAAATCTGGTCGGGGCATTTCATGAACCAGTAAATCTGATTTTATACCCTGAATCTCTCAAAACATTACCTCAGATCGAATTTAATTCAGGATTTGGGGAAATGCTAAAGACCGTCCTTTTGATTTCAGCCCGAGAATTTAGTTTGCTGGAATCAATTAACCCTAATCAAGTATCCAAAGATTCCCCTGAGATTTTAAAACTGATAGATGTCTGCATGAAGTTTAAACAAAAAATTGTCAAAGCCGACCCTGAGGAAACAAAAAATCTTCGTTATATGCTTAATCTTGGTCACACCATTGGCCATGCCCTAGAGTCTGAGTTTTTTTATCAGGTTCCGCATGGAATTTGTGTCGCTTACGGTGTGTGGCTCGAAGCCTGCCTTGCCAGTAAATTGCATGGGATTGCTCCATTGCTAGTGGCAAAAATTGCCAGAGTAATCAATACCATAAACTACAAATTACCCTTTAAGCCAGATGCTATTTCTGTACTAAATCGCTGTCTTGGGGATAAAAAAAACTACAGAGACACAGTGGGGTTTGTGTTTTTAAGAGATGCCGGGGAGCTGAGGGATGGGTTTCACACGGTGACAAGGTATGGTCTTGATGAGCTTAAGACCCCCATGCAAGAAACTTTTTTTGAGTGTTTTGCATAACACTTTAGGCTCATGCGTGTTGTAAGCATTACTTCGGATGAATTTGAGGATGTTACTCAGGATTGCCTGAATTTTTTTGATATGCTTGAGATACGGCATGATTCGCAGGACATTCTCAATTATGCCTTAATTCGTAAACAAATCCCAATACCTCTGATATACACACATCATTTTGCAAAAGAACCTAGAGTTGATTTTTATCAAGAGGCTCTGGAGCAGGGGTTTGACTGGATAGACTGTGACTTTAACTTCTTTAAGGCCCACAGACAAAAAATGTCCTTTGTCCCGTCAGAAAAACTGGTGCTGAGCTGGCATCTAAAAAACCTGGAATCGGCCTGGGATCAACTTTTTGAAATCCGAGAACAGAGCTTACAGCAGGAAAAATCTGTTATTAAGTTGGCTTTTCCCTGTGATGATGCTGCTTTGGCATGTCAATTTCTAAAAAAATGGAATGAGGAATTTGTAAGATCAGATAGGGTTTTATCCATTATGGGCAAAGGAGGGGAGTTTTTACGCATTTGTGCCCCCATACTTAAGCAAAAGTGGTCCTACTTCAGTTTCAAAAAGCCCACAGCACCTGGACAGATTTCCATGCAAACATATCTGGAGGAAGGTTATCCAAAAAGCTTTGATTCCCAGAGTAAAATATATGCGGTCTGTGGAGAACCCATATCTCATTCTCAAAGCCCAAGAATTCATAATCAATATTTTTTAGAGGCCGGTAAGTCCCATTGTATGGTACGAATGCCCACGACCAATCCGCAGGTACTTTTGGAAAATGCACCCGATCTGTTAGCTGGTCTGGCCTGTACAATGCCTGTAAAGCAATCATTTGCCAACATTTTAAATTCTCCTACACCAGTTAACACGCTGCTGATTTCCAAAGGTAAAACGGAAGTATACAACACGGATGTTATGGCCATAGCCAACCTACTACAGGTTAAACTGCCGCATTGGAGGCAATGTATAAAAAAAATTGTCGTTGTGGGGGCAGGAGGTCTGGCCCATGCCTGTATTCTTGAATTTTTGAAATTTAATATTCCTATGGTGATTCTAAACCGTACTGAATCTAAGGCAATACATCTGGCAACGGTATTTGGAATTCAACATCAAGTTTATGGGAAACCGCTGGATCTGGATGGTTCTCTTGTACTTCAGGCCAGTGCCTGTGGCATGCAAAATTCGCTTGAAATTCCCTTTCCTCCAAACAGCCTGACACCTAGCACTGCGGTTCTG
>DITF01000202.1 GCA_002422125.1 bacterium UBP17_UBA6191
CCGTATTCAGCTAGCCAGCGGATGGCCTGCTGGTGGTAGACTCCAGTGTCTCCCAGTTTGGTTGCCGTGCTCAAGATAAATCCAGCAATCACTGCAGCACTAAATAGACAGAAAAATTCCAGTTTGCTCATTCTGGTTTTTTTCCAACCCAAGAAGGCTAAAGTTAAAAGGACAGAATACATCCATCCCGCATTCTGTAAGGGCATAAATAACGAAACAAAATGAAACAAGACACCACAGCTAAGCATTGTGGCAACCAGCCGATACTCTGAGCCCAACTTGTTGGAAAAAGCCGCACCAGCATATATAAATGTCTGGGCTAAAAACAGAAGTATCAGGGTGTGCAGTATCATGGTTTGACTCTTGATGCCCATTGAAGAGCCAATTGTTCTGGCCCATGCTTTTGAAGACATTCAACCAATTGTGCCCAGTCGGAGTCCTGGAATTTCGCAAACTCTGTAAAAAACCGCTGATAAAGATCTGCTTGGGAATCATTTTCAGTGTAGCGGGGTGCAAGCTCGATGAGTGCTTCACAGATAGAGGTCACAGACTGTGGCCGATGGATCTTGTTGGGATCCGTAAACTCCTGTAGCAGACCTTTTAATCTGTACCTGAGTAAGGATACAGGGGCATTTGTTGAATTTTGTGAGGGGTAATGTAGCTTCAATTCATAAAGAATTGGTTCCACAGGTTTATGATTCATTTCAGCCAGATCGAGTTGATTGTAAAGGCAAACCAGGGGTGTGGGGTTAAGCCGGCTCTGTAATAGATTGCAGTAATGTTCTGTAAGTTCCAGAACCTCATGAATTCTGTACCACTCGGCCAGGAAATGGAGTTGGGGAGTGGTGCAATTGGGCTGGCAGTTAATCAGGTTGGAAGGTAGGCTGACATCAGCGGTTTTTTGGGGGTGATTCACTCGCAGGCGTTCTAAATCCAGCATGACTTTTGTAGGCCATGGACAAACGGACACAATATATGCTTGCAGAATTTGAATATCCTTGGCAGGGACATCATGCAGCAGATCGGTCACTTGGTCGAAGATATCATCTACCCGGTAGTCAGACAGAGGAATCAGCCACTCTAGCCAAGTAAGCAGGGGGTTTAATCTTGTCTGAGGTTCAGTTTTTTTAAGTAAGCTACGCAGTTTTTCAGAATAGACATGCACATGGTACGGGATAGGCTCCGTCCAGTAGTCACTACCGTCATTATAAAATATCAGTCTGAAGTAAAAGCGCAGATTTTCCAAGCGTTTTGCCCAGTCCTTAGGCCTCTCCAAGCCACTGACAGACTGGGCAAACAGGCAGAATAGAAACAGAACTGTTGGCAGAAACCTGCTACAGACTCGTTGGCTCATGACTTATTTTGAGGTTGCAACATAAGACCCATCCCAGTTCTCTGGTGGTGGGTTTTCGGCAAAATCCTCACAGCGTTCAATATACAAATCACAGGCTTTATCCTTGCCTTTTCTGTATTTCTTTAAGTCCGTAAAGACCTGAATTCCTTCCTTAAACCTGCGTCCGAAATAATAGGTATGTACAGCGGCATCAAACTCTTCCAGACCGCGTAATTCTTCGGCACTCATTTCCTTTTTAAGACCAACAACTTCAAAAATTTTCACGGGCAGGGTTTTGCCTTTTACGGCGATTAAATCCAAAAGGCGACCTGCGGCCCAGTCTTTGACCAGATTATAAGTGCTCTCAGATAAAATCAGATAGACTCCATATCCCTTGGTTTGTCCTTCAAGGCGGGCACCTAGGTTCACGGCATCCCCAAGAACAGTGTAGTTAAATCGTTGCTTGGAACCCATATTCCCCACAACCATGGGGCCAGTGTTTAAACCAATACCAATTGCCACATCTACATCGTATTTTACTTTGATTTCCTCCGTCAGGGTCTCCATTCTTTTTAACATGGCAATGGCGGTATGGGTGGCTCTGGCAGCATGATCTTCCTGCTTTAAGGGCGCACCCCAAAAGGCCATGACCGCATCCCCAATGAATTTATCCAAGGTTCCATCAGAATCCAGAACCAAATTGGTCATTTCTTCCAAGTAATCATTCATGAGAGCCACTAGAGTTGTAGCATCAAGCTTCTCCGAAATGGTGGTAAAACCCCTCACATCGGAAAACAATACGGTCATATCGCGCTTCTGTCCCCCTAACTTCAACATGTCAGGGTCAGCCAAAACAGAGTCCACTACACTGGCATTTACATAATGCTGAAAGGCATCACGGGTCTTTTTCTTTTCTCGTTCTTCCTTGATGTATTCATAGGTGGTTAGATACATGTAAATACTTAGGATGTAAAGAGTTGTGGGGACTACCTGATAGTAATAAAAATGATATTCAATCGAGTAATAACACCATCCAAACCAGGATGCGCAAAGTAACAATGAGATAAACGCCCCAGGAAGGGCACTCAAGCGGGTCAGGACAAAGGGCAACAGAATGATGAGTAAAATCAGAATAACCAGTTCCACGATCACAGCTTGATCAAGTCTAAGAATTTGTTGCCCTTTACGCAGGTTATCAATTACATGGGCGTGGATTTCCATTCCGTCAGTGATCTGAGCAATAGGAGTTGCTCTCCAGTCACTGATGCCGAGTGCGGTAGGGCCAAGAATCACCAAACGGTCTTTAAATACATCCTCAAGTGGTCGTTTGGGGGTCTTGAAATTAAGCATCATCCCGTCAATCTCATCGTTTTCTATGACATCGACAAACGAATAGTACACATAACCCTGTCGGGCAGATTTGAATGAAATTCCAATCCTTGAGGTATGTTCCATGTGGATCCTACGATCCGGTCTTTCCAGGTTTGGCTCAACAAATACCTCTTGGAAAGTCCCTGTGGATTCGAAAATTTTGTTTATGAATTCCTTTTCCATTTCTTTGTAGTTCGCAGTTGAAAAACTGTGAAGCAGTACCAGTTCATGCAAAACCGGTTTCCACATTTGGTCAGCGTAGACAGAGAGAAGATGTGTAAGGATATTTTCTCGCAGGGATTCCAAAGAAGCTTTGAGACTTTCAAAGGGTTTAGCGTCATTGGCATTCAGAAGGGTTTGTTTTGTCTGATTATCTAGTTCTGAAACTTCGTTTAACAGAAGTTCCAGAAGGGGTTTGCGCATGGTTTGCATTCCCATAATGAGCTGATCCATGTCGGAGTAATCCCCGGCCACGGCCCAGGTCAAATGGGATTCAATGTCGATTAGATGAGCTGGGGGTTCAAAGTGGTACCTGTTCGCTATCACATCCAGTAATTGAGTTTGAGTTGCGGATTCAGTGGTGAGGGATTTGATGATTCCTCTAGCTTTTGCAATTAGACTTTTTCTGGCGGTAGCATTAATCTGAGGAGAATCGATAATGATCTTAATCTCGGCCCCTTTGCCAGTTACTGAAGGCGCAGATAGCCCCCGCTCGTACTGCATGTTCAAGGTTTCCATCCCAAGACTTGCAAATAGACTATTAGTATCTTCCGATACGCTACCATCGGGATGAAGATATTTTACGGGAATTGTATTAAAGAGATAGACATGCCTTACAATGCCGTCACGGTCTGGAGCGACATTAAAATAGGCGTTATGCTGAAGAGACCTCCTCAGACCCTCATAATTGTAAGTTCCTCCCTTTTTTTTGGGAATTCTGCCGTCCATTTGCAGGGTAGTCCTGTAATTCCATGCAGCAGCCGGAAAATACACTTCATCAAAATTTTTGAGCGCGGCTTCGTCGTCCTCCAAAACAATAAACCCACCCACTACTTGTGAGCGATATTGGCTGAATGATCTTTCCAGTTGTAGGTTGTAATTGATTCTGTCCTTCAAAGTAATAACTTCTTCTTTGACAGGAGACTGCAACCTATTGGCTAGTTGCTCCAAACCCTCTAAAGTGTCTTTATCGCCCTGCTCAGCAAAAACAATGTCAAAGGTCACTCCCCTTGCTTTTCCCTGAACGAGCACTTTATCCAGAAACCGTGAATAGTAGTCTCGTCGAACAGGCCAGGAATTCAGTTTTGTCAGGGACTTTTCATCTATGCCAACCATCACGATATCTCTAGCAGCACTGTTGCTCGCGATCATTGTATCTACTGCCTTATGATACTCGGGGCTATCGATTTCGAATTGTTTATGCTTCAGCCTGTTACTGATTAGGCCTTGTTGTTGGTATTGATCACCTGCTCCAAGACTGAAAAGGTAATTATCATAGACTCGATTTTCTAATTGAGAAATGAAGTTGGAAATGGGCTTTGTGACTACTGCAAATAAATTAAAAACAGGATTCTGGAATCTTGTTGTCAAATTCATGTGGTGATCGAGAAAAATTCCTGTAATCAGNNCACTGGATTTTGGAATCTAGTTGTCAGGTTCATGTGGTGATGGAGAAAAATTCCTGTAATCAGAAATAGAATGAGCAATATGGGTTTGGGCAATTTGTGAGCTTTTTTCATAGCCAAAAAGTATATCGCCTTTTGGCAATTGTCGATAGGGATATGGGATATCTATAATATAAGGGGTTCGGATGTTTACAAAATTGGGAATAAATGCCGCATTAATGGCTGTTGTGATGCAAAGTATCTGGGCTTCAAGCCCAGTGGTCACCCAGGCTCATCAGGATCCCTTTTATTACAGTTGGAAGCAGGAGAAAAATCCTGGGGTGAATAAGCTTGATAGTGATTTGATGGTTTTGCAAAGGATTGGATCTGGAGAAATCCTGCAGTTTTTAAAGTGGTGGGAAGATAAATATTGTCTGGATGAGGAGAGAATAGAGAACATTTATTCGGGACATGCGGCAGAAATTGGACGGGAAGTGCGGTTTTGGGATTCTTTAGGTAAACTCGGGCAGGATCAGCTTCGCTTGTCCTGGTTTCGGGAGAACAGCATAAAAATCATGCCGGAATATAAGCTATTCGTCCTCTCCAGAATTGCTCAAATCCATAGTTTCGAAAATCAGGAGCATAGCTACCATGGTGAAGAAAACACCTACGGCCAATCCGAGTTTGAAGGCCATCGCCAATCCTTTCCCCGTCGTAGAAACAACGCTCACCGCCGCAGATGATGAGGCGGTGAGCCTGATTCTGTTTATGCAAACATGTGTCGAATCAAATCAACAATTCTAGTAGAGTATCCCATTTCATTGTCATACCAAGAAAGTACCTTCACCAAAGTCCCGTTTTGAACCATAGTGTTTTTAGCATCTACGCTGGAAGAAAAATTGGACCCGTTAAAGTCACCGGACACCAATTCTTCATCACAAACTTCCAAAATGCCCTTTAACTCATGCAAGGCCGCTTCATTTAACATGGCATTTACAGCTTCCGCAGAGGTAGGCTTTTTGGTTACAAAACAAACATCTACTACAGAGACATTTGGAGTTGGTACACGAACGGCAATGCCAGTTAGTTTGCCTTTGAGCTGGGGCAGAACTTCGGCTACCGCTTTTGCGGCTCCGGTTTTTGTGGGGATCATGTTAAGGGCGGCGGCTCGAGCTCGCCTTAAGTCACTGTGAGGCAGATCCAGAATTCTTTGGTCGTTGGTGTAGGAATGAATGGTCGTCATCAATCCTGATTCAATTCCGAGGTTGGCATCAATGACTTTGGCAATGGGCGCCAAACAGTTGGTAGTACAACTGGCGTTAGAGATTACATCATGTTTATTTTTGTCATAGGATTTTTCATTTACTCCCATCACAATCGTAATGTCAGGATCGGCAAGTGGGGCAGAGACAATCACTTTTTTGGCACCGGCTTTAATATGTCTTGAAACCTCAGCCTTATCCTTGAAGACTCCAGTGGATTCCACAACCAGATCAACTTCTAGAGCTTTCCATCCCAGATTGTCAGGATTTTTTTCAGCCGTAATCCGAATGGATTTCCCATCAACAATCAAGGTGTTCCCATCGACTGAGACATTGCCTGAAAACCGTCCATGAACACTGTCATACTTAAGAAGGTGAGCCAAGGTTTTGGCATCGGTCAGATCATTAATGGCAACAATTTCCACTTCAGTATCAAGTTTGTGCACCTGACGAAAAAAACAGCGGCCAATGCGGCCAAATCCATTGATGGCAACTCTGATGGTCATAGGGTCTCCCTCCTAAAAACTAATGATTGGTTGGCAATTATAATGCAGAAATAGTCTTGACGGTATTTGTTTTTTCCGCATAATAAGGGCAAAGGAGTATTTATGATGATTCTTAGAAATATTTTGGCCCTAATGAGTCTTGTTGCTAGCCTGTCGGCTCAGATGGTTTCTTCGGGGGGATATACATTTAGTATTGATGCCACCAATGAACATTTCCGCCCGATTTATAATATCAGGGCTTCGGCGTTTGTGTCCGGGACACATGCCAGAATAGAGGTTTCTGCTCCTGGATATCAGGATGGGCGCGAAACAGTATATCTGAACAGTAATCAGAAACATTATCGTGTTAGGGTGCGGTTGTCCGATCCTTCCGTTTGGCTCAGGGCCCAGTCCAAAAAGGTCAACAATTTAAATGTGTCGACCAATCAGAGTCAGTTTATGGCAACAGGCGCCGATCGATACAGTTTTGAGATGTTATTGAGAAACACTGGGTTTTCCAAATTCACTCATCGTGACATTGAGGTAAGAGTCAATGGTATGTGGGCTTTTGCTCCCAGAATTCAGGTAAGTGGCCAAGATGGTTCCAGAAGAATTCAGGTCGAGATTCGTCGTGAGGAATTAAGAGGCTATTCCAACCAGATCGTGGTGGAAATTCCTTCTGATGAGGAATTGACTCCAGCTCGCAGAAAAAGGCTTCAGGCTTTAAGTTTTGAACTTATGCAGGCCGAGGGTATGGACGAGGCGCTTAGAGCACAGAAACTTGATGAGCTAAGAGAGCTTAGAAGTTTGTTGGGTCAGTAAAAAAAGAATTGTTGCTTCGGGCTCTTAGCTTTTACGAGCATTCATGTTGCTTTCCCGAAGCACAGTTTTTTCTAAGAATACTCCCTTGACTCCAATGGCGGGAAAGATCATGGAGTAGGGAGCCAGAATTGTTCCAGGGCTAGTTACCGCATTACAGCCAATTTCTACATGGGAACCAAGCACAGCCCCCATTTTTCTTAATCCCGTATCGATTCTTTCCCCATTTAGGTTCAGGATAATGCCACCAGGAACCAATTTAAGATTGGCCAGTTTGGTGCCAGCCCCAAGGTTGACATCGTTACCTAAAATGGAGTCTCCGACATAGGCAAAATGTC
>DITF01000172.1 GCA_002422125.1 bacterium UBP17_UBA6191
AGGGTACGAACATTGGGAAGTCTGCTTAAAATATTATTGCCGTTTTGGGGCCGGTCAGGAAATGAGGCATTGGAGGGGACCAAATGGCATAGATCGTTTGGACCTTAAATGGCAAAAACTGATATCCCGGCAATTGGCAGTACCTAAAATTGCTGCGGCCATCCCTGTGTTACAAAAGATGGGTTTGCAGGTCTCTAGATCCAAACTGTTCTTGAGAGGTATTTTATTTCATCCAGTGGGCCAACAAGCTTCTTTTGTACCTCACCCCATTCATCCTGATCATCAATATGGAAATTATTTCATTGATGGTGATCGGGACTGCCATTCTTTACCGCTTCGGGAGGGGCAGCTTTTATTTGCCCCTCATAGGACCCAGTGGCTATGCACAATTTTTTCTGAAGCCGAGGGCAAGGATGCCAAGGCCATGGACGAAGAGCTGAGGCAGTGGTTTTTGTTCAACACCGAGGCGCGACAGGTAATGATAGCCGAGAAAGGAGCAAATCAGGACTATCATGAGGTGGCCCGTTATTTTGTTCTCTCCAGAGATACCACCAGGGAAGACCAAGATTTAAGGGCAAATAGATAAACAAGGCCAGCCCAGGACTATCACCAATCCAGCATGCGTAGTAACCAAGGCAGGCTAGAGGAATCCAGTTTACATCCCAGTCATTCTCCAATAGCCCGTAGGCCAGCGGCAAAATGAGATACCAGGGATTATTGATAGGATTGGCTATTAGCATGATAGACATCAGGCTTGAACTCTTGAGTGATTTTTGTTTCCAGAATATTAGCAGGACGAATAGTGAACCCATAAAAAATCGGCCCAATAACATGGTTTGTTCTGGATGAAAGAATTCCGTTAAAAAAGTCCGCAAAGTATAGGCCAAAGGACTGTTGACTTCCCACCATTGAGTAAAAATCACCAGCGATGAGTCAGGGGTAAATCTGGATGAATTTGTAAAATAGGCCTGAGTAAGAAACCCCAAAAGAAAAATAAGGCTGTATAACTTTTGCTTGGAAGGTAGCAAGAACCATAAAAACAGAGCCATTCCTTTAAGGGAAAAAACCAGACCCCACAATAGTCCTGAAAGGATTTGAAAGCCGGTTTTTTTTTGTTGCATAAGCCGGTGTGCCAGAATTAGAGGCAGTACAAGCAGGACATCATAGTGTTTGTTGACAAACCCTTCCATCAGAATCAGGGGATGAAGGCACCAGAGATAAAAAACTTTGGGATAATACTTTTTAAGTAGTATAAGGACGATCAAATCGGTCAGCAAAAATAGAAAAATCAATGAGGGAACAAATCCGAATATTGCAATTAGCTCACGAGGATAGATTGCCGGAAACTGGGGATAACCAGTTCGTGCTAGATGATAGACAATTTCTGCTTTTTGGGGGCTGTGACGGATATCGTTTAAATGGTTTGTTAAGGCATCGGATGGGGCTAAAGTATAGACATTAAAACCCATATTTTGTAAAAGCCCTTCGGAACGGTATCGATGCCAGTCATCTTCAAAGACACCGGAGCTCAAAAACAGGAACACTCGTAGACAGATAGCCAGCATTAAGTTTTGATTGGCAGATAGTCTGGTTTGTGGCTGGCGAATCCATAGTATCCAAAGGATTGACAATATCGTGACACTAATTAAGCTTCCTGTATAGTCTTCCGCAAACTGATGGGATATGATTAGACACAAACCCAAAATTATCCATAAGCAAGTCGATTTTCCCATCAATTGTATTTTACATGGGGTGAGCATGTTCAGGTTATATCTGTTTTTTATAATTGTTACCGGTTGTCTGGCCTCCGGAACTTTTATCATGCCACCTCCACCGGTTAAAAAAGTGACCCTAGATCCAGAACTTGTCAAGTTTGGTTTGCAATTTGTAGAGAGGACTGGGGCCAGCGGTAATCAGTGCCTGAGCTGTCACGGCAAAGAGAAATCCCAGGAGTTTAAACGCCGCAGTCTAGGAGCGATTTTTTCCCAGTTACACCAGAAGGTGAATGTATGCTGGCTGGATAGAAACCGCATGGGTGAACAGGAAGAGATTGAGGAAGGCTCCAGAGTCATGCAGGCCATCAGAACATGGCTGGCCAAGGAATATCGTTTAGAGGAACAGTTGGCTCGGGGAGGTAAGTGATGAGGCTCAAAGTCCTTCTGGCAATGGTTCCTGCTTTGGTGTTTGCTGACCCGTATCCAATTGGTAAGGGCGCGGGTTACGCTGCCCTGTTACATTCCGAGTCATCCTATAATAGTATTTTTAAAGGACGGCAGTTTCGTCACTTTACTGATGAAGGGTTATCAGGCACTGGTATTCAGAATGAGGCACTTTCTTTGTATCTTTATTACGGGATCTCAAATAAGGATACTTTAGTTCTTGATAGTAAGTACCATAACATTTCGGATTTTCCTGAGTTTGGTGCCCCGGCTTATGAAGGCCTGTCTGATACTTATGTGGGTTGGAAACGAACCTATCGTTACGGCAGGGATTCTGAGGCGTTTGAGTTGGGTATTCGAGGTTCTAGTAACTACGACGCTGGTAAAGTGACCGCTCCGGGCAGGGGTAGTACGGATGCCATTTTGACTTGGCATTGGGCTAGAGTTCTGGATGAAAGGCAGA
>DITF01000178.1 GCA_002422125.1 bacterium UBP17_UBA6191
CATTCCTAATCCTATTGCTATGCAAACAATCTCCATCATGAATCACAAAGGGGGAACCGGCAAAACGACCTCCTCCATAAACATTGGTGCAGGCCTAGCCAGGAAAGGTCGCAAGGTTCTCTTATTGGATATTGACTCCCAAGCTAACCTGACCGAAGGATTGGGAATTGGTGAAGCTGAAATCTCCGTTTACGACTCGATCAGAGAAAACAAAAAATTACCCATTCTCAACATCTCTGAAAACCTTGACTTGGTCCCTTCCTCCATTGATCTTCTGAGTGCCGAAATGGAGATCGTATCCAAAATTGGCCGGGAACAAATCATCAACAAATTGCTCAAACCAGTCCGGCCAGATTATGATTATATCATCATCGACTGCCCTCCATCTGTAGGACTTTTGACCATAAATGCGATGGTAGCAAGTGACGTAATATTGATACCGCTCTTAGGAGAATACTTTGCATACAAAGGCGTAGATCGTCTGTTAGGAATAGTACAGGAAGTTCGGGAAAGCCTCAACGAAAAATTGGAGATCGGNNTAATACGACCCGAATTTTGACCAAAACCATTGTGGATAAGTTGACCGAGGATCTACAGGAGAAAGTATTTGATACCAAAATCAGGATCAACGTAGCCTTGGCCGAAGCTCAGCTCCAGGGACAGAGCATATTTGACTATGCGCCCGAATCCAACGGAGCCAAGGATTATGAAATGCTAGTCGACGAAATTTTAAGCAGATTAAACTGACACAACCATGGCTAAGAAGCTAAACGATCCCAGCAAGGGAAATAAAAACCTTGGCTCCAAACAAAGAGGCCTGGGAATGCTGATCAACCCGGAACCAGAAATACAGCAAAAAGAAAAAGTATCAAGCAAAGAATTTGACACCGAGGATGTAAAAATCTATTCCCTCCGGATTCCAACAGCTATGTTTGATAAGCTAAAGTATGAGATCGGGAGAGAGACAAAAGCTTCGATGAGGGATATGATTTTGAAGGCGATTTCGAACCATTATAACATTTAGTTAAAGGAGTTTTTGCATAATTAAAGCCACCTGAAAGGATGGCTTTGTTTCTTGTGAAAGACTTTACGTTTTGCTTGATTTTAATACGGTTTTTTGAACAAAGACACGCACAGGTAAAAAATTAATTTGTAGAAAAAGGCTAATCAAGCACTTCAGCCCTAATTAGGATCTGCTGAAAAACTCAGGCCGCATAAGTTAATAAAGCCAGTCCAGATTCCTTCTTGGACTGGCTTTTTGTCTTAAAGACGGTTAGGATTACGCTCAACTTGTCATGAAATGTAAGATTCAACTTCTCCTGTGCTGAAAAACCTAGGCATGCCACTGCCATCCCGGCAAGTTTGACCAGGTTCAGCACTAGGATGATGGAGGCGATCCACGATTGGCTGGTATGTTTAAGTCTGGCTCTGATCCGGTTCATCCCGTATGCATTTTTAGCTTGTCCAAACTTCCCTTCGATCGGGTTCCTCTCTCCGGGTCTTACGTGGTTTTCCACTGCCTTGGCGGATGGGCGGCCCAGGGGTTTGGCCGCCAATTTGATGTTTTTGTCCTTGAGCCATTTTCTGTTCTCCCGAGTACAGTAGATTTTGTCGGCCAGTACTTTTGCAGGATAAAAGCCGAACCGCTTTTTGTAATTCTCCACATATTCACTCAAGTGGTTTCCTTCATGAAAGGCATCCCAGGAGATGGTGTCCAAAAATGAAAACCCGTCCACTAGGCTCAGGTGGATCTTGGCTCCAAACTCGGTCTTTGCCCTTGCCTTTCCTCGCACGATGGGCCGGACATGAGGCTGATCGATACTCACAATCCGGTCATCAACCTGATGGTTTCGGGTTTGGAACATCCCCAGTTGCTGCTCATACAGGGTTTGGATGATCCAGTACTTGCGCTGCATCCGGTGGGCGAGCGGAAAGACCTTGAAGCCTGTCAGCTGCTTTTCAATCGTTTTGAAGTTCCTTTTGAGGTACTGAAGCTGGGATTTAATGCCTCTTCGAATGATTTTCTTCGACGGATTTTTGTTCTGAGCTACCTTCAGATAGGCTTTTCGGGCCACTTTTCGGTAAGTCCGAGGCTTTTTGCCCTGCGGGTATGCCGCATGCAATTCATCGATAATTATTTCTGTGATCTCCCGGGATTTGCTCAGCAGTCTCAGATCCGTGGGATAGGCGATGTCTTGCGGGCAGGCGGTGGCATCATAGATCACTTCGCCCTTGTTGCTGATGGCTACTTCAGTCCCATCGTCTGAGGGAGGGCTTTTATCTTTTTTTTTACCGTTTTGTCCTTGGAGAACTCAAGGATCTTTTCGTTCATCTCTGCAATCAGCTCCTCACCCAACCTCTTGCGGATATCCACAAACAGCGAAGCATCAAACGGTGCCTCCTTGATGTAGGAACTGTATCCTAGGAAATACTGTAAGTACATGTTTTCTGTGATATGGGCAATGGTCTCCCGATCGTCCAGGTTGAGCATGTGTTTAATGATCACCGCCCCGATCAATACTCTTGGGTTCAGCGCTGGCCTTCCCGTCGATTTAGCAGGATTACGTTTGTTGAACAGATTTACCAGCTCGTCCCAGGGAATCTGAGCGCTGAGCACCACCCAGCGGTTGGAGGGGTCCAACCCATTGTAGAACGGGGTCTCAAATCCAGTGAACGAAAGCTGGCTTTGGCTGGTGTAGGACAACCGTGGTGCATGCCTTTTAGGGGTCTTTTGCATAGTTACTTGCACTTGAATCACATTAAATTCCAAAAAATCTAGCTCAACATACCTAAATCATCCCTTTTTATTTTCTAAGCAGACCCTAACTATTTAAAAAGTCAAATTTTGTTAAACACGTAGAATGGGCTAGTTTCCTTTATTTCAGACTGTTGGAGGTAAGTTGAATTATTAATGAAGGGAAAAAGTCTTTCACCTCAGTAAGAA
>DITF01000023.1 GCA_002422125.1 bacterium UBP17_UBA6191
AGTGATGCAAACACAGGAGGCACTGGGTCTATGTCACGCACCGGGGTCGTTGGGGAGTTAAACGGAACCGATGAATTACCCCATCTATCCGTAATTTGAACCTGAGTAACAGGCAGACTCCCATAAAATGACAGATCATTTTCAGCGATAACATAGGTTGCTATCAGGGTCTCAGAAGTTGATTCCCTAAAAAAATTTAAGGCTCGGGAATTTAAGCTAAACTGAAGACTCAGATCGGTTTCCCATTGTTGCGGTTTAATGGAGTAGACAATTTGATCGCCAATTCCTAACGACATGGGTTTTGAGGGCAGGGCGGAAATCAGACTGATTTGAGGTCGGGTAGTATCAATTGACAAAAAAAAAGGGTAAGTTCCAGGGGTGCTGGGATTACCAGAATTTCTTTGCACCACTAGGTTTTCCAAATGCAGCAGACTGGTGTTTACATTCCACTCAGGCAAAGAAAATGTGGTGCTCAATTGATTTTGAATACCTTGATACACAAAGGTCAGAGGTATTGAAGGAGTGGCAGGGCTCAGATTGGCTGTTGCCCTAAATACATCCGAATCTGAATTGAAGTTTAGGTGAATCTGAATTGTGTGGCTGATAATTGCCGTACCTGAGGTAGACAGGGATGTAGCCCCAACGGATTGCGGTATTGAGGTTCTGGTGTCTATGGTTTTACTCACTGGAATGCTTAGACCAGTGGAAACATTTTTTGCAGGGTCACTCAAAAAAATCTGCAAACTGGAGGGCTGAAAACTGGTGGGAATGGTTTCAAGAATTGGAATGGTTGTTTTAAACAGGGGGGGAGTGGAGATAAATCCGTAGTCTTGACCCAAAAATGACACAGTAGCAGTTAAGGGAGTGGTTGAACCCAACGGTTCTTTGGAAGCATCGGGAAGTATCTCAAGTTCCAGGTAGTCCCCAATCTGCAAAATACTGGCAGTAGTACTGTAGCTTAGGCTCGATTGAGCAATGGCTGGCCGCAAATTATCGTAGATTGCCATCACGGATTGAATTCTGTCACTCGTAGGTAATATGGCCGGATTTCCAGCTAAGTCAGTTACCGTGAGTACAAGTTGCGGTGGTACCCCAGTGCCGGGAAAAGGTGACATTGTCTCATCAATTGTGACCTCGGCTCTCCAGTATGCTCCTGAGGCAAAAGGGGTGAACGACAAAATTTTTCCGGCATAACTTGATGAAATTTGCAGGTTTGGATCAGCCTGAAAGAAGGAAACGGTAAATTCAATTTTTTCTTGCAGTCCCAGAGTGGCTGGACTTGATCTGTTGTTGCTTATGAGAGCAATCTCCGGGGATGTGGTATCAATACGGTGTTGGGACTCTTTGCTTGTTACCAAGGAGTTACCGGCTGAGTCACTAATGTTTATGAGCAAACGATACGGTAGGGATGCATTATCCAGATCCTGCGCAGTGGCGGTGTAAATCATCCGATATCGCAGGTTATCCGTACTGGTAAAACTAAGATTTTGGGCCAGGGTCTCTCCATTTGCCCCAAGTCTTAGGGCAGATGCAATAAGACCAGGCTCAGGCTTGGAAAACATTAGTTCTGTCACTATGGATTGATTAGCACGGATTAGGGTCTGGGGTGCTGTAAAACTTACGCTGTTTAAGATTGGAGCCACCGTGTCCAAACCAACCGGAAGAACATGCATAGTCTGAGTCTGGTTTTTTAGCTTGTCTTGGGAAGTAAGGTAAAAAACCGGGGTCAGGGTTTCTATTGACAGTTGTGATAAAGACAGGCTGGTCTGAAATAGTGAGTTATTGATACTGGCAAGTGACAAGTTAAAGTTGGGATGAGAGATGGATACATGTGCATCTGGTTCGGGTTGAATGGTCTGATAAGAAAAAGTGATCGAATCTGTAGAACTTAAAACCGGCTTTGGGTTGTGCGAAAATGATAAGGTTCCCTGTGGAGGGAGATTGTCCTGCAAAATCTGGATTTGCGTACTTGCGGAACGATTCGTGGCCCTGTCCTCAAGCAAAAAACTGAGGAAATTGTTTTGATTCGCCATTAAGGGAATCGCTGTGACAAGGGTTCCTGAAAACTGGCTGGTAATAGGAACTGAGGTCGAATACAAGGTTGTATCACTTTCTCCGGTAAATTGGATTGATATTTGAGTTGAACTGGTTGCAAAGGCTTGAGGTACAGCCACTGGTGGTATTGGTGCGGTGGTGTCAAGAATGGTTGTGAACTCGTAGGTTTTTGGATTGCCTGCTCTATCGGTTAACTCCCATTCAAACTTCCAGGCTCCATCTGAGGGGGTGGCAGGCAGAGGCAGATACATCTGACATACGCTTGTGCCAAGGCTGGTGGGAATAAATCTAAGGTGACAGGTGGTTTGTGCCAAAATTTGTTGGCTGGTTTGATATACAGTACTACCCAGACTTGCCTTTAGTACGGTATGTGAGATTTCTGACAGAGAAAATTCCAGCGGTAGCAATAGATTTTGGGTCAGAATTGGGTGGGCCGGAGTGGATACAAATTGTGGGGGGATGCTGTCATACACAATATTTGTCATACATTTGCCCTGATCGGCTGGGGAAATGGGGTGAAAGTTGGGGCAGGCTAAAGAGTTGCCGGCCAAATCCTGCCCTTCCAGATCCAGATAATAAGCTCCATTTGGACCTCCAAACACCAGATTCAGGATATTTGTATTCAAGCTTGTATATTGCAAATTGGGCGCGGAAACTGGGTAAAAGCGGTAGCGTAAATTGTTGACCTGTTCGCTAAGGCTCAGATTTAAGCTCAGGCTATTATTGGCAAATTCCGGTAGGGATATGGGAATCACTGGCTTGGTATTGTCCATAATTCCCGAATAGATTAGTGTCTGTGAGTTTATGTCATCTGTGATAACCAGCTCAAGCTTTAACTCGCCAGGGACAAGATTTTGAAGGCTTATGGAGCCGCTTTGTAGTGAGGCTGTACCCTGACTACTTTTTACGGTAGTTATGCGGGATTGATTGGACGAGTCACTGAGATTGAATTGAAAGTTGAGCTGAGTTTGATTAAAAAATACAGGAAATGCTGGGTTGAGGGTAATGGAAGGGGGTAGATCGTCATGGGTTACCATAAATGATGCCCTGGATTCCAGCCCCTGACTGGCGGAAACGACTTCCAGAAAGCTCGAAGTATTAAGATTTAATGCAATGGGGATAGAAAACTTCCCATCAGTTGCGGATACGGTACTGGCAACCAGTACTTTGTCGCGATAAAACGAAACAACCTGGCTAGGGGGGCTGGTTATCCCTCTTAATTCAATGGTGGGAGTGGAGGTTCTTAAGGCAATTGGTTCAAAACTGAGTTTGACTCCTGCTAAAAGGTTGCCATCATTACTTTTGATACTTTGTATCAGTCCGTTATCTAGGGTTAAGCCACTGGTGTTGCGAGTTGAAATTAAAAAACTCTCCACAGAGGCTGCTAGTTCGTTGGTTGCAAAGCCACTGGCGAGTTGTTGCTGGTTTAGAATCAGGGGACCATTTTCAGATATACCATCCAGTTTTCCATCTTTGGCATCCTGGCCCAAAAGTTCTGTGATTGTATCTGGATGGGTCAAATATTTGGAGGCCAATTCAGAAACACCAGCCAGAACACTCTGGTAACGGCTCGTATCCTTCATGACCAAAATGTCGCTTAATCCATAGATGGAGGCCACTGCACTAGAGACGGTTTTGATGGCTTCTGAATTGAGATTGGGCTGAGACTGAAGCATTTTTGAGGCAATCTCTGTCAGCGGTGTGACCGAAAAGGTGGTTTCTGCCTGATTGGATGGAATGATTGCGTTTAACTGGCCTAAGGTGTAAGTCTTTTGGGTGGCCTCATCGGTGTAAGTACCTCCCTGGGCCTTAAATTTTAAGGGTCTGGTGGTTTGTTTAATCTGTCCGGTAAACTTGCCTTCCGCATTGGTTTTTACGGTACCGATTAGAACTTCCTGTCCCTGATCCAATAGCTCAAAAACCTCCACTGTGGCCGAAGATACAGGGCCTTTGAACACCAATCCACTAACACTCATGGTTGGGGTATCTGGAAACACTCCAGGGCTATCATTTAAGCCTGAATTTACGCCTGGACCTGTCGAACCTGAGCCCCCACAGCCGCAAAAAATCAAGGCAGCCCAGAGCAATAACCCAAAATTTAGACAGTTTTTTTTGTTCATCGTTTAATATTATATCGGTAGATTGCCCGATTTTTGATGCCCCGTTGCGAATTATGTCAGGTTTCACTATACTCAGTGCCCTGAAGTGTTCCTACAGATTTGTATGTGGGTTTAAGTTTAAGTTGTTGAAGGGAGTTCGCATGGCCGAAGTAAATTATGTGAGGGGTCTTGCCGGAGTAGTGGCAGATGAGTCAAGGATTTGCACAATAGATGGAGTCAAGGGCGAGCTGTACTACTACGGATATCCGATTCAGGTCCTGGCCGAGAAGTCATCTTTTATGGAGATTTCCTTCCTTTTGTTAAACGGCAGACTACCTTCAAACCGTAAAGAACTAAGTGGCTTTGAGAGTGAGCTGGCCAGTCATCGTGAAGTTCCCGGGTTTGTAGAATCCATCATCAGGGCTTTCCCCAAAGAAGCTCACCCTATGAGTAGCTTGCAGGCGATAGTAGCCACCATGGGCATGCAAGAGCCACAGTCACTAAGTGATTCCCTGGAAGGAAACAGACAAAGGTCTATTCGTTTAACAGCCATGTTCCCGACCTTGGTGGCCTATATCCATCGACATAGAACAGGTCAGGAGTTCATCCGGCCAAGGCAGGATCTCAGTCATGCGGCCAATTTTTTATACATGTTAAATGGTCAGGTTCCCACTGCCCAACTGGAAAAAATGTTTGATGTTTGTCTCATACTTCATGCGGAACACACATTTAACGCCTCAACTTTTGCGGGCAGGGTCATTGGTTCAACTCTAGCCAATCTTTATGCCTCAGTTTCAGGAGCAGTAGGTGCGCTTTTTGGTCCATTGCATGGCGGGGCCAATGAAATGGCTCTGGAAATGGTTAAATCAATCGGCAGTGTTGAAAAGGCCGACTCCTGGTTTGCTGAAACTGTTTCCAAAAAGCGAAAAATTATGGGCATGGGACATCGTGTCTACAAGACCATTGATCCCAGAGCTAAAATTATTCGCAAAATGCTGGAGGAGTTGGCTCAGCAAAAAGGTGAGACAACTGGCCTTAAGATTTTAGATCGTTTGGCTGAGCTGATGCGAAAAAAACTTGAGGGTACCGGCAAAGAAATCTGGCCCAATGTGGACTTTTACTCTGGAAGTCTGTATACCCTGATGGGAATTGATTCTATTAACTTCACACCTATATTTGCCATTTCAAGAATTACGGGCTGGTCGGCTCACATTCTGGAACTTTGGTCAGACAATCGTCTGTACAGGCCCAAGGCTCAATATGTAGGAGAGAAGGATTTACCATTTTTGCCCATTGATGCGCGCTAAATCCATAAGATTTATATTTTTGTGCTTCTTCATGTCCGGGTTTGTTTTATTACAGGCCCGGACGGAAGAAGACTATGAAGAATCTTTTTTAACTTTGACAAAAACCCACGGAGGCCATCAGAAATTTTTTGATGTTCTGTCAGCTAACGAGTGGTTTCATTTGCGTTCTTTATTAAAATCCAATGAGAGCTCGGATGATTTGCGGGATTTTTTAAGTGGTTTTCCTGAGTTTGAGCCCGTGTGGACGACGATTCGATCTTACACGGCTCCTAGGCGACAACAGATTGCGACTGTGGCCAATAAAGCCAATGCCAAAAGCTCTTTAACCACTCAGGCCATGGATAAACAAAAACAGTGGTATTTAAAAAACCAGATAGATTTAGAGCAAATTGAGGCCAAAACCCATGTAAATGCTGAAATCTTGGCGGCCATTTATTATGCCGAAACTAAATTGTCTACCTATAGATTGCCCCATGTCTTGTACCATGTTCTATTTACCCAGATTTTGTATTTAAAGAACGGAATCTTAAGCAATGAGTCTGAACAGTTAGAGCGGCTAGAAAGATTATTGCGATTGGCAAGGTCTTCACTTTTGTCGCTTTTTCGCTATTCCAGAAGTCACAATATTTCTGTGGCCGAGTTGCGTTCTTCTTGGGCTGGAGCCACGGGTCCAATGCAATTAATGCCCTTTAACTTCCATCACCTTCGTGACGGGAATGGCAATGGAATTGTT
>DITF01000005.1 GCA_002422125.1 bacterium UBP17_UBA6191
ATTGGAGATTTAGTACATAGAGCAATTACTTTGTCCATAGATTCTTTTCCTTACGCGGCCGGGCTTTTGGCAGCGTATACCAGAAAATACGCAGAATTCCCAGTCTCGGTTGAGGTCCATCGATTTTATGAGCCGTTTATGGATTCAATTCGTGAGACTGAGCCTTTAGTGGTTGGATTGACCAATTATAGCTGGAATTGCAATCTGAGTGTGCAGGCGGCTTCAATTATCAGGCAGTTATATCCTGATTGTGTGCTGATATTGGGTGGGCCTAATATGCCAGCGGATACCAAGACCCAAATCGAATTTTTTGGGAGTATGAATCCTTTTGATATTGTGGTTCTAGGAGAAGGTGAGACGGCATTTCTACATATTTTGAAGCAGTTTGAGATTGTGGGTCACTCAAGAGATAAACTTCTACAAATGGAATTGCCATCTACTTTGATTCGCCGGCCCGATGGAGCCATTGAATGTTCAAAAATTGGTAAAGCAGAACGGATTAAGGAGCTTGACCTTATCCCTAGCCCTTACTTGGAGGGGCTAATGGATCCGTTTTTCTCTCAGGGGCTGTATCCAATTCTACAAACTAACCGCGGTTGTCCCTTTACCTGTACATTCTGTTTGGAGGGCAATGACTATTACAGCAAGGTCAATAAATTCAGCCTGGAAAGGGTTAAAGAGGAGCTTGCCTATATTTCCAAGCGAGTCAAACCCAGTGATGTGCTGTTTATTGCGGATTCCAATTTTGGAATGTATCGCCGTGACAAAGATATAGCGGAGTTTTTATCTGAGCTTCAAAAAGAAATTCAGTGGCCTAAATTTATCAATTGCACAACTGGGAAGAATAGCCCAGGTACAGTCATTCAGGCCGTAGATCTTCTAAACGGAGCTTTGGAGATTTCCAGTTCGGTTCAAAGCCTTAACCCAACAACCCTAGAATTGGTTCGTAGGGAAAACATACATCTTTCGGCTTATTCGGAAATTCAGACCGCGATTCGCAGCCGTGGATTAAGAAGTATGGCAGATATGATTCTCTGCTTGCCTGGAGAAACCATACAGTCTCATATGGATGGGGTTCGTTCTTTGCTTGATAGTGGAATTCAAAGGATTTTACCTTACCAGTTAATGCTTCTAAACGGGACTCAACTCAACACTCCAGAATCCAGAGAGAAATATCAGTTTATGACCCGCTATCGCATAGTGGCCAGAAATTTTGGCAAGTATGACAATACTCCCGTCTATGAGTGGGAAGAAATTGTAGTTGCGACCAGTACCATGAGTTTTGAGGACTATCTGCAATGTCGATTTTTACATTGGATTTTAGAAGTCTATTTAAAGCAGGAACCTTTTCGTGAATTATTTTTGTTAATGGAGCAAAACGGGGTTTCCCGCTCTAATCTGATTTTTAGAATTTACACTGAGCATAAAAAAATGCCTTCCAAGCTGGCAGATTTGGGTAAACAATTTTTGGAAGCTACTCAAAGTGAGTTGTTTCCAAGTGTGACGGAATTGCAGACTCTATTGAAAGATGGATATGATAAATTAGTCCAAGAACAGGTAGGGGCCAATTTACTACAGAAATATTCCGTATCTGCTTGGTTCAGTTGTTTACCAGAGGTTATTGAGTATCTTCTATTTGTAGCAAAATTAATTCTTAAGGATAGCGACATGGGGGATTCAGAAATCAATCTTCTGTGTGAGCAACTCGAACAAATTGGGAAGTATCTGGAAATCAGCTATGTAAATATATTACAGGAAGATGATTTAGAGTCAGTTAAAACGGTGGCTTTGTCTTACGATGTGGCGGGCTGGGTAGCAGACGGCTGCCAGACAAGTCTTGAGGAGTATCAGCTCACAGTTTCAGATGCTCATGGCGGAGTCAGCCCATGTACACGAGATTTTGTCTTCAGACTTGCCCCCAAAAAGCAGGAGCAACTAGGTCAGAAGCTTAAGACATTTGGCAAAACAAAATCAGGCTTAGGTAAAATGCTTACCCGACTATATCTTCAAGACATTCGTCGAGAGGTTGTTTAGCTTAATATAGTCAATAAACTGTGGACCATCTATTTTAATGGCTCCGGTCAGTAAAGACGGGGTGAGTAGCCTACTCCATCCCTTAAAGAAGTAAACAGTATCGAGCGGATCGGTCGGATGGGCCAGTAGTGAAATTCCTAATATAACAGAATTTTTTTTGCAATAATTTACCAAATTGGTGAATCCAATTCCAAAGTTTGTATTGGAATCCAGCGAATTGAACAATTCATCGGACTTCTCACAAGTGAATTCAAGTTCCAAAACATCAATTACATCCATTAACTGAGTGGAGATGGTGTGCAGAAGATGATTTGGAACCATCAGGTGAATGTGAGCGGGTAATTTTCTTAGAGCATAAAGTTCGCTGTAAAATTCATTCATGGACACAGCCGATCCAGGGAAAACTATAACCGTTGCCCGTCCCGTAATAGAAGCCATAGAATTTGTGACTATGCTTTCTCTAATTTGTCTCAATTCTTCAAGACCCTCAGCCCGTAATACTACATCGTCGCAGACAGGTGCGTTCTTGAGCACTGTGGCAATATAGCCTTCCAGTTTAATTTCATTCATCGAGTCTACTTGATTTGACCACCAGTCATACATAGTTTGACTAATCAGCCGAGTTTCCTGAATTTTTGTAACAGTGCTTTTTAGGGTCCCCTTGGGTGAAAAGTAGATTTTGGGGTGGGGAATGTTGTCAGCACAGGTGTAATAGACGCTGTAAGGTATTTTTTGAGGTGTAGAGAAATAAGCATGAAGACTATTTAGGGTATAAATATGCAGTGGGCAATCAAGCTCAGTAAATGCTACTCCTAGCTCAAATTCTTCGGTAGAAGCCATACACCTAATGTAGTCCAGAGTATTTTGGTCTACTGGTTGTGTATGGGCAATATCCCCGACTAATACAGGTATGTTGAGGCCTTTCATTGTGGCGTAGGCCGCGAAATGGAAAGCCTCGATACCCCCATCATTTCTCGGATGATACATATTCCAGAGCCTGCGATTAAAGTTAGGCGGAGCATCGGGATAAGTTTCAGGGATAACTACGGCATGGACATCCTCAGCTTCTAAATGGGCACAGGCCTGTTTGGTAGCCTCTGAATCAACTAAAAGAAAAAATGGTCCAAAGCCACCAGACTCTCGCATAAAATTAATTTTTAAGGCCAGCAGGCATGGATGTTTTTCAGTGGGGCGCAGGGCATAAGACAGGTGGGGAGGGACTTCCAGATCTTTATGATGGCAGAAATAGGCTACGGGAATTGTGCTCATTGGTATAGTGCCTCAAACTGTTCGCGAAATGCTTTATGAATCACATTTCTTTTGATTTTTAAGGATGGGGTAATGTATTCCTTCTCAATGGAGAGGCTTTCGGGGAGAATAAAAAACTTTTTTATGGTTTCATAGGATGCCAGCCCCTGATTGACTGTCTCAAGGCTTTTCTGAATAAAATCAGTAACCAATTTTTCCCTGCATAAATCCTGATGACTAAGACCAGTTAGGCCGGATTTTTCGGCAAATTTTTTGGTTTCATATTGTTTCAGAGTAATCATGGCTACCAGATACTTGTGTTCATTTCCATAAAGGACAACATGCTCAATAATTTCATTGTCTAAAAATTGGGCTTCTATAAGCTGGGGAGATATATTTTTGCCTCCAGCCGTTACGATAATGTCCTTTTTTCTGCCGATAATTTTTAAAAATCCGTCACTAGTCCATTCTCCCAGATCCCCGGTTTTTAGCCACCCATCGTCGGTCATAGTGTCCTTGGTGGCTTCGGGATTTTTGTAATATCCCACAAAAATATTGGGGCCCTTGGCCAGAATTTCCCCATCTTCTCCCAACTTAACTTCTACGGATGGAAATGGCTTACCCACGGACTCGAAGTTAAAATCATTAGGTCTGTTCATGGTGATGGTGGGAGATGCTTCGGTAAGACCATATCCTTCTACCAATAGGATTCCAGCTTTATAATAAAAATCTTTGGCCTCTTTTTTTAGGCCAGCACCACCTGATAAACAGAATTTTAAGCGGCCACCGGTTACTGACAATAGCTTATTAATCTGTTCTGCCTCATTTTGTGATGAGTTAAGGGCTTGTAAATACAGTTTTTCCCAGTAGGCT
>DITF01000016.1 GCA_002422125.1 bacterium UBP17_UBA6191
GGTCCCTGTTCCATGAGCAACCACCAGATCAATCTCTGATTCTTCCAAGCCTGACTGTCTCAATGCTCCCTGCATGCTGCGAATCAGTCCTCGACCATCTGAAGGAGAATTGGTGACATGATAAAGATTATTGGATGTCCCATATCCTTTAATTTCTGCCAGGATTTTGCCGCCCCTTCGTTTCACGCTCTCCTCGGATTCCAAAACCACAATTCCGGCCCCCTCGCCCAAAACCGTCCCTTTACGGTTTTCGTCAAAAGGCACACAGGCAAACTCAGGCGATGATGCCTTCACATAAACTCCTAGTTTAGAGAATGTAAAAGCTGAGATAAAGGAGTACTCTTCCAGGCCCCCCGCCAGCACCACTTCCTGCTCCCCAGACTGTATGGCCCAAAATGCCTCGCCTATAGACTGGGCCGAGGAAACGCAAAGATTATTGATGGTTCGTGACCGTCCTGGAACCTTAATTTCATGGCGCATAATGCGTTCGATACCACTTTGATGGGTACATAAATTTAAGTTCCGAATCACATTAAAATCACCGGATTTATTAAAAATATTTTTTACGGATTCCGTTATCGAATACCCAAGATTAAAGTTCTCCCAACGATCTTCTCCTTTTCCTTGCGGGTACAGATTGATCACACAATCCAGAAACAATTCATCGGGAGCATAAAAATCGATTCCCATATAGATACCGATTTCCTCCAAACTATCAGGCTGAAGCCCACTCATGGCCAAGGACTCCCACATAGCCTTGCGAACCATGGTACTTCTGCGAGTTCTTTCCTGATTCATCAAATCGATTTCAACTTGACTCCATTCTTCCCAGGGCACAATACCTGCAATCCCGATATCCATGTGTTCCCACTCAGGGATCAGCTTTAATCCAGATTTGCCATCGGAACAGTTTTTCCAGAATTCAGATGCTGAATTCCCATTTCCACAGTTCAGTCCATAACCTGTGACAAAAACGCGATGCCCCACCTCAGTGCCCCCCAATAAAAAACTTCATGAAGTCAAGACCAAGACCTGCGGGCATCTTGCGAAAGCTCATGGTCAATTTAGCCGAGGCTACCGGAGTTTCTCCAACCAGTGCTTCACAACTGTATTTGAAATTGGGATACATCATAGCCTCCTCAAGAACACGGACGGTTAAAACACAGTCTGGTATCACAGGTTCCAAAAACTTGGCTCGTTCCACCTGAACCAAGGTGGGCACAACTTCTTCCAGTGCGGGTTTTTTCTGAAGCATTAAAACCACGGTATGCTGGGCCATGGATTCCAGAATAAGAGCCCCAGGCAAAATGGGGAATCCCGGAAAATGATCCCGGAAAACCTCCCAATCTTTCGACACCTTCAAACTCCCCACCAGAGTTTTCTGGTCCGGTTCAATCTGAAAATTCTGAACAAAGACATAACGCATGAAATTTAGCTCCTAAGCCCAGCAAGCTCGGCAATTCTTTGCGCATAAAACTCTTGCTCTTTTTTCTTGATATCAGATGGGTTCTCAATTTTAGAGTCCAGGATTTCTTGAGCCAGTCTCAATTTCATCTGCGACAACTCCGCTTTAGAGTTTAAGAGATGGTTTAAAACCCGACTTATGACTCCCGAGTCCAGAGTCTGTTTTAAGACTTCAGAGAACGCTGAAAAGCTCAAACTCTGATACACCGATTGCAACGATTTTTCTAAGCTATTCCGATCTACTTCATCCCAACTTTCAAAATATACGGGCAGTACATCCAGAAGAATCTGATACATTTTGGGGGGCATCACTTCAAATACCTCTGGATGGTTCATGTGCATTTCAAAAAACCATTGGGTCTGCATGGATTGTGTCATGGACACAAACCACGCTTCCAGCATGGGCTGAATCGCTTCTGGATACTGACGATACAGTTCTATTAGTCCTCTCATGTGTTTCGGCCCTTGTGGAGTCTGAAACCACCGGTTCAGAATTTCATTAACCCTGACACTGTATTTCAAATAAAGGTTACAAAACCATTCCAGATGCTCTCTTCCATAGCTCTGATTCGAGAAAATCTGCAAAATCTCATCCAGATTCTTTTCGGAAGTCCGCTTTAGAATCAGATCCTCCATGTCCCCAACTTTAAGATCCTCAATCAGGCGATGAAGTCTCTTTTTGACGACATCATTTAACAATCTGGCATATTTGGCATTTTCTTCATCTGTAAAAAGACTAGCTCCAGAGCCACCTTCAAACTGCCTGCGAATCGATAGTTCCATTAAATCGTCAAAATGATTTTTCAAAAATGTTGTGAGGAAGTCCTGCCTCAAGGTGGGATCCACCTTAACTTCTTCCAAATGAAGCAACAAATACATGGACTCAAGCACTCCAAAATTGTTTACAAGCCACTCCTCAATCTCAGATTGAGAATACTGAATGCTCTCAAAATGGGCGAAATAAGCAGACATCTCATCAAAATTGGTTTCCATAAAAGACAAAAGCAGTGGATCGTCCACTCCATAACGAGCCACAAATTCCTCAACCTTATCCCTTGGAACATTGGTCGAATCCTCAGATTTATGCATCCTGTCCACAAAATTTTTCATGAACTCATCCTGAGCATCCCCAGATACCTCAATTTCGTCTTCCTCGGGCATGGATTCAAGCATGGTGTCCATGTAGAGCTGCATATACTCTTCCATGTAACGACCCATAATCTCATCCATATTTTCATCTACATACTTTTGAGTAATCTTCCTTTGTAGCTCGCGCATTTTTTCCGGGGTATTAAGTTCCATAGCCTGCATGGGATCGTAGTTGTCGCGAATGTATTCCTGAATCAGACGGTTTCTTAACTCGGTGTCCTGTACAATTCTTTCGGTTTCTTTGGCCACTATGGAATCAAAGTTTTCCGACATGACTTTTTTAATAATCTCCGCATGGGCATTGTCAGGATCAAGATATTTCTCCATGGAGTTTAATTTAAATGAGGCTGTGAAAAAATTGGTCTTAACAAACTCGGATAGCTCCTCATCATTTACCAAGCTAGCTTGCTTCTGGATTTCGCTTTCAAAAATATCATCAATACGGGTGTCAATAATTTCGCGAATGATCATTTCCTGCATCATCTCATTCTGCATCACAACTTCAGCCAATTTCTGGGGATCCTTCTGTAGAGCCCCCAGTAAACGATTGGAAAAATCTGTTAAATCTGTTAGTTCCCCAGACTCACTGCCCTCCATATCTATTAAGACTGAACGATACATATTAAGCATGACCTGATCCTGGGAATGGCCGCTGTCGCCCAAAGAAATATCTTGCCCCGATAAAAACTTTTGTCGAATTTCTTCTGGTGCATGGGGATCCAGGTGTCGTTTTAAAAAATCGCGCACAATATTTTGGACAATCCGCTTATCACTGACAAGATCTCGGACCTTGTCGGCTGTGACCCCTTCAAATGCTTTTCTAACTGCCTTCTCAAGACCTGGGTCGGTGATATTCTTCTTTTTAATGTATTCTTCCAGTTTGGCGTTTTTCAAATCCTCAAAACCCGTGGCAATAAAGCTGTCCACTACTCCACTTTTTAAAAGCTTATCGGATTGGGCTTCGATATCAAAACCGGAAATGCCACCATCAATCTGTTTCTTGATAATATTGAAGAAATTTCGGACTTTTAAACGAGGATACAACATCCTGTCCTTCTCCCCATCCGACAAGCCGGAAAAGTCCGGGGAGCGATCTACACTTAGTTCCTCAGCAATCAACATTCTCATTTGATCATTTGTGACCTCCTTTTGAATGGAAGTCTGGATGGTGAAAAACAGGTCTAAAAAACCCAGAGAATCGAGTCCTAACTCATCAATTAAAAGCGTCTCCATGGTAATTTCGCCGGAGTAGGAAGTAATTTCGGCCAGAAATGTCTTTAACAGATCAAAGATTTCATCATCGGTCATACGGACTGTGCTCAAATCAACGGAACTCATATTTACCTCTGCTCAGATTTACGAAGCACTACAAACTGCAACGAATTATTGTACGATTGATTTAAGACACCTACAGTATTCAATTTTCCGGTACCAGTCTGGCTTAACAAACCCTCGGCAGGCGTCCGATAAGAGCCAAAAAATCTACCTTCCTGCATCATCTGTACTGCCAACATAATTTGAAACTGGGCATGGGCACAAATGCTGTGCCCAGTGAACAAAGTGGGGGTACACAAATGGGTTTTTGCACCTGTTTCTGCCTTCATTTCCTGTAGCATTTTGACTTGATTGACAGACTTTTCCAAATTATCAAATACCACGGCATCCAAATCCGCAAATTGGATCCCTGCTTGATTTAAGCCTTTGGTAATGACGCACTTTAAGTCCTTCACGCTAGCGTTTCGATGATAAAACTCTTCCAATAGAGAAATCTGGGTCATGGCCAGAATTTCAGCCTCAGCTTTAAGACCAAGTTGATCCAATGCCTCGCCGGAAGCAACAATACAAGCACTAGCAGACTCGGAAGGAAATGAAAAAGAGCAGGTATCGGGAATAAAATCAAAGGATCGTCTGAAAATGTCCCGGGAATCGATCATCAGATAGTCCAGATAATTCAAAAACAAATGATTGGCAGTAAACACCAAAGCCTTGTCTAACATTTGGTGCTTTACCCGTTCCCAGGCTGTCTGTAGGGCTACAGCGGAGGAGTCTTCCCCAAAAAAATTAGCGTTATCGCCGCCAATGCCATAGTCCAGGGCAACATTGGCTATCACATTATTAGGGATTTTATATACCGGAACCATGGGATGTACAAAACCAAACCCCTGGGCAATTTTTTTCTCGAAATGCTCTTTTGAATATCTTAACTCAGGAGTGGCACAGATCCTGTACCCATTGCGCAGGCCCACCATGCCATAGCCATTGTTCATGGTCCCGCAAAATAGCCCAGAGCCCTCATCCACAAACTGATTTTGATGACCCTTAAGAAGTTCAGAGGCCACCATATAGGCTACTCTGGCTTCGATGGGTCCATTTTTGACTACCTTATTTTCAAACTGGAAATTTTCTATCCATTCCCAGGGGATTCTACCGGG
>DITF01000208.1 GCA_002422125.1 bacterium UBP17_UBA6191
TCGACCCCAAAAAGTCCCTAGCAATGATTCTTAAATTCCGAAGAACACAAAGAACCTGCTGGTTACCTCTGCAATTGTTTGGACTTTGACGGATGTAACCTTGTTTTTGAGCTTCTCCTTACTTCTAAGGAATGCCATCTTGTCCTTGTGTCTTTAGATGTGTTCTCCAAGACTCTAGTCTTGGTTCACATCAAATTCACGGGACTTCATGGCCTTGCTCCCAAAAACAAAGCGCCTGAATCTCTTTTCAGAGCCAGACTCTCCATTTGAGCCTTTGTGGCATGCCGTTTGGAATTGCTCCCTAGCGGTTTAGCCATCGCGCCATCCAGTTCGTTCACTGAAGGAAGAGTAGTATGCACTACACTTGTTATATCTGTCAAGGGTTTTTAATAATTTCAATGTGATTAATTTCAAATCCCCAGAGTTGCAGAGATTTATCTGTATAAAACTCAATCTCCACCATATTCCCCTGCACCCATTGCGAATAAAAATCCGAACCGAGATCCCCGTTTAGTCGATCGGCCACTTGGCCCTCTGCATCACGAATCTCCAAATAATCACCGTAAGTATCCAATTCAAAGCGTTTAAAATGTAGCCTGATAGCCTTGGCCCCATCAAAGGTAAACTTCCAGACATTATGATGATTCATGGAATAGGGATGTTTGCTTTCCAGACCAAAACCCCTGATTTCGGTTGTACCTTCGGGCAGAACTGCTAAGGATTTCCCCTGCGAATCACTCAAAAGATTATACAGATTCAAGCGAGCGGAACTTCGCACCCACCGCGAAAGGGCTAAAAATTTATCCGAGGTCCTCAAAAGCCTATCTTTAACTTCCATGTGAGTTAAATGGGGTTCTTGAGCCCAAAGCATAGCCAAGGCGCCAGCTACCAAAGGTGTTGCCTGGGAAGTTCCTGAAAGGGCGCGATAGTGATTTTTAGGCATCAGTGATAAAACCATGTCACCGGGAGCGGCTATATCCACCTGAGTCCCATAGTTGGAAAAAATAGCCGAACGATCACGGTTATCCGTGGCCCCAACCACAATCTGGTTGGCAACCTGATAATTTGTGGGAAATTGGGGGTTGGTATCTACATTCTGGCGGCTGTTTCCAGAGGCGTTTACAAATAAAACCCCCTTTTGATCACAGTATTCAATGGCCTGTTTAAGATTGGCATTGTCGTATTGGCTACCCCAAGAATTGGAAAGAATATTAGCTCCGTGATCGCAGGCATAACGAATCCCTTGAGCAATCTGATCCCTAGTGGCTGTACTGCCAAGCCCAAAAATTACAATCGGCATGATTTTTATGGAGGGAGTGGCCCCGGCAATTCCAACGCCGTTGCCTTTAATGGAGCTTAAGAGGGCCGTAACATGGGTTCCATGATAATGCCTGTCCTGAACATCATGCACAGAATGAGTGAAGTTGATTCCGTGAACATCATCTACAAAGCCATTTTGATCATCATCTAGCCCATTGCCTGGAATTTCTAATGGGTTGACCCACAAAACCGAAGAATCAATATCCTCATGGGTCAGATCAATCCCAGAATCAATAACCGCTATCACCACATCTCGCTTTGGAGCCCAGATCGAAAGAGCGGGAAACAGTCCGATGTCAGCCCCAGCTAAGCCTTTTACACCCTTTTCATTCATTTGCCCATAGTTATACAGATACCACTGCTGGCTTAGCATCGGATCATCAGGCAGTTCAAACACCTGCCGAATACCTGGGGACTTATGAAAGCGGGCCTGAAGTGGGACTGGTCGGATGGTAGCCGCCGCAGCCACAGAATCATATACCGTCCCAAATTCCACAGGGGCAATTAACTGAACTTCAGAACCAGTACGGTCAATAAAGTGCAAGAGGACAACAAAACAGAATAAAAACCTCATCCCAACATCATAGGGATCTTTCCCACCCTGTCAATACATCCAAGACCTGATCTGATTTTATCGAACTAGTAGTCAGGGTAAAGCCATTCAAAAAACCGGCAAAAGCGGGAAATTTTAGATCCCCCTCTCCAGAAAATGGCTGAATCTGAGTCTGAATCTTCCAGATGCCTATATTTTTCTCCATCTCCTGAAGCTGCAAAAAAGCGGACTGCAACTCTTTGGTATCAAAGGAAAAACGATTTACCCCAAGGCTTTGTTTGCCAAAAAGATTATAATAATCCGGGGTTTCGGCCCAGGTATACTCTGGAATCAGAAGTTGATAATACAATCCGCCTGGCCCCTCCCAGATCATCAGCTTAAATCTCTCCAAATCCTCGCGATTTCTAAGATACCTTGGCAATAATTCCGATCTGATAACCCCAGTGTCAAATTTTGGAATTACCTTACAAACCCTATCTGGGTATTGCATTTGTAAATCCATTGGAAAATAAAAAGCGCACAATCTATTTCCCTGATAAATGCGGGTATTTAATAAAGCCTCCTGATCCAGTAGCCATGATAAATCAGCCGCTGCCTCTGGCAATCTATGACCATCCAATAATCTTTTTACAATCTGTCCCCCTGCTTCAAAAGCCTGCTGATCGCAAACTCCCATAACCAAAAGACTATCCAGCCCTTTTCTCAGATTCAGGTAAAATTCCATGGAAGTGGGAGAACAATCAGCATTAAAATCCCCTGCCCGGGCTGCATCTACCAAGATCGTTTCATGGACCAAAGAAAGGCTGGGGTTTTGCAGGACAAATACACTTAACAAGCCGTCTACATCCAGATGATTGTTAATAATCAGAGCATTTTCAAATTCGGGTCTGGGATTTTTCACAAATTCCAGACAAATTTCTGTCGAGGTATTTTTTTTATACTCCTTAGGAGTCTGGTTTGGTACCCAGTGGCTTAATTCCAAATCAAAAGATGGGCGATAGCCCCGTGTCTGACCATCTACAAAAATGATCCTTTGCTCCCCATAATGAAAGGAACGGGCCACTTTATTCCCCGCAAATCAGGGAATACAAGGTATCGGGCTCAATCAAATCAGGATAGTCCTGATGATTCAAGCCTGCCTCCAGGATCCATTCGGTTAGCAGTGATTTGACTGTTTTTAAGAGATACTCCGAATCCCAGGGTTTGGCAATATAGTGAGAAACTCGGGCTTGATTAATGGCGCGAATCGTATCTTCCTGAGTAGCGAGTCCGGTCAGAAGTACAGTCTTTAGGCCTGGAACTATTTGATTTGCCTTAAGATAACTAAGAAACTCAACCCCTTTGGTTCCTGGCATAATCTGATCGCAAACAACCAATGCAATCCATTCTCCACCATCTAAAAGCTCATGTATCTGCTCCAAGGCCTCATCTGCCGATTCACAATCCACAACACGCACGCCCTTGATGGAATCCAACTCCTCATATAAGGCCGCCAGAACCTCTCTTTGATCATCAACACATATAATTACAGGAGCTTTCATTAAAACTTCTTCCGGGGCAAACAAACCTTAAAACAACTGCCCTTAGGTGAGGAATCCACCTCTATTCTACCATCATAGGACTGAACTATTTTTTTTACAATGCCAAGTCCCAGACCCAGACCAAATTCCAAACCCATCTTTTTTGTTGTGAAACTTGGGCTGAAAATATTGGGTAGATTTTCAGCCGCAATACCAAGGGCATTGTCAATTACCGAAATGAAGATGGTTTCCTCTGTGCTTTCCAAGCGAATCATAATCACTGGATTTTGGATCCGATCCTGAATCAAGGCATCACGAGCATTTTTAATCAAATTGACAAATACTTGAACCAATTCAGTAGCAGACACCATAAGATGGGGGTCTGTCTCACAATATACCTCTTCAACCGTCACATCCTTCAGATCCCCACTTAATAGATGAAGAGAATTCTGAATCACCTGTTTGATGCTCGTGTCTGATCTATCGGCTGGCCTGGGTGCACCTAATGTACGCATAGACTGAACTACATGGGCAGATTGTTTGCTAACAAGTTCCATATCATGCAAACGAAGACCCATTTCATTGGTATCAATAATTTCCTGAAAAGTGAGTCCAGATTGTAGCAACTCGGCAATGGTTTCAATCTTCAAACTAGTTCGTGACAATTGCCGAGCCGATGCCTCATCTATCGTGCGCAATTTTTCCAGAGTTTTTTGCCGATCCCGCATCTCACGACTAGATAAAATCCTACCACTCTGAAATGATTCCTCAAAAACCCTCAGCTTTTTAGGAGTGTCTTTCAGATATCTGATCACAATCTGATAAATAGAGCGACTTGCCGAACTTAAAACACTTAAAGCATTGTTTAGTTCATGGGCAATTCCTGCTGATAACTCCCCTAATGAGGCCATGCGCCGCACTTCCATCATATGGGTAATCATACTTTCTCTTTCCTTGTGCAGATGATGAATCATAAACTGACGATGGGACCACTCCTCTAAAATAACTCCCATAAACTGCTGTTCTAAAGTGTCCCCTCTTGGGCTATGAATGGCTGGTGTCTCTTCATCCATGTAGCTGAGAACACAGTCTTCTATGGCAACGGTGGTAGAAAGACTTAGATGGTTGGGGTGAAAAAAACTGGGAATTCCCACAAAATCCCCAGGCTTAGCCATAAACATTTCGTATTCCGTCTGCTGGGCTGTTTTAACCTTACCCTTTAAACTGCCCTCTCGTACCAAAAAAATACGGCGGTTTTCACGGCCCTGTTGTAACAGAACCTCTTCAGATGCCAGATACAACATCTTTGCCGGATCACGAAAGTAATTGGCTTTCAGCCATTCCCTTTGATTCTGTACCTGGATCGAAAACATTAAAGCGCTTTCTGAAACAAAGTAAATACCACAAGACTTAAAATCAGACCAATTAGTCCAACCATTAAACCAGCTTTAAGCATATCTGATTGCGAAACACGGTTACTGGCATAGGCTAACGCATTTGGGGGGGTTGAAACGGGAAGAGCCATTGCCAATGAACAGCTAAAACAAC
>DITF01000266.1 GCA_002422125.1 bacterium UBP17_UBA6191
TTCCATTACCTCCACCAATTCCCCTGCCGCCTATGCCCCCAGACAGGCTGGACAATTCACCTCAGCTCTTAATGCAGGCAAGGCCGTGATCGTGATTGAGCCTAACCCCAACCTCAGTTTTGCCGACATCGTGCAGCAGATTGAAACCCAGGTTCAAGCCACAGCCCCCAACTTGGGCATGAATATATCCATTGTAGGGAATCAGGTCTTTTTTGTGGCCGCAGAGTCTGGGGAATCCTCCCTTTTGGACATTAAGACCAATAAAGCCGGAGCCGCCCTTTTCAGTTCAGACATCGACCCACCTACTGAATTTTATGTTACTGGAAGCGGAGGTACAGAAGGCTCATTGGTTGGTACAAATCCCATTGCCCCGATTTATGATGTGCCTGTACCCTTCCAGTTTCGATTTTATGATCAGGATGGGGGTTCCCTTGTCAATTCGCCCCTCATCCCCGCTGGCCCCATATCCTATAACGATTTGATGGACACCACCAATGATGCGTTACGGGCTGCCGGCCTTAAGCAGTCGGTATACGATCGGTTAGGTGATGGATCTTTTCAGGTATATTCCACCGAAATTGGCACCGATACCCGCTTTCAAATGGATATCCATGTCCCGGAAAAAATGATTGAGATCCCAGGGCTTGTAACTTTCACGGCTGTAGATAGAAACCGGCAAAACACTGGGGCCGCCAACCAAAGTCTGGAAGCTAATATTTCTATTCCCGCTGGAACCTATGGATTGAATGAGCTTGAAGATCTGATTAACGGGCAGATAGAGGCCCTGCCTGCCGCCCAAAGACCAAGAATTCTAGCCAAGTTTCGTGATGACTATGATGGACAAAACTCCTCAGGCACCCAGACCAGAAACAATTCTTTGTATCGCGAGGGTGCCGGGGACTTTATGCTTGCACTGCAAGATAATGCCGTAGGTTCCTCCTCAAGAATTTCCATCTACAATGCCAATGCTTTGGCATCTTCGGTGCTTGGAATTACTAACGGCGGGATTTCGGGTGCTGGCTCATCAGCCAGAATTGTCACCGCCGGTACAAGATTAAGTGGGGCTGATCAATTAACTCCTGATGCCTTTAACTTCCGATTAGTTGATGGAACGGGTAATGAGGTGCATATACCATTTCCTGCCGGAGCCAGCCTTACCAGTAACACGGCCTTTGGTGGAACCGATATTGCTGCCTACATCAATGCCAATCGTGGTCCGGTACGAGTTCAGGCAGAGTATGTCAGTACAAGTGCCTGGAATGGAACCCTCACCCCTCTAACTAGTGGGGCCTTGGAGTCCCAGCCCCTGCCCTTTGATCTGGATCTCAACATTCGCGAAAATTTTCCTGGGTTTGATGCAACTGTTAATGTAATCATTCCGGCAGGCACAGATCTGAGTACCTTTGATTTTACCACCATCGATCTAAGTCCCACCAATCTGACAATGAGCAACACTGGGGGTAATCTCATGATTACTCCTGATCCCAGAGGACCAAATCTGGCGGCCTACAATTTCAGTCTCAGCATTAATAATGCCTTACCAGAGGGACTAAATGAAGGTTCCCGTTTTCTAGGCTTAAATACAGGCTCCCGTCTCAGGTTACGATCCATGGACACAGGTTCCAACACCCAATTTCTGTGGCAGGTTACAGGACCTTCCCCGGCTGATGCCACCACCATTGGAAACGGCCTTGGACTCAATGGAAGTTATGGAACTTTGCAGGCCGAAGATGGATTTGGTGCCAACTCACCAGCAGCACCGGGATTTACTGCTCCCAGAAGGCCTGACGGTAACGGAGATATCTTTCACGATGATGGGGAAGTCCCAAACTGGACCGATCCACAATACACTCAACATGCCCGTTTTACACCTGCGGGCTACACTGTAAATCGAGCTGTGGAAAGTACTCCGGGTGGGGCCGCCGGACTGACTTTTGGGGCCACTACGATTATGCGCGATCTAGGTCTTGAGGGCCTTATGGACTCGCAGACCGCCTTAGCTCACAATTCAGACACAGTCAGTCTAAAATCAGTGGCTGGAATTGGAGATGTCTCGGCATTTGCCAAACTGACACCAGTACCCATAACTGTGCTTAAAAATACAGAAAACACGGAATTTGATATCCAGTTGCCAACAGGAGCCAGCCTTAGAATATCCTTGGTGAAGGCACTGCCACCGGATGGAGTCATAGTCGGCCTGACCATGGATGAATTAGACGAGTCCTTAAGACAAAAACTGACTCCGGCTAATCTGACTTATAATCTAAACCGAGACATTCCCGAAGTCACAATTCGCAGTCGCGAGCTAGGCAAAAACGCTTCCTTTTCGGTCGCCCCTACCCCTGAAATCGGATTTATCAGATATTCTGGATACGGGCATGACTCCTACAGCATAAATATGCAGGAATCAAGACAAGTATTTCAGGTTGGGGCCAATCAATCCCAGCAAGTCAGAATTGGGATTGGCAACATGGAATCGGCTTCCCTGGGTGTAAAAAATTTGCAGGTTGGATCGGTCAAACAAGCAACCGATGCCCTACATAGGCTTGATGCCGCCAGTAACATCGTGATGGCCACTCAAGCCAAATTAGGGGCATTTGAAAACCGCATGCAGCATGTTTCCCAATCTTTGCAGCAAACAGCCCTTAATATCACAAGCGCAGATTCAAGAATTCGCGACACTGACATAGCCCATGAGTCCGTTTTACAATCCAAAGTGAGCATGCAGCAGGATCTCAGCACCCAGATAATCAAACGAATTCCGCAAATGACCAAACGCCTCTGGGAACAGCTTCTGGCCGCCAAGCAAACCGGAAACGCAAACTAAAGAATCACAAAGCCTAACTCAAGCCGCTGGCTTGTTCTTTTCCGGTTCGTTGTCGTCAGGATTTACAATTGGGTTATCTCTGTAATCCTCGGGCGTAAGTTCCGGTAAGCCGTATCTGGCTCGGGCTTTAGCACAATCCTCATGGTACTCTCCATCAGAATACGATGCCGTAAAGGCGCGGCAGGTGCTGGAGCGATTTTCATAGATCGAACAGCTAACAGCATGGCCAATAATTCCATTTAAAGCGATACAACGAGGATGGGTTTTATTGGTTCCTGCCATGGCCCGATAGTGTGTGCCAACATCTTCTGTCATATCCAGGGGCACTCCTGAGGGATTCTGGTCGGTAGTTTCTCGCCAGTAGAAGGAAACACGAAAAAACGCGCAACAGGCCCCACACTGAAGACAGGGATTGAACGGCATAATACCACCGGCTCGATTTGGGGCCAGGCCCAAAGTCACAAGAAGCAATGACACCACTCAGACAATGAGAAGAACTACGAAAAAAGAGCCGCCCCTGAGAATGGGCGACTCTTATTTTACACTCCCCGAGCAGGACTCGAACCTACGACAAATCGGTTAACAGCCGATTGCTCTA
>DITF01000378.1 GCA_002422125.1 bacterium UBP17_UBA6191
TTTGAAGTCAGTGTTTGTGCCGAACCTCCCAATAAAAATGGTTTAGCAGCCTTGTGTTTCCGTATGCTGATGGAAGGGACTAAAACAAAATCGGCCTTGCAGATAGCTCAGGTATTTGACGATCTGGGCTGTGAGTGGAATCTTTTTGGACAGTCCCTCCAAGTTTCCTGCCTCAGTAAACATCAAGNNACCTTTGATAAAAAGCGCTTTAAAAAGCTGAAAACTGAGGTTTTGGAAGATTTAAAGCGCAATTATGAGGAAAGTGAAAATGAGGCCTTTGAAATTCTAAGAAGGCAAATATTTTCTGGCACTAAGGCATATTCTCATCCTTTGGGTACGGTGCGGGATATTCGCGCTTTAAGTTATGAGGACCTTCTGGGTTTTAAAGATATGTATTGGGGCCCTGCCAATTTGAGATTTTATGTGGCAGGCAGTCTGGATGTTGATTCAATGCAAAATGGGATTAGTCGAACTCTTGAGGCGATGAACCCTGTGGTTCGCCATGAACCAGATTTGTCGATTGTCACGGATTCGCAACAAATTTCCAAATTGTTCGTATATAGGAAAAGACAGCAATCTGTTCTTTGCATGGGACATAGTGGGGTGAAAAGACATCATCCAGATGCTATTGCACTCAAGCTTGGAGATCAGATATTTGGCTCAGGTAATGGGCTAAACAGCCGTTTGAGCCGCAGACTACGAGAAGAGCTTGGTCTTTGTTACTCTGTTGGTGGAGATATCATGAGCAGTGCTGGTCGCTGGCCGGGCATGATGCAGATGAGCATTGGCACATCGGGCTCAACTGTAGAAAAAGCAGTGGCAGAGATGCTGGACTGTCTGAGGATTTTTCTGGCTGAGGGTCCAAGCGATGCCGAGGTAGAAGATGCAAAATTGTATCTTTTGGGGTCACAGTGTTTTTTAGTCGAAACCTGTGGTTCTCTGGTACAGCTTTTAAGAGAGATGGATGTATTTGGTTTAGATGAGGATTTTTTAGGACGGGAGAGGCAGATGCTTTTGAAGATGCAGGCCGATGAAGTCTTGAGGGCTTGGAACAGGCATGTATCCTTGGAAAAACTGACATCGGTATTGGTAGGTACTGTTTGTCCGTCTGGATTTAATAAGGCCAATCGTAAAGAATTGTTGGGGTTATAACAGGAAGTGGATAATGGTTGCATGGATTCGTCTAGCAGTGGTTTTGGGGCTAATTTGTAGTGTTTTTGCGGTTGAGGACGGTTTGGTGTTTGATGACATCGTACTGATTCAGCAGGACAATTTCCTTGAGGAACCAATTGCTGTGATTGAGAAACGGGCAGAAGAACTGACTGTAGAATTTTCCGAGGAAGAATCCCGTATGCTTTTTAGCGTAGTGGAAGAGGTTAACGGGCTATTGGCTGCGGGAACACCCCGGGCATTTTTGGACAGCGATTTGCAAAAAAAATTACTCATTTTGGAAAGAGACTGGAAACAAAGAGAAGGTGCTAGGCTAGTTGTGAAGTTATTGGAAGCTGTTCGTATCAAATCCGAGAACTATATGCAGAATGCTCTGTTGTTAGAAAGGCTGCCTGAGGGTTCCTCGGAGGCCATTGAAACCAAAGAGAGAGCGTCACGGTTTTTTGAAGGAATTAGAATCAGCAATTCCTCATTGGAAGAAACAGTTCGTAGCGCATCCAACTAAAATATCTGTTACAGTTTTGAATTGGCTTTAGAGCCTGTTCATAAATAGACCTTAGAACAAAATTGGCTCTAGGGTCTATTTTTTTGTCCTTCTTTTTGGGGATTTTCAAAAATTTTGCTTGGGTTTTTGCTGGGGCCATGGCATAAGATCGCCCCCGAGGAGGACATCTCATGGAACTCATAAATTCTACCTTTGTTCTATTGGGAGGGCTTGGTTTATTCTTTTACGGAATGGGCCAGTTCTCTGAGGCCTTGCAGTCGGCGTCGAGCGATCTGGTGAAAAAAGTATTGTCCAAGCTGACTTCCAATCGGGTGTTTTCTGTTATGGCGGGGGCTGGTATCACAGTGATGGTCCAGTCCTCTTCTATTTCTACGGCTATGACAGTGGGGCTGGTCAATGCGGGCCTCTTAAGTTTGGTTCAGGCCGTAGGCATTGTTTTTGGGGCTAATATAGGCACCACCATCACGGGCTGGATTATTGCCATCAAAGTTTCCCATCTTGGATTACACATGGTTGGGGTCGGTCTTTTAATGGCCGCATTAAAAAAATACAAACGAATATCCATGGTTGGCAAGGTCACTTTTGGGCTTGGTCTGGTCTTTTTTGGTCTGGAAACCATGAGTAATGTGTTTAAGCCCTTGCGCACTAACGAGGATTTTATTGCCAATTTACACCTCTTTAATGCAGACACATGGCCATCATTACTTATGACTGTGTTTATGGGCTGTATTCTGACGGTTGTGGTGCAGTCTTCTTCGGCCATGCTTGGAATCACATTTGCCCTTGCTTCTACAGGCACCATTAGCTTTCAGACCGCTGTGGCTCTGGTAATGGGCGAAAACATCGGTACAACCATCACGGCAGTTCTGGCAGCGGTAGGAGGTAATACCAATGCCAAACGAGTAGCCTTGGGCCATGTTTTATTTAACACTTCGGGCACCCTGGTGTTGATCTGCTTTTTTCATCAATGGGTTGCATTTATTGACTGGATGATTCCATCAAATCCAGATCTAATGCTAGCTGATGGCAGTAAGCCCAATATAGCTCAGCATATTGCCACCTCACACACCTTGTTTAATGTGTTTTGTACCCTGCTTTTTACTCCTTTGCTGACTCCCTTTGTAGCCATGTTATGTAAGATTTTTCC
>DITF01000300.1 GCA_002422125.1 bacterium UBP17_UBA6191
CCGGCCAGACGACTGCTGAAATTGTTGGAAATTGACTTTTATGAAGGAGAATTTGTTCCAGGTAAAGGCCGATTTCTTAGTAGTTTTAATGAAAATACCGATCGAGAGGAAAGAAACTATTTGCAGCAGATAGTCTTTCCTAAGGTTAGTAGAATCGCCTACATCTCAGACTGCGGATCTCCGGTATTTGAAGATCCAGGCCATTCTATTTTAAGTATCAGTAAGGGATTTTTTGTAGAATACCTGCCTGGGGTAACATCGCTTTCTGCTCTGATGATGTTTTTACCCGAACACATCAAACGCTTTGAGGTGTTAGGTTTTCTTTCGCGCAAAAATGAGGTTCGTCGTCAGGAGCTAATAAGCATTAAAAAGGCCGACAAACCGGTTTTTTTAATGGAAACTCCCTATCGTATGCACAAAATGCTGGCCGAGCTTCAGGAAAACTTTTCTGATTGGAAGCTTTTGTTTGGCTACAAACTCAGCCACCGTGAAGAAAAAGTATTAAGAGGAACGGTGAGCTCTGTTGTTCATCAGGCCTTGCAAATGGAACAGGCCGAATTTGTTCTGTTTTTGCATCACTGATAGATTTTAAGATTGCGAAAGCTTACTTCAGAGTCCAAGGCCCCAAAGCCAAAAGAACCATTTTTTTGGCCGTTGGCCGTGTCCTGAAACGAAAAAACTTTTTCACCCTCAATATAAAAATCCTGCTTACTGAAATTTTTATCCACCTGAATACTGAATTCACGGCCAGGGTTAGTCTCCAGCGTTTTTATGCCCAGAATTTGTTTGTTTCCGTTTTGATAGCGGATCAATTGAGCTTCACGATTGTTGGAATTATAAACCAGAGCCACATGATTTTTTTCATCGTGGTAGTCGGTAACAAGACTTACCCGTTTGGCTCCTACCTGGGATAGGGCACTAACCTTAACATCTAAACGGGCTGAGTATTTTTCACCCATTCTTCTATCCACAGCTACAAAATTATTGGTGGGCACTGCTTCTTTGAGATCGGGTCTATAATGCAAGGTGTTTCCCACCACCGAAAAAGCACCTTTGCCCAGCCGCTTGATTCCATCCTCATTTTTAAAATTGTCCGAATAGACTCGATTTAAGGAACTCGCAAATGCAGAAAGTGTATTGTTTACATTAAAGCTAGTCTGCATAACCCTCCCTAAGAGACTCGGCCCAGGCTTCAATCAAATTGGTCATATTCATACCTGTGGTCCTTATAAGTACATCGGCAAATGTAAGATCAGCTCGAAGCTGAGGTAAATAACGGACCAATTCCGATAGCCATCCCTTGTTTGCTAGAAATTGTATCATGGAATGAGCCTGAACATAAAATTGAAAGGCCGAGGCGTGCAGAGTGATACCTTCGGGCATATCCTGCTTGTAATAGGCTTGTTTCTTGATCATAGGCTTTAAGAACTGATGCATTAGAGCCTGATCCTGATTTGGCTCTAAAAACTGTGCCAGTCCCTCATGTACCCAGAGGGGAATATTTCTAGCCTGTTTTGTCATGAGGTTTAAAAGATGATGTGTGTATTCATGAAAAATCACATTTTCCAGTTTGGATCTCTCTTGATTCTGGCTGACTTTTTCCCAGGGGATCAAAAGATCAAGACTGGCACTGTCATGCAGACCGCTAACGGCCTCTGATTCGATTCTGGTGTATTCGGAAAAATCTTCGCGACTTAAAAATAGTACCCGCGTGTAATTTTTGGGGTAATAATCAAGGACTCGACCAATTTCCATGTAGGCCCTATCTAAAATTTCCAAATAGATTCTTAGGGCTTCGGAGTTTTGGTTTGCCAACATTACCACGCGAAAACTGGAGGAAACGGCTGTGGTATATTTGTCCCTTAGGCTAATGTATTGCAGAGCTTGATGTTTCAGTCTTTGGTCTTCTGAGGACAAGGATCCAGTGTGCTTTAACTTTCTCTCAAAGACATCCAGAGCCGATTCTGGCTGTGAAAGTCGAATGTAACAGATAGCCATGAGGGAGTACAGTTCCTTAGAACCTCTTGACTGATACTCCTGATGCCTCAGTTCATTTAGGGCTGCATTGTAATTTTCCAGGCGCATCCAGGACTGTGCCAGTATCAAGGCCGCGCTATACTGATCAGAAGCGGACAGTTGTGGTCTGATTCTTTCAATGATGGAAATGGCATCATAAAAATCATGGTTTCTAAGGTAGGCAGTGGCTAGCCGCACAGAAATCTGGGCGTTTTCAGGCAGGATGGATTGAGCTCTCTCAATGGCATACACGGCTTCACGGTATTGTTTGTTTTGATCATGCGATACGGCCTTTTGAAGATAAATTTCGGCCCTCAACGATTCCCTTTGACTGTCACTTATCTGCTTCAGGGAGTCTAGTCTGGATTCGGCACAGAAAAAGTCTTGTCGCTCCAGACACAATCTTAACTCCGAAAGAGCAAATATCGGACAAAAAAGACAGTAATGTAGGGTCAAATGACGAAGGTAATAAAGTAACATAGAAGCCAGTATTTTAGCATGGGCAATGCAACAAGATATGACAGTTAGCATAAAAGATCGGAAATTTTCCTCCAGGGCAATGAAACGCACCTTGATTTTGGTGTTTGCTCTGGTTCTAGGCATTGTTACTGTTTTGGCCTCTTTATTAAATGCCATGGCATTTGATCTGTTAAGAGCAGGTTTTGCCAACACCAGGTTTGATAGCTATGAAATTACCACTGCTGAAGTAAATGGGGGTTTATTTGGAGGCTTTTTTATCAGCAATTTGAGCCTCAGGGATAAGCGAACCAATCAAAATATTATTTCTATGGACACACTGTTTGCCAAGGTAGATCTGTTTAAGTTAATGGCAGGGGAACTTCAGGTTTCCTGGGCCAGAATTGATAGATTGAAGGTCTCGGCCCCAGGGCTTCGAGAAATGATCGCCAGAAAGGATTTGCAAAAGGCGTTTAGTGGAGCGTCGGGCTCTCTTTTAGACTCGCTTGTCCTTAAAAACATTCACTTTTATGAGTTGTCCTTTGATTCGCCTTTGGAATTGTATCTGACTGAGGATCAGATTGAATGGTTTGAAGATTACATGGAGCCGGGTTTTACGCCACGATTTTTTGGGGAATTGGACTGGAGGGAGCAGAAGCTAAGTTTAAATGCCCACCTGAGTTCCAAATCTCCTGGGCCCCGCCCCTTAAGTCTGGACTTTACATTGGATACAAAAAATATGGTAGGCCAGATTGTACTTAAGGCCGAGGGTGTGTCTCTTGAAGAATTGATTCGCTTTAAACAACCCATCGATGGGGAAATTCGCATGCAAACCAGCCTTAACTTTGCACTGGATCCCAACCGGTTTGAGTCTCCCCATGTGTTTACATCTCCGGCAGGAGATTTGTTCTATTACACCCTCCAGGGTGAGTCAGAAGGCGAGTTTTCGGTACTGCAAATTGGGGATATTGTAGCATCCAAGGTGCTATTACAAGGGCATTGGAATCATTTTGCGGCCACACTGAAACATGGGAGTATGGAGATTTTAGGGACCCAGATTTTGGCCAGTGGTCATTGGAAACAGGACGATAAACCGCGATTTGTGGTGGTGGTGCCTGGAATTGAGGTATCTGAATTGTTGCATTCGCTGGAATTTACCGAGATATCACATAGAATCCGTGGACAAATTAGCTTGGATTTGGAGTGGGACGGCGAAACTGTGGATTTGGGTCGCATTCAGATACAAAACCTGAAGTTTGATTCTTATGATTTAACATTGGGCTCCGTCAATGTATTAAATTTAAACCCTTATTTGGCCGGAGATGATCAGGATTTAATCTTTGTGATGGATCAGTTTTCGGCTCCTTGGTTTGCGGGAACAAAATTGCATGGCAGTTTAAATGAACAGAATCTCAAACTGAGTGCAGTCATTAATCAATTGGATATGAATCTTTTAAAACAGATTTTTCCCGAATGGTTAGAAGAGATTAAGGGTAAGGTCCAAGCTGGATTAGAGGTGGATTTTGATCTAAATTCACGGGAATTTAGCTGGAAATCTCAAGGTAGGATATCTGAAATCGACTGCAAAGAAGTCAATCTTGAGTCCTTCAATTTTAATCTGGATGGCAATTTAGAGGAATTTCAGCTCAGGGGAGATTTACACCTCGGCGACAAGTCCCAGGTTCTTTTGCAAGGTCGCTTTTCCCACAGGGCTGGAAATATGAATCTGTTCATGCCCGTTCTTGATATGAAATTATTAGAACGGTACGCACCGGAAATTGAATTTAGTGGCAAGCTAGTAGATGTAAAGGCGGAAGTCATTCTGTGGCCAGATGCAGAATTTCGCTTAAAGAGCCGGGCTCAGGGTCTTGATCTTGAGGGAGTCATCTTTGAGGACGCAGCCTTGGAAATGGCCTATCGGCAGGGAAGATATTGGATAAAACTACTGGATAAGAGCCTTAGAGTTAATTTGACTCAGAAGGACGATGGGTTTGATTTTTTAATTACGGAAACCAATCTGGCCAGATTGGCGATGCCATTTTTGCCACCGGGGTTTTTGCGGCTGGATGGGGGAGAAATTGGACTGGAGGGATTTTGGAGCTCGCAGGGTGCCAAGATAGTCTTAAAGCGCCTAAAACTTGGAATCGGTTCCAATGAATTGACGCTAAACCGACAGGCTAATCTTGTATATGGCCGTGACAATAGTTTAAGTGGTGGTTTGGGACTTAGTCTTACCCAAGGGAAAAATCAAAAACCGGCTGAATTAAACCTGAATCTCTCCAAGGATCAGATTGTCTTAAATGTAAAAGGGTTAAAAACTCAAAATTTAACCACTCAGGTGCAGGCTGATTTAAACATGGATCTGGTAGTTCATCATCCCCTGGATTCTATTGCCAGACAGATGTACACATCTATGAATCTCACCAATGTAAATCTTCTCATCCAGGAAAAACCGATATTTGTGGATCAGTTTTCGTTTATTGGGCGGGTCGATTCCCGCCAGGTTAATATCGAAAATGCCTTGATTCGCAGATTGAGTTCCCAGGTTCAGATTCAAGGCGTGGTTCCTTTACCCAATCAGACCGGTCCCTTTCAGATCGCGTTTAAAGCTCCTAAAACCGATATGAAGCTTTTAAAGCCATTGCTGCCCGATCAGATTCTGAATCTTGAAGGCAATCTTGATCTGGATATGTCTGTGTTTGGAAGTCTCGACAATCCCGAGTATTCTGGTCGTGTCAGGATAGAAAATGCGCGCTTTGGAATTTTTTATGACCAGCAGGAATTTAACCTGGAATCCGTATTTCTTGAGGCTGATATTGTGTCGAGCTTAATGCGTATTGTTTCGTTTAAGACTCGCGTCAAAGAAACAGATCTGGCTTTAAGAGGTGAGGCAAACTTAAAAGATTCCAAGCTTCGCCTTACGGGTGCTGCTTATCAATCGGCTTTTAGCCTGGGTTGGTTAAAACTGGATGGGCCGGAGATTCAGAATCTGATTGTAGGAGTAACTGTCCTTAACCCCATCATCCAAGGAATCGTAAATTATC
>DITF01000151.1 GCA_002422125.1 bacterium UBP17_UBA6191
TACCCAGCACCCTGCCCTGTGGAGCCCGGACTTTCCTCAGCCTCATAAAGAGACTGCGAGTGTTCGGACATCAAGCGTTAAGGATTCTAGTATGCATTGATGGGAAACACAACCATAAACCAAAGGAGTTAGCCGTGATAGACCCGAGAGGCCTGAATCAAACCATGGTTTAATTCAAATACTTCTGCCACCAGCATGTCAGGATCACCGGGATTTTCTCGAACATATTCGATAAAAACCCTCTCTTGGCAGGGAGTCACCGATGTCAAACGATAATGAAGCTTAGGCAGTCTTAAAAACGCATCCGCCCACCAAAGCCTCAAGGCCTGTTTCCCAAAAATCAAACCGTTTGTCTCCGGTTGCCTGACTTTTAATTTTGGACTGTAGTGGGTGGCATCTTCTGCATACAAGGACAAAAGCCCTTCCAAGTCGGCTTGGTTAAAACAAGCCATCCATCGGTGAGCAACTGACTCAGCACTCATATAATCAGATTTTCTGCCTTAAAATTACAGATTGGCTAGGATGAACAAAGTAGTGCTGATTGGTGACCTTACCCAATCCACGATCTTCAACTTGTGAGCCATTGGAGACAACATCCCAGACCCCAACTGGCAAATCAAAATCAGTTCCAGAGGTTGTTGAGCCATTCACCAAAATCAAGAACTGATGGGTTGTTCCTCTAAGCTTGTAGGCAAATGCCTGAGAATGATTCTGTCTGGGCTCAAAAAACCAGATTCTGTCATCCACAATTCGGTCAGAAAAGTGAAAGGCATCATAATGGGTTCTTAAGCGTTTTAAGCCAACTGTAAAATCGTTTAATTCCTTGTTGGTCTGCATCAGACTGTAATCAATCCAGTTGATTTCATTATCCTGATTATAGCTATTGGTATGACCATTTTTGCTGCGGGCAAATTCTTGTCCAAAATGCAGAATCGGGGTGTGAACCGAGGTCAATAACAGGGTGTGGGCCACACGCATACGGGCGTGAATTTCGGCCTCACTTAACTGATAAGTTGCCAGCCAGTCTCTTAAAGTTGGGCCATCATGAACTTCAATTTCATTGATGGTGCCTTCAGGATGAGCATTGCCCCAGTTTGTATTTATGTAGGACCCAGAGCCCCCAAAATCAGAATGTTCGCCACGGACCAGAATTTTCATAACTTCAGCATTGGCTTCCCCGTTCATAAATCCGGTGGCTCCACCTCCACCCTTAATGGCTTTGCGGTACTGATCATTCCACTTACCCAAACGAATGTCATTTAAGTCTCCACGCATCCACTGAGGACTACCCTCCGCCACCCAAGGCTCACCACTAAGCAATGCCTCTTCTCCAAGCATTCTACGAGCCAAAACCAAGGTTTCTTTGTCAATGGCAGCGGCCAAATCAAAACGAAATCCGTCCACTCCGTAAACTTCATAAAAAAACTTCAGGGAGTCCAGAATCAGCTTGCGGGTAACTGGTTTTTCACTGGCCATGACATTGCCACAGCCGGCTGTATTCAGATAAAAACCTTTTTTGGGATTCCACATGCGAAAATAATCGTCCCGAGCCAGATTTTTATGGCTAACCACAGGACCACGATGATCTCCCTCGGAGGTGTGGTTGTACACGACATCCAAAACTACCGACACGCCTATTTTATGCAAGGCATCAATGGCATCCTTAAATTCGATTCTGGATTTTAAAGGTTCTGATGCATAGGCTTCATGCATGGCAAAAAAACTTTTGGTCATGTAGCCCCAATAGTTAATTTCCCCGGGAGGAGCGGCATGACGATCAAAAGCATGCAAAGGTAAAAACTCAATTGTAGTTACATGCATGTCCTTTAAAAGCTTCAATGTTTTGGGGTGGGTAACGGCCTTGTAAGTACCTCGAATAGATTCAGGGATTCCAGGTAATAGGTAGGTCAAATCCTTAATGTGAACCTCATGGATTGTCTGTCCCTTTTTTAAGCCTGGTTTGGCTGGCCTTGCGCTCATTTCAAACTCAGAGCCAAACGACACAACCTGACAGCGATTATTTTCCAGATTTAATTGATAACAATAGGGATCAGAAACCGCTAAGGCATTGATGCGATTAGGAAACTCCCCCTCAGGAACAACCTCTAGAGCATAATCAGAAAAATTGCCTTGAGTCAGAGAAAAATACACCTGATCACCAGAGGGTTTTCGCTTAAGAATGGCCCCTGGTTTGTCCATATAACCGGAGGCGGTTGTGTCCACCATATAACCAAATTCTGGATGAAACAAAAACGCGTGGGCATTACGATATTTTGTGACTACCTCATTGCCCTGAATCGTATAATCAAGGCCATTGTTGCCTTCTGCTCGATATTTGTACCAGGTTCCGGCCAAATTCTGGGACACTGAAACTTCCCAAGTGTTTTTGGAAACCTGATGATCGATTTCCGTTTCGGTCTTGCCGTTATAGGGCTTCATGGGCACTACCTGGGCAACTGGACCGGTTTCGGAAGTGTATAAATACAATTCAACCTTGTTGGCATTGGTGGCATAGACCCTAAATATGGTTTTATTTTGATCCGAAGATACAAAAGATCCCATCTGCAGGGCCGCAAGATCAACCAGACAGATACAAAAAACCAGCAAAAACAACAAATACTGCATAACTTCTCCCAGTAAGGCTTAGGTCTACTACGCTAAATGTACTGTATTTGTTGCTTAAAAAATGTGCAATAATACAAATAAATATGAATCGGTTGCCCCTTTTTTTACATCAACGCTCTGAACCCAATATTTTTGTCGTCCGTAATCAGGATCAGGTAGAACATGTTAAAAATGTTATCCGGGCCCAACCTGGGGAGCAGTTAAAAATATCCCTGATAGATCAGGGAATCGGCATGGCTGAAGTTCTAAAACTTACCGATTGTGAACTGATCGTCCGCTTAATAAAAGTTGAACCTGCCCCTGAAGCTTTACTTTGTCTGTTGATCGGTATCTGCCGCCCACCTTCCATGGAAAAAATTTTGGAGCATGCCACTGCCGCCGGAGTATCACAGATTAACTTTTTTTGTGCCGAGCTATCGGATAAATCTTTTATGAAATCCAGAGTATTAAGGGAAGAGAATATTCAAAAAAAACTGCTGGATGGATTGGCGCAATCTGCCACTTGGGCCCTGTTGCCTAAAGTCAGTATCCACCAAAGTCTTAAACTGGCTTTAAAAAACCTACCAGATATAGAGTCCAGATTTCTTCTCTCCCCCGGTGCTGCTCAATGGTTTTATGATTATCCGCAATCCCCTGCTCAGATGCTGGCAATTGGGCCGGAACGGGGTTTTACAATTAGAGAAGAAAAGTTATTGGCCGAATACAATTTTTTGCCTGTGACAATCGCCCAAAGTGTTTTAAGGGTGGAAATGGCCGTCTTTCACGCCCAGTCACAGCTAGAAATGCTTCGATCTGGTTATAAACTTTTATCCCAGAAAATATCAGACTCGCCTTTGAGGTGATTTTCCATTCTGGAAAAAACAAAAAGGGCATCGGAGAGGCGATTCAGATAAGCAACCACCATAGGACCAATTGCTTCTTCTTTAGAAAGTGCAACGGCTAACCGTTCGGCTCGGCGGCATACCGTCCTGGCCAGATGCAGGTGAGCCGCGGCCTTGGTACCCCCAGGCAAGATAAACTCCTCCAGAGGTTTTAACTCTTCGGCACAGCAATCCATGAGCTTTTCAAGATGCAGTACATGCCTTTCTTCAATTTGAGGGATTTTAAATTTGAGCTTATCTTCCTCAAGAATACAAAGATCGGAGCCAAGATGAAACAGTTCGTTTTGGATTGTACGAACCCATTCTGCCACTTCTTTACTGGGACTTGAGGCCAAAACCATTCCCAAAACAGAGTTTAACTCATCCACTGTCCCATAGGTTTCAATTCTAAGAATGTCCTTAGAAACTCGCTGACCACCACCAAGTCCTGTGGTGCCCTTGTCTCCGGTTCTGGTATAAACTTTGGTAATTCTTGGCATAATTCAGTGAGAATACCATAGGATTACCCAGAACCAAAACAAGACAAAAAAAATGATACCTGGAAGCGATGGCTCTCCATTTAGCTTACATGAGGTATCAGGGCTATCATCAATCCCAAGGATAGGCGTACGGGTATCATCACGATAGGCTGTTCTAAACAGATAATCCCAAAGACTCAGGTTTATGGCAAAATTGCAAACCACCTCACCCTGAGAGCGTAGTTCATGATGCCAGATATGAAAGCGGGGATTATTCACAATGTAACCTAACCAGCCGTACCCAAAATTTAAGTTGGCGTGGTTCAAATGCCCAATCAGAGTACTAAGGACGGCGCAAACAAATATAGCCGTAAAATCCATACCACAAATCAGCAAAACCAGCCATCCTCCCGTCCTGTAAAGGATGGTTTCCATCCAGTGGAATCGAAAACATATCAAAAAATCCATCTCCGTGGCTGTGTGATGAAATCTATGCCAGCGCCACAAAAAATCATATCTGTGCAACAAGCGATGTACCCACCAGTCCACAAAGTCCTTAAATACAAAAAACACCAGAACCTGCATTAACCAAGGCCACCCATCCAGTAAATTCAAAGAACGGAGGGAATCAGGCCAGACGATGTGCCCACCGATAAACATCAAAGAATAAGCCAGGCAGACTCCAAAAATCTCCCCGTTAAAAAACAGATAAAACCAATCCTTTAATACTCCATTTACACGGTGGGGACGAGCAGGAAATATGCGTTCCAAGAATAAAACAAAAATAGATATTAAGCTGAGCCAGAACAGATAGCTAAATAAAAGATTCATTTCATGTTAGGAAACAAATCAGGAAGCCTCTTGTCAAAAACAACTTCACCTAAGGCACGATGTCTTGGCTCCATTTGTCCTTGCAGGGCATTTTGCAGCATAATTCTGGTCTCGGTAATGACCTCAGACTGAGCCAGAGTTTTGCGGATTTTACCGGCAATCATGGTCTGATTGCGGGTAGTCATAAATACTTCGGACTTCAAATTCTGCAAGTACTTAATAAAATCATTCATTTCAGCTAGCCACACCTGTGAATCCAGAATGTACTTCTGAGCTATATCACCTTTGGCATCCAAATCCTGAGTGGCAATTAACTTATCCATCCTTAACTCATGTTCCTGAGCTAGCTTCAAAATGGAAGCCTCACGAATAGGCAGTTCTTCTGGCAGCCTATCAATTAAAAACACAAAACCCAGAATGCCTGCCAGAAACAGAAAAAAACCAATCCAGTATTTTGTACTCACGAATCTCCTAACCCAAACGAGTAAGCGCTAATTCAAGCCTCCGAATCAACTCATCGCGACCCATGACTTCTGCGAATTGAGCCAAATCAGGGCCATGAACTACTCCAGAAACCGCCACCCTGACTGGCATAAACAAAGCCTTACCTTTGATCTTATGCTCTTTTTGAATGGTTTTCAAATGCTCCTTAAAGTCATCGGCACTTAAATTCTCTGCTCCAGATGCTAAAAGATCTTTTAGGGCCAGAAACAACTGAGAATTGCTTTCAATTTTCAAAATTTCCTGGATTTCGGCTGAACTAAGATCAAAATCCTCGGGCCTGGTAGTAAAAATTGGAATGTGCTGTAAAATGTCCTGAGGTTTATCCAGATTAGGTCTGACGGCCTCAAGTGCCTTTAAAAGTCTTGTTTCTCCCAGAACTTCATGAGCCTCAGCCGGAATCTGCGGCATAATCAGGGACAAATACCTTTCCCATGAAATCCGGCTCTTTAAATACTGGGCGTTCATCCAGTCCAATTTCTCCCTATCAAACACAGCCCCGGATTTACTAACTCTCTCCAGACTAAATTCCTGAATCAACTCGGCTACGGAAAAAATTTCGCGATTATCGGAGGGGTGCCATCCCAAAAGGGATAAAAAATTCAAAAGGGCCTCTTCAAAATACCCAGCCTGCAAAAAATCCTCGACGGCAACATCTCCCTGGCGTTTTGAAAGTTTGGATTTATCCGGGTTTAAAAGCAAAGGCAAATGGGCAAACTTGGGAGCATCCCACCCAAAAAACTGATACAAAAGCAAATGTTTTGGGGTAGAGGAGAGCCACTCTTCCCCGCGAATCACATGGGTGATCTCCATCTCATGATCATCAACTACATTGGCAAAATGATAGGTTGGGAACCCATCTGATTTAATCAGAACCTGATCATCTACGGTATTCACCTGAAAGCCGACCTTACCACGAATCAAATCATCAACCACCACCTGACCAGAGTCTGGAACTTTCAGACGAATCACATAAGGTTCCTTGGCCAACTTTTCAGAGATCTCTTCAGGGCTTAGAGTTTTACAGTGCCCATCGTATTTAGGTGGCAAGCCCAACAGGGTTTGCTCGGCACGCATCTTATCCAGTCTATCGGCTGTGCAAAAACAAGGATAGGCATGATGGTTGTCTAAAAGAATCTTGATTTTGTCCTGATAAATATCCAATCTCTGACTCTGATAATAAGGTCCCTTACTACCACCACAGTCAGGCCCTTCATCGTGTTGAATGCCTAACTTCTTCATCACCATAAGCAGGTTTTCCACTGCCCCTTCCACAAATCTGGTCTGATCCGTATCCTCAATTCTTAAGAGATACTGTCCCCCGTGATGTCTGGCAAACAGATAACAATACAGGGCGGTACGGACAGAACCCACATGAACATAACCGGTGGGTGATGGGGCAAAACGGGTACGAACGGTCATATTACTCCAAAGTCAAATCAGAAATCGGGCGCATTATACGGCTTTTAGCACCATATTGCGAGGTTGCCTTGTAACTTCCAAAACCGATTCCCAAAGCAAAGAATCAGGATGAATTTTTCGTCGGGTGGAAATGGCACAGTGCATAGGAACATGATTAAAAATTCTACTCCAGTATCCGGCCATCATGGCTGTTTTTCCGGCCATGGCCGCATGCACGGCCGCCTGTCCTAATCTTAAACAGAAAAGAGCATCAATCC
>DITF01000142.1 GCA_002422125.1 bacterium UBP17_UBA6191
AGCCACAGATGCGTTCCCAATATGACAAACCCCAGCAGTACCAAGGCCACCACGGGAGCATACAGAAACAATCCAACAATACCAGTCAGGCACAAAAAATCATGCCTTGTTTCCAATGGTAACAGTCGGGAAAACAAAATCAGACTTACTAGAGCACCCGTAAAAACCAGATCAAGAATCATGGTTTAAATGTGAGAATTTCAGCCCTCACTCAAGGGGCCCACAATAAAACGAATGACTTGTGTAGGCAAATGTCCTAACAAGAAAAAAGCTAAAATGAATCCAATCAAACTTATGCCTGTAAATACAATTCCAAAAACATACACATAAACCGCCACTCCCATCGCATAAGAAGGTTGAAACCATGGGGACAATGCCAGTAACTGCTCATGATAGCTTCTGGTAAAGATCACTGGAAAAGACTGATTCGCAAACAAGGTGGCCGATTCCTGATAGAAAATAAAAATCCCCAAAAGTGCAATCCAGATGCCTATTGGATAAAAAAACAACCCATCCAGAAGGCTAAGCATCAAGGGATTTTGTTTCACAAACACATGGACATCTGAGGCACTCCCCATCTGATTACCTGTCAGCCTACGAATTTGGTACCTCGGATGCTCCAACCTTCTTAACGCCTGGCTAAGACTTAGCGAAGAAAACCCTAGTCCTCGGTTTCTAGTATCCAAGCTCAAACCTGTGGCCTCCTGTCTAATCTGGATATGCATCATCAGATATCCCCCTTTCCAAGGAATCTGGAACCAAGCCAACCAAAATCCAGGAGCACACCAGCACACGATAGACTGTACGAAGCCATGTCACCTTCAACAATATAGCCTGCAAAACCCTTAAAACAATGGGAAATAAAAACTGAATCCATATCACTAAAAAAATCAGATACCCCAAAGCTGTGGCATAAGAATATCCATAAACCCATCTCAGAAAATCTCTGCCACCCTCAACCGGAAAAATCAACTCCCCACCGCCATACATCTGGGCCACCGTCCAACTGACAAATCCCGCCGTAGGCATATAAACAAACAGCCCCAGACAAATACTTGAAAGAAAAAACAAAATTTTTTCCCTAAGATGAAAAAACTCTATCCCAACAAATACTTTGCAGTCCTGTTCATAAGTTCGACTTACTGAGATAAGGGCCGGATCCTTGGTGTACTGCCACCACCCGGAATAATAGGAATAGACTTCCCCAGCAGCTTCTTCCATGGTATTTCCATCAAATTTCATGTCATTTGAAAAAGATACCTTGAACCGAACGCCTGAGCCCGTTGGCTGTATATTACAGGGGATCATCAACTGCACAAAATGCCCCTCACACTAGGATTGTGATGGTTCCGTCCGTACAAACAGGCCCAAAACCTTATAATACAAAAGTCGATACGCCACCACGGGCAATACGCTTANNTGACAACCCAAATTACCATCATAGAAAAATAGCTGAGCGAAAATTGTCCATCTCCAGAAAGAACAATGCCAGAAAGTACATTCAAATACACTTGGATCATGTCGGGATACTGACTCTTTAAAGGCAGGATGAACATAAAAAAATATACGCTCAAAAGCGTCAAATAAACACTGATTGGGAAATAGGACAATAAAGATTTGAAGGAAAGACAAAAGGGGTCATTTTCCACAAAAATACTGATTTCACCGTCTCCAAAGGCTTCCTTCTCCGTACAATACTGGGCATATTTAAGTATTTGCATTTGCTCTAGGGCAGTTCCAGCCGAAAGTTTGGTAAACGCATACCCTTGATTTTTAGATTTCAGGCTGACTACACCGGCATCCACATTTAATCTAAACTCATTCATGATGCACTCCCCCGATAAACATAGGAACCCCCTAAAAATAAATTGGCTGGCCGTGCAATCAAAATCATGTGTATCCGCATCAGACTCTTTGAAGATACAATCGCACCCTCATAAGCACGAAGTGCCACGGGATAGGCAAATCGGCAGAAAAGAAGAAACAGAAAAAGGAATACCGAGACAATATAATACACTGCCAAAAGGGCCTGAGCACGAAAGTCGGGCAGAAGCTCCATACTCATTTTTGCCGCCGCATTTCCTGAGATAAAACCAGGAAAAAAATACAAAAACAAAGCTACAAGCAATAAGTAAAATACAACCGACTTTAAAGCCATCAAGGTCAATAAAATCATTCTTTCGTTCACAGACAAGAGCTCAACCTTAAGCTGATGGGACTTTAATCCCTCCGCTTTGGAAAGGCTTTCTAAAAAGCTCAAAAACTCTAACGGTTTGTGCTTATGTACATAAGAATTTATGGCTGAAAAAGTTGTTTTCAGCCATAAATTCTTATGTACATAAGCACAAACCGTTAGAGTTTTTGAGCTTTTTAGAAAGCCTTTCCAAAGCGGAGGGATTAAAGTCCCATCAGCTTAAGGTTGAGCTCTTGTCTGTGAACGAAAGAATGATTTTATTGACCTTGATGGCTTTAAAGTCGGTTGTATTTTACTTATTGCTTGTAGCTTTGTTTTTGTATTTTTTTCCTGGTTT
>DITF01000231.1 GCA_002422125.1 bacterium UBP17_UBA6191
AAGCTCCAGCCCTTCGATATGGGCCAGATGTTTTAAGAGCCTTTCTCTTGTTCTTAACACGATATCGTGACTCTGAATGCGGCGACTTGAGTAATGTCGCAGATCGACTCTGATTTCGGCTTGATTTTGCTGATTGCGAAGATAAGTATGGCGCACAAGCCCGTTAAAATCCATAGGAGCAGAACTACCGATATAAGTTTGCAGACGAATGGCCTCAGGTTCCAGCCACAGAGCCCTTTCCACTTCTTGTACAATTTTATCTGTGGAACTCAAAGGAGTACCTTCGGGAAGGGTGATGAGCACCAAAAAGTCATTGTGATTGGAAAAGGGGAGTAGCTTTAATGGCACCTGGCGATACAAAACTAGTGTCCCACATCCCAGCATCAAAAGTAAAAGTGTCAGTATAAAACCACCTTTCCAGGTATTTTTGGTGATTAACTGCTTTAGAAACCACTGGTAATAAGAAGCGGCCTTTGAAGCTTTGACTGGGACTTGATTTGAGCTCTCAGGCTGGCTAGTGCTCAAAAACTTCATGGATAGAAAGGGCAGGAAAGTAAGGGCACAGACTGTGGAGAAGATTACGGTCAGTGGGACATTGATTGCCATGGGGCGCATGTAGGGGCCCATCATGCCCGTTATAAAAAACATGGGCAGGAAAGACACCACAATTGTGGCGGTGGATATGAGAACCGGAGTCAGAATTTCTTCAATGGCCTGAATAATTATGCTTGTTTTATCCCCCAGCCCTTTACTATTTCGCAGATGTCGGCGAATGTTTTCCACATTTACAATCGGGTCATCAACTACAAGTCCTAAGGATAGAATCAGAGCAAAAAGCGTGACACGATTCAAAGTGTATCCGGCCATATAATTGACTAGCAGGGACAAGGAAAAGGCGACCGGAATACAGATAGCCACAAGCAAGGCTTCCTTATAACCCAAAGCCATCATCAATAGGGCACTCACGGTCAAGACAGCAGCTAAAAGGGATAAAAGAAGCTCATCCACTTTTTCATCAGCCACTGCCCCACTGTCACGAGAGATTGTGTAGTTAGCATCGGCTGGCAGTATGTCGCTCATCACTTCCTGAAGAGACTTTCCGAGCTTATCCGTCAGGCTGACAGCATTGATGCCCTGTTTTTTTCCAAATGACAAAGCAACTGAGTTTTGATCTGAGAGTCGGTGCAAGGATTGTACTTCTGGGCTGCCAACTTCAATTTCGGCGACATCTTCCAAGCGAATTGGTTTTTCGAGTTCGTAACCAACGATACTTTGCCCCAGAGCGTAAATGTCCGTGAATTGCGGCCCGGCCTGAATCTGTATTAGCTGGCCTTGCGATTGAGAATATCCCGGTGTAGCACTATGATCGGCTTTCCCTAGCTCCTGAGCCAGTTCCATGAATGTGATACCCCGTGCTCTTAGTTTCATGGGATCGGGGCGAACCATATAATGAGTGAGCTGTTCTCCGTGAAGCTCAATCCGTGACAATCCTGGGACAGAGGACATTCTGAATCGGGCTTCCTGTGCCAGCCGGGTTAATTCTGCACGGCTTAGGGTTTTGGAATGCAGATGCATAACAAAAACAGGGACATCTTCTATGCCTACGGGTTTAACCAGCCAGCGGCTGATTCTGGGAGCAACCTGATCAAGATGGGATTCGAGGCGCGAAAAGAGGCGAACCAGAGCCTGTTCCAGATCGGTTCCGACCTCAAATCGAACCGTGACTACTCCCTTGTCCCGCATGGATTGTGAGTACACATGTTCCACATCCTGAATCTGCCACAAAAGTCTTTCCAGCCTTGAAACGGCCTGATTTCTGACTTCTTCTGGACTGGCCCCTGGCACTTCAATAAAAATATCGGCCATGGGAACCACAATCTGCGGCTCTTCTTCTCTGGGTGTAAGCGAAATGGCCAAAATGCCCCCAAAGATTGAGAGGCACAAAAGGATTATGCTTGCAGGACCTTTAAGAAACTCACGAATCATACTACTCATTTGAGGATCACCTCATTCTCTTTTAGACCATCAAGCACCAGCACTTTCTGATTATCCAAATCCGCAATTCGAATCATCCTCTTGTCCACCCCATTTGGGCCTTTGACATTTACCATTGTGATGTTTCCAGAGGTAGTGACAAAATTTTTTGGGATGCGAACCACAGATTTTTGGGAACCAGGAATCAAAAGATGACCAAATGTGCCCAAAGCTACCCCACAATCCTTGGACAAAAGTACCTTTAGACCAAATGTCTGAGTGCTTGGGTTTAGGGAAGGGGAGATTTCAATTACTTCTCCAAGGCACTCTTGTTCCAAAAATTTGGCTTTGAGCGAATCCCCAAGACCAATTTTTTGAAAAAACTGACTTCTGATGGAGCTTAAGAGGATTTTTTGTTGCGGATTTTCCAAAACTACTAGTGGTTGTCCCATGATTGCCATTTCACCCGGATGAGCCATGCGAGCTGTAATTAAGCCATCAAACGGAGCTGTAATTATGCACCATTGCAGCTGCAATTCGGTTTCCTTTAAGGCCTCATTAGCAACAGAAATTTGGGCCAGAGTTTGACTGACTCCCTTAAGAGCTGCCTGATGAGCAGAATCAAGCTGAAGATAGCGACTCCTGATTTCATCCAAGGCCTCTTCTGAAGCCAACTTTTGTTTTACCAATGCCTCAGTTCTTTGCAATTCCATTTTGGCAAAATTGAGTCCAGCATTGATTGATTCTGCTTGTTGTTGTGACTGTTGATGGGCAAATTCAGCCCTCTGCAACTCACTCAAGGCCCTTCGATAAAGAATCCTTGTCTGCTCTGTATCCAGAATCACAAGCGGGTCTCCCACCTTAACCCAACTGCCAACATCCACCGGCATACTCTGAATCAAGCTACTGATACGGCTACTGAGTCGGGCCGGGTAAAGAGTCCCCACAGCTCCCGGCTCCACCACAGAATCCATCACAGATACCGCTTTTACCACATACTCTGTGCTAAAAACGCCTTGCCCCAAACCCGTAGATTCTTTGGCAAGTGCATCAACTCCTTTTGGACTTAACTGCCATATCAATACTGAAACCAGCAATAACAAGCCAATAATCTGTGGCATAAACCCTCCCATTACAAAACCTCATATTACAACCATTAGTTTCTATAAACCATGATCCAGATCAGGAAATTGATGGGAAATGTGAATCGGTAATTTTTCTTGCTCTATCGTTTGGGGATAGAGCCAGTCTGTTAGTTTGATACCTTCAACACTTGGGAGGATCAGACAAATGAGCACAAAATTTAATCCAGCCATAATGCAAGAAT
>DITF01000146.1 GCA_002422125.1 bacterium UBP17_UBA6191
TTGGCCGATGGAGCGGTTGTTCCCACTGTGGTTCCCCCAGTCGTAGAAGAATCGGTACCTGCTGTTACAACCACAGTAGAAACAAGGCAGGAACCAGCTGTTGCTGTGGCTGCGTCCCCCGCCGCCGATTCATCCGATCCACTTATGGACATTGCCCCAGGGGAAGAAAGAGTGACACCGCCTGCTGCGGCATCCTTATTTACGATCGATTTTGGCACAATGACTCCCCTGGCTGATGCGGAAAGCTTTTTAGTATCTCAGGGTTTTCAGGTAAAACATCAGAATGGAAAAATGTTGTTGTCGCTTCAGGGGGGGAAACTGGTAGTGGAAAGCCGTTCGGGTACATTGGCTTTTTCTGGTAAGGAAACCTCCCAGATTGCCAGAGCTACAAAGCTAAAGGTAACTTGGGGTGCAGACAGATTTCCAGATAATACAAACTGGGATCGGGAGTATCTTCGTGAGGCCTTGGGTATTATGGTCATGTTTGGCACAGAAAAGTTTGGTGGGGGCATGTTTTTACCCAACCTACCTTATCTGATAGGATTTTCTCTGGCCAATAAATGCCAGACAGGCAACTTGTATCAGGGAGCTTATTACAAAGCAACATCTCGATATATGCCGGTTAACTGCGCGGCCACTGATGGTCAGGAAATTACAACCTTGGTTGATTTAAAAGATACCTTCACCAAGGCCTTTAACAAGGCCATGCCCGCACCATCTGGGGTTACAATTTCAGTGGATTCCAGAGGCAGTCGCAATGGCTCCAAAGCATGGATCAAAAAAATTGAGTTTTTGCCTTAGATGCTGGTGTTCAAATGATACAAATGTTGGTTTATTTTCTGATTGTATTGGTGGGCACGGGCTTTACTTATGATCCGTTGGTAAGAGCGGAAGTTGGTTTATCTGAGCCGATTGCGGTCACGATTGTGGACAAATTACGCAACAGAGACATTCCCGTACTTTTATATCCTGCAAAAACCAAGGCTCCCGTCATTTTATTTAGCCATGGGTTGGGAGGCTCCCGTCACAACTCGCCCTATTTAGCCCGTCATTGGCAGGCCAGAGGGTATCATTGTGTTTTTATGCAGCATATCGGGAGTGATGAGTCTGTCTGGAAAGACACTTCCAAACTCTTTCGCCTAGGAGCACTGAAGGGTGCCGCGAGTGTGAAAAACTATATGTTAAGAGTGAAAGATGTGGTAGCCGTACTGGATGAGTTAGAAAAGTGGCATCAGGATAAGACCCACAAAATGTATCAGAAGCTCAATCTACAAAAGATAGGCATGACCGGGCATTCTTTTGGGGCGGTAACAACACAAGCGGTTAGTGGACAGTCGGCCATGGGGGGCAGACTCTCGCATTTTGATCCCCGTATTAAGGCGGCAATGGCTATGAGCCCAAGTGTTCCAAAACACGGGAATCCTAAAACCTCATTTGGGACTGTGATGATTCCTTGGATGCTTATGACAGGAACACACGATGTGGCAAGAATCGGTGTAACCGATGTTGAGGACAGATTAGCTGTATTTAAGGCTTTACCTCCTGGGGATAAGTACGAGCTTGTTTTAAATGAGGCAGAGCACTCGGCCTTTTCTGATCGATCCCTACCTGGGGAAAATAAACCTAGAAATCCCAATCATCATCAAGTTATTTTGGCCCTTAGCACAGCATTTTGGGATACCTATCTTAAGGATGATAAAGAAGCCAAAACATGGTTGAATGGGGATGGGCCATCTCAGGTAATGGATAAGCTGGATCGCTGGCAGAAAAAATAATCTGAAGTCGGGAGCGCAACATGATAAATAGAGCAAAGATAGTTTGGCTGGCGATTCTGGTGTCCGAGATCATTTATTTTGCCGTATTACTCTTATTAGCTGCAACAAATCCTGAAATTGACGGATCTTTGAGTACCAAAATTTTGAACTGGAATCGCTTTTCTGATGGTTCTGATATTCAGATTTTCACGCCTTTTTTACTCATATCTATGCTTATTGGGATTATTATAGGAGTGTTGATTGCAGTGATGTCGGAGAAGTGGATGCGAGGAAGTTTGTCAGCCCAGAATTTCATACAAAGAATGTTAATCGGAACCTCTGTGGCGGGGATTCCTGGGATTATGGGACTGGTTTATGCACTTTTGACGGGCAGTTTATTGTATTCAGGAGTATTGTTTGCTATCTCTTTTGGGCTAAAGTTCAAATTTTATCCAGGATTGTATGAAGACACGCTAAAACAGTTTGAGTGAGTTTTAATGCGGCCGCAATTGGCCTCAGGGTACCATCCGCCCTGATGAATTTCGGAATCTGGCTTACAGTCGCTATGGTCCTTTTGGTCTGTGGCACAGGAACCTTGATTCTTGGACTCAATTATCTTTTGGCAAGAGACTCTCTTAGGGCTCAAATTGATTCAACAGCCTTAAGTATTGCAATGACTGCAGCCTCCTTGATGGATGGGGATTTGCACCAAAAAATTGATTCCCAGACCCTAGTAATACATTTTCACCTTGATTCCTGATGCACAAAGACCGGGTGAAATGACCTTTGCCGTAGATACCGTGGATCCAGGCGTGGAATACGGAAAGCTGGGTGAGAATTATATTCTGGATGAGAAATGTTTGGTCCAGCAAACTGTAATAAGGAGTGATCGTGGTAGATACTTGCGATGAAACAGCGGTTAGGGAAATCATTCGGAACTGGTGTAAAGGTTTAGAAGAAAAAAATGTTGATAAAATCATGGCTGATTACGCCGAGGATGCCTTGATTTATGATGCAATCCCACCGTATAAAACCGAAGGAGCCCAGGCTTTAAAGGCGATCTGGGAAAGTTGTATCGATTGCTTTCCCAAGCAGTTTGAAGTGGAGATTCGTGATCTAAAGGTCTCTGTGNNCATGTACAGATCTGAGCTTTGCCAGTTATTTTTACCAGCAATGTGGATGGACAATTTCAAAAGGCTGGCTTCTCACCCGATAAAATTATCGAAGTGCATGGTAGCATTCATCGTCTACAGTGCCACAAACCCTGTTCTTCTACCATCTGGTCTGCGGATCTTCTGAATCCCAAAATCGATCCCCAAAGTAGCTTTTGGATTGGCGATTTGCCATCCTGTCAATCCTGCGGCGGTCTTGCCAGACCCAATATATTACTTTTTGGAGATTGGAATTATATCGAGCCCGAATCACCCTGCGATTTAACGCAACAGATTCATAAAGCCCGTAGAGCCAAATTCCCCGTGGTACTGGAAATCGGGGCAGGCGATTTTGTACCTACCGTTCGTCGTTTTTCAGAAAGTCTTTTTATGCCCCTGATTCGTATCAACCCCAAAGACCCCCATATCCCATCCCATGTGAAAGGTGTCAGTCTGAAAATGGGCGCAGCTCAGGCCAGTGTTTTGCTGAGTAACGGAATCCTTTGAGATTCACCCCAGAAGTGCAAAGGCTCTGAAAATTCCTGCATCTGTATTGAAACTCACATTCCGCACATAATTTTT
>DITF01000165.1 GCA_002422125.1 bacterium UBP17_UBA6191
TTAAATAAAAGGGCATGTCCAGCGCATTGTGATGGGTAATAAATGGACGGGCAGCAGCTCCTCCGGCAATGGCATGCAAAACCGGGGTTTCGACCTCAAAAAAATTCTGGCTGTCCAAAGTTTTACGGATAGAGGAAATCATTTTTGAACGACGAATAAAGGTTTCCCGTACTTCCTGATTCATGATCAAATCCACAGGACGGCGGCGATATCTGAGTTCTTTGTCCGTCATCCCCTGGTATTTTTCTGGAAGTGGTTTGATAGCACAGCTTAAAACAGTTAGTTTCTCCACCCTTAAAGTGGCTTCCTGTTTTTGAGTGCGAAACATTTTACCTGAAATGCCAACAATATCTCCTACATAGAGCTTTTCAAAAACCTCAAACTGCTCACCGAGATCGGCCTGTTTGAAGTACACCTGTAGATTGCCGGTAATATCCTGAATATTGGCAAATACGGCTTTTCCCATGCCCCGCTTGGCCATCAGACGACCTGAAAGCGAAATTCCGGTCTGATTGTTTAATGCCTCTTCTCCTGCTTCTTCGAGTTTTACCAAAAGTTCTGAAGCATCTTTAGTGGTGTGGCTAGCTACAAACTTTTGACCAAAGGGGTCAATGCCTTTGTTTCTGATGTCCTGAAGTCTCTCAATTCGAATCAGTTCTTCATCACTTCTGGTTTCTTCACTCATGCTGCAAATCTCCTTCAAAAATGGAGGCGGATTATATCACAGGCTCTAATGAAATTGTTTCAGGCAAGTAAGGGCGGCTTGATGGGTCAGTTTATCTTTTTGATGACAAAGTCCTCTAAGTCCCAGCAAAATTTCGTTTTCCGATTGCAGGGTGATTAGCCGGGGAACCCTTTCTAATACTGTATAGAGTTTTTGGGAGGCGTATTTATCGAAGGCAAACAGGATGTACATTCTGACTTCATCAATTTTAGGTGGACGGGTGGGGTGGGTGTGAATCTCCTGAAGTAATTCGGGATTAGCTAAGATTAGAGCCTGACGAAACTCAAGATCGGGGATTTTTTTGTAGACCCGTAATCTGAATTCAGGGCTCATGGCGGGAATGGGCTGATTCCCTTGGTACAGGGCTTGAATTACATAAGGCATGGGATAGGGCACATGGGTGAGGATTTCATTGATCCCATTTAGACCTTTGCTTGTGAAGTTTGAAGAATCAAAATGTCCATATGGTTTGATGGTTTCGATTATAAGGGCTCTAAATTGGGGGTCGGTATTGTTTAGCCACAATTCCCCGATTTGGCTCAATGGCGGTAACACCAACGAATCCTGAATATATATCAGAGCTCCCAGGCGAATGATCAGGGAATCACTAATTAGGGCATCTTCCAGTGGATAAGTAGCAAAGGAGCTTATGGCTTCACTAACGGGCCAAGGGATTAAGTCACGGCGAGGGTAACTGGTATCGTTAAAAACTCCCTTAGCCTGACACCATTTTATCAATTCATCAATTGAGGACCAGGGCTCATTGTGTGCCAGTCCATGAGTTGTATCACATATCTGATAGAGCTTATATTGGGAATCCTGAAATAGTTCTCCGTAATAATCAGCCTGCAGTTGGTTACCGCAGAAAAAAACAATCTGAATCAGAATGATTAGCTTGGTTTGCATGTGAGAAGCACATTATATGTCACAGGAGATTGACGAAGGCAATTACTTCACTATACTTCCTGTGAACAAGGAGACGGGGAATGAAACTGTTTGTCATGCTGGCTGTATATTTTGGGATATCCTCTGTAACATTTGCTGATATCTCGTTTGAGGGATTAGAAGGTGGTCAGGAGCATCAGAGTTCACCGGGAAATCTTGATGATTATGAAGGGGGCCGGGGTAGCACCTTAATGCAGCTTTTAAATGAGATGCAGATATTGAAGCAGGGCTTTTTGTTATCTGGAGTAAACGCCTCTGAAATGTCAACGACATCGGCTCCTGTATCGACCGGAGTATCGGTGCCCCTTAATCAGGATACATTGCTTGAAAATGTACGGACCCTTCGTCAAAAGTTTGATGAGGTGAGTGGTTCTTTGCACACTGGCGGAACCGAGATGGCCCAAAAACTGATTTCTCAGGCTTTGATGGTTTCCATGAAAAAGCAGGGAAATACACAGTTGAGCACAGGAACACTGGAATGTGAAAGGGTAGGAGAAGGTATTCCCCAGTCAGTCCCTGGAGATTACATTTGCAGTTACAAATCCAAAAATTCAGAAGCGCAAGAGAAGTCTCACAGGGTTTTGATGTGCATTAACAAGGAAGGCAATATCGTGTGCCACCAAAGTGTGGACAGTAATGAAGAGATTGCGGCCCGCCCCGGATATGAAGGCCAAGCCGCAGAGCCATTGATCGTTTCGGGATTGTCAGATTTAGAATCTCACTACAACACTCTTCACAGGGTTTTTGAGGCTAATTTTGCTGAAAGATTTACGGGAGGCAAAACGGTAGCCACCCGGATTATTTATTCCTCTCTGTCCCGAGTTATGGCCAAAAAAGGCAATGAATTAAAGGAATCCTCGCTTGAATGTAAACTTTGGGATGATTCTGAGAGCCCCCGCATTGAGGGAAAATACGCCTGTACTTATGAATATACCGATGAAGATGATCAGACACACACCAGTAAAAATCAGGTGTCTGTGGATATGCAGGCCCGTGTTAATGTCTTGAAGTAGAGAAACAAAATCGCAGGTGTCGTCGTAGTAGGATTTATGCTGAATCAAATTAAATTTTGTCTGGTTTTTTTGGCCCTGTCGTTGTCTCGAGTTCATGCAATTGAGCTGAGTCAGAGCCAGTTGTTTCAGAATCTATACCCCGATACCTTTATTGTTGGTGGGACCGATGTTCCGATTCAGGCATATCCTTTTATGGTTGGTTTGGTAGAGCGGGGGAAGTCCACTGAAAAAGGTCATTTTTGTGGTGGTAGCCTGATTCACCGCCAATGGGTATTAACTGCGGCCCACTGTGTCGTAAATGTACCGGCAGGGGACAGAATTGATCTTGTAATTGGTGTGCATGACTTGAAAAATGTGGCTGGAACTCAAAGAATTCAAGCTGAGAAAATTATTCCCCACGAAAAGTTTAATCCGGCTGTGAGCCATATGGACAATGACATTGCTTTGATTCGCCTGATTGAGCCTGTGAAGTCTTTTCCACCAGTGCGTTTGATTCCAACTGGCAGCAATCTGGATCAGGCTCCTAATATCCCAACCGTGATTGGTTGGGGCAATGTGCGCCAGAACAAGTTTGGGGAAATGGCTGTATTTGAAAGACCAAAGGTATTGCAGGAAGTAAATGTGCCACTGGTTGATTCAGATCTTTGTAATGAAGCGCTGATTCAGGTCCTCGTCGATGCCAATGGAGAAAAAGTCAGAGAGCAGCTAGGGAGCGCAAGACTCGCAACTAGCAATATGGTATGTGCTGGCTTTTCCGAAGGTGGCAAGGACGCTTGTAAGGGTGATTCCGGTGGCCCTTTGTTTCTGACCCAGTCTGGCCGCTTCACCCAAATTGGTGTGGTTAGCTACGGCCTCGGATGCGCCCAGCAAAACTCCTATGGAGTCTATACCAAAGTCCAGAACTACAATGACTGGATGGATCAGATCATTTCTTCACATTAA
>DITF01000007.1 GCA_002422125.1 bacterium UBP17_UBA6191
CCTTTGTTCATGCTTTGCAGGTGGCGGCATGGTGCAAATCACCTGCTGATTTTGACTATTGGATTGCTTGTGCCCAGGCCCTAAGAAAAACTATTTAGGGTATGGTCTTAATCCCAGCAACATTTCAGATTTTTCGGTTAATGGATTGGCCATCAGTTGGGGGTCGGTATAGGCTTTTAATTGCTCCCGAAACATGGCAAAAACAGCTTCGCGGTCTTTACTGGTGTCTAACTCAATGCATTTACCCTTACTCTTAAACAGTTCTACAGTTGGCAGGGTTTCTTCCTTGAAGGTATCAAATCGCAGTTTCATGGCCGCTACATTGTCATCGGCTCGGCCAGAGTACTTGGCCCGGCCCAAAATGCGTTGTTCCAAGACCTCAAAAGGACACTCAAAATATAGCATGGTTGGCAGTTCGTCCTCACGACCAAAGACCTCATACCAGGCTTCGAGATTGGATAAGGAGCGGGGAAACCCATCTATCAAAAAGTTGGATTTTCCGGTACTGCGAATGGTTTTTTCCATTGCGTCTTTTAACAGTCGGACAACGATCTCGTTAGGAACAAGTTTTCCAGCAGCAATATATTCTTGAATGATTGCGGTAGTTGGCCCGCCCGCTTCCTGCTCGGCTCGCAAGAGAACCCCAGTAGAGAGGTGAGTCCAACCAAACTGAATTTCGGCAAGTTCACACATGGTACCTTTACCCGCACCTGGGCCACCGAGTACAAACACGACATTGGGTTTAGGGCAGGGCTTTTGAGGATCTACATGATGCAGAACTATTTTGGGGGCTGGGGCCACTCCCTTTTTGTAAACATTCCATGTCCGATCCGTTGGGGGTAGTGCATCATCACAGGTAATATCGTAGGCCAAGTGCCCATCCAGACGACAGATACGCCAACTGTTGTAGGTGTTGGAATAGGAGATAGCTGGACTTCGCAAAGATTTCCCATCGGCCCGATCCCAGGCCATCTTTTCGTTCCAGTAGCCAAGGCTCGATACTACGCCCGATTCCGATGTTGTAGGCGGGGCTTTAGAAGGAACATACAGTCCATCGACTTCGGGAAGGCCAGCCTCAGAGACTTCAATAAAGAGGGTGTTGGGTTTGGGTGTTTTGGTTTCGGTCATAATTATTCTCCCTAAAGTCCCATTTCTTCATATCCAGGCTCATCGGTGCGATTAGCCCCATTTTGCAAAAGATACTGGGTGACTTCTTTTTGTCGATTCCATACAGCTAGCCTAAGGGCTGTAAAAGTGTCCTCATCTTCAGCATGAATATCGGCGTTGTTCTCCAAAAGAAACTTAACCATTGGCAGTTGCCCGAATTTTGCCGCTATCATCAAAGGGGTTCGATCTTCATCGTTACAGGTTGTACGGGCATCAATAGGGCATCCCGCATTTAAAAGTTCCTGGGCGGCCTCAATTGCTCCGGCGGCTGCGGCGGCATGAATTGGTAAAAATCCTGTCCCAACTGCGGTTAAAAGAAACTGCCGGCCATTACCATACAGTAAGGATCGGCGGATTTTATCGGCCTGATTGTTTTGTGCGAAGTCATGTAAGATCGTCATAACATCTCCTGAGTTAGTCACAGAGCGAGGCGAAGACTAATTTAACATCATTCCGAAAATGATTGTAGTTTAACTAGGACTTTGTCCATCCATGCGGTAATAAATGGCGTCTTTGCGTAAAAACAGTTTTTCACAAATCATTTCGCGGCGCAGGGTACAAAAATCCTCATGAAATTCAGAAAGCGACAGGCTGAATTCTCTTTCTGGATAGGCTGTATCCCAGGCAAATTGCCCAGCAATGTACTCCAAAATGATCCTTCTTTTTTTGCGCTGAATCGGCAGACGCGTCAGCTTCCCATTCACAAGAAAGGTGCTCAAAACTTTGGTCTGGTATTCCTTCTCTTTATCATTTGGAGCTGTCTCCAGGTTACTGGCATTAGCTATCAATGTCTTTATGGGAGTTGCAATCAACGAATCTTCTAGGGTATACACCATGTAATATTGCTCTCTGGATGCCGTCACCAAGCCACATTCCTGTAGTTTTTTCAGATGAAATGAGACGGTTGAAGCGTTTAGCTGGAGGCATTGAGCCAGAATTTCAACATACATTGGCTTTTTGATAAGAGCTTTTACAATCTCAAGGCGGCTATGATCACCAAGGGCCTTAAATAGTTTTACTAACATGGTTTCGGCTTGCATTGTGTTCTCCAGGATATTTTGATTCGATAAACGCAAATATAAATTTATCAAATCAGATTTATATAAGTAAATTGATAACTATAAAAATAATATAAAGCCCCACATGATAGTGATAAGTGTTTTTCATAAAATCAATAAAAAATAAGTATTTTTCATGGCCTGTAAGTACTTTTCATGAAACAATGGTTATATGATAAATCAGCCATTGCCAGAACAAAGTGCTAGGATTGTCGGCTATGCGGCCCTCATTCAGAAGTATGAATTGGCAGTACCTCTACCTTTGACATTATCCGCAATCAGTGAAAAACACCTAAAATATGAGGCGAACCACTGGAAGGTTTTTACTCCGCGCCACGCTCCTCAGGATACTTTGTACGGACATCTGGTTTTCGCCCTAAGGTATGAAGGTCTTGATCTGGCCGTACTCAATAGCCTCTTCTTAAAAGTAGAAAAATCAGAATTTGAAAATGCAATTAAACAAGAATCCAATGGTGCTTATGCCAGACGGATATGGTTTTTGTATGAGTACTTGCTGGAAGTAGAACTTAATCTGCCTGATCTTAAGCAGGGAAATTATGTGGATTTGGTGGATCAAAAAATTCAATATGCTGGTCCGGCCCGTAACTCAAAACGCCATCGTATTCGCAACAACCTACCTGGGGACAAGCGATTTTGTCCACTCATCAGACATACCAAAAAGCTGGATGAACTAATCCATCAAAACTTGTCTTTGGAAGCACTAAAGCGACTCGATGCTGTTGAGCCTAATTTGTTAATGCGTGCAACAGGATTTTTATTGTTAGAGGATTCTAGGGCATCCTACTTCATTGAGGGAGAAACCCCACCTCACAGCCGCGCTGAACGCTGGGCGCAAATTATTGGTCAGGCAGGAAAAACACCGTTATCCAAATCTGAGTTAGAGCGACTGCAAAAGGAGGTGATTGTGGATGGTCGATTTATCCAGATGGGTTACAGACAGGAGGGGGGATTTATTGGTAGCCATGATCGTTTCACGAATATGCCGATTCCGAGCCATATTTCTGCAAGGCCACAAGACCTAGAATCTTTGATGGATGGATTGATTTACACAGCCTCTATTTTAAAAAATAGTGACTACCCTCCCGTGTTAGCCGCCACTAGCATTGCATTTGGCTTTGTGTTCATTCACCCGTTTGAAGATGGCAATGGCCGATTGCATAGATATCTCCTACATCATGTCCTTGCACAAACCGGCTTTGCCCCAAATGGTATTGTTTTTCCAGTATCCTCAGTGATCTTAAGACGCATTTCAGAATATGCAAAGGCACTGGAGGCCTATTCAAAGCCTCGTCTATCCTTGATTGAGTGGCGTGCCACCGAAAAAGGCAATGTGGAAGTTTTAAATGACACACTTGATCTGTACCGCTTTTTTGATGCTACCCCCCAGGCCGAATTTTTTTATGAATGTGTCCACGAAACCGTTACCAAGGCACTTCCCGATGAGATTGGATATCTAAAACGATATGACAAAATGAAAACCTTTGTGAATCACTATCTTGATTTGCCGGATAAAACGGCAGATTTGTTGATTCGTTTCCTTAGCCAAAACGAAGGAAAACTGTCTAAGCGAGCCCGGGAAAAGGAGTTTTTGGCCCTAACCGATCAAGAGATTCAAGTCTTTGAGACTAAATTTGCAGAGATATTTGAGTTATAGTAAAACCCTGTTCACAGCTCTTTTGGCGTAAATGCAATTGGGGCAACGAAAAATAATTTAAATACCTCTTGACACTTTATACAA
>DITF01000240.1 GCA_002422125.1 bacterium UBP17_UBA6191
TTGGGCCAAAGCAGATGGCACCATTTTGGAAGATGCACTCGACAAGCTGAACACTCACCTCGGTCCACTTATGAAATTTCGCGAGCAAAGGGTTGATACTGGCCCAACCCACCTTGATCTTACTGATATTCTTCACAAGAAGGAGAGGGTAGAGTTTGGCCCGCAGCATGAATCAGTTGGCATAAATCGCTATAGAGAAATGGTAGAGGCCTTGATCGCGGAGTTGACAGCTCACAATCCCATCCTGCAAAAACTTAAAAATGGGCAAGAGGTTTCTGCTGACGAGGCCCTGCAGCTTGCCGAACTACTGCATGCGGAACATCCCCACATCACCGAAGATTTGCTACGGCAAGTTTATAAAAACCGCAAGGCCCACTTCATTCAGTTTATCCGCCATATATTGGGTATTGAGATTCTAAAAAGTTTCCCAGAAACGGTCAGCGAAGCCTTTGAGCAGTTTATCGCTCAGCATTCCAACCTTTCAAGTCGTCAGTTGGAGTTTTTGAGCCTGCTTAGGGACTTTATCATTGAGCGTGAGAAGGTCGAGAAAAAAGATCTTATCAACGCGCCTTTTACGGTTATCCACCCTCAGGGCATTCGTGGTGTATTCAGCCCGGCGGAAATCAATCAAATCTTACAGATCGCGGCGCGGTTGGCTGCTTGATGCACAGAACCAAGGACTATAGACATGCTACAAAATAACCCTGAACTGAAAAGCAAGATCGATCAACTCTGGAATAAGTTCTGGTCAGGGGGCATTTCAAATCCCCTCACTGCTATTGAACAAATCACATATCTATTGTTCATGAAGCGGCTTGATGAGTTGGATCAGAAAAAGCTGGCAGATTCTGAATTTACAGGCGAGCCCTACACTTCTAAGTTTGAAGGGCAGTGGATACCACCTGAATACCGCGCAAAAGAGACTGACAAAGGCCATATTGACGCCAATTTATATAAAATCGAAAAGAGCACTCTGCGCTGGAGCGAATTTAAGCGAATGCAAGCCGAAGAGATGCTTTTACATGTTCAGAGTAGGGTTTTCCCCTTTCTTAAGGATCTGAATGGTAGCGAAAGTAATTTCACCCACCACATGAAAAATGCCGTATTCATTATTCCTAAACCATCACTTTTGGTAGAGGCAGTGAAGACTATTGATGAGATTTTTGAGATCATGGAAAAAGACTCTGATAACTTTCAGGATATTCAGGGCGATGTGTATGAAATGCTTCTGTCTGAGATTGCCTCGGCTGGCAAGAATGGTCAGTTTCGTACCCCGCGCCACATCATCAAACTGATTGCTGATCTGGTGAAGCCCCAACTTGGTCACCGCATTGCTGATCCTGCCTGTGGTTCCGGTGGCTTTTTGCTGGGTGCTTATCAGTACATTGTCACTGAACTGGCAAAAAAGGCAGGCCGAACTGATTTTGTGACTGACGAAGATGGCTTTGTGCGCACCTCGGTAGCGGCAGGGTTAACTGAAGACGCTAAGGGCATCTTGCAATGCTCTTTGTTTGGTTATGATATCGACAGTACTATGGTGCGCCTGGGGTTGATGAATTTGATGATGCATGGAATTGATGAGCCACACATAGACTACAAAGATACCCTCTCTAAAAGCTACAATGAAGAGGCCCAGTATGACATTGTTTTGGCTAACCCACCCTTTACGGGCAGTATTGACAAGGGTGATATAAACGAAAACCTGACGCTTTCCACCACCAAGACCGAGCTTCTTTTTGTAGAGAATATTTACCTCTTGCTTAAAAAGGGGGGCACTGCCTGTGTCATCGTGCCGCAGGGGGTCCTGTTTAGCTCCGGTGGTGCCTTCAAAGCTCTGCGCCAAATGCTGGTAGAGCGTTGCGATCTCAAGGCTGTGATTAGCATGCCTAGCGGGGTATTCAAGCCCTATGCCGGGGTCAGCACAGCGATTCTGCTTTTCACTAAGGTTTTTGGGCCGAAGGAAAAGGTGGATAAACCTGCCACCGAACATGTCTGGTTCTACGAAATGCAGGCTGATGGTTATACACTGGATGACAAACGCAATAAGCTTGAGGGCTATGGGGATTTGCAGGATATCGTCCACAAATTCCATACCCGCAATCCTGAGACAGACACGGACCGTTCCGCAAAATGTTTCTGTGTGCCACGCAAGGATATTGTGGAGGAGGGATATGATCTGTCGCTCTCGCGCTACAAGGTGGATAAGTTTGAACAAGTTCAGTATGAAGAGCCTGAGGTAATTTTACAAAGGCTACTTCAAGCAGAGGTTGGTAACCTGAAAGATAATGACTTATCTAATGTTGAAAGTGGTATTGTCCGGGACCTGTTGGAGTTGAAAAGGATGGTTGGATGAAGCAGAACAATGAAAACAGTATCAATGATATCATGCTGTTTGATCGCATTGTCTCTATCCTTGAACAGGCACGAGGAAATGTTGTCCGTGCCGTCAATTCCAACATAGTAATGGCATACTGGCAGATCGGACGCGAAATTGTACAGGCTCTGCAGGGCGGAGCAGAACGAGCGGAGTATGGCAAACAGGTGGTGGAGGAACTGTCGAAGCTTTTAACTGAACTTTATGGGAAAGGTTTTTCTGTTGCTAACCTTAAAAATTTTAGACAATTTTATCTGACATACTCACATAGACTAAATACAATTGGCTCCCCGCTGGGTAGCCAATTGGCGAGAACAGGAGAAAATCCTCCTGCGGGTGATGAATTGGTTCACTGTTTTTCTCCGCGACTGACTTGGTCGCATTATCGGGCTTTAATGCGGATCGACAATATTGAGGCCCGAGACTTTTACGAGCGCGAGGCCGCTGAGTGCGGCTGGAGCAAAGCACAACTTGAACGACAGATTCACAGTTTCTATTACGATCGAATTCTTGCTAATCGAGGAAATGCAGGACTGCTGCCGCAAGACAGAGAACGCTTGCCTGGAGAAGTTATCGATCCATCTTTTATTTTGAAATCTCCAGTGGTTCTCGAATTTTTGGGTCTTCCCGATTCGCCGGAACTACATGAAAGCAAATTGGAGCAAGCGATTATTGATAACCTCCAAAGCTTTTTGTTAGAACTTGGCAAAGGCTTTTCCTTTGTTGCCCGGCAAAAACATATCCGCTTTGATGACGATGATTTCTACATTGATCTCGTTTTCTACAACTACATTCTGAAATGCTTTTTGCTCATTGATCTCAAAATGGGCAAACTTAAACATGCTGACATAGGACAAATGGATGGCTATGTGCGATTGTACGAAGATTTGTTCAAAATTCCCGGCGACAACCCTACAATTGGGCTGATCCTCTGCTCTGATAAATCCGAGGCAACTGCCAAATACTCGTTCTTGAACGAAAATAGGCAAATCTTTGCCTCTAAATATCTGCCAAATCTGCCCAGTGAAGAACAGCTCCAACGCGAAATCCAGCGTGAACGCCGACTGATTGAATTGGCTCTGGAGGAGCGGAAAGAATTGGCGGGTGGACAATGAGAACAATTTTGATCCATAGAATACACCAAATGTTTTTGAAAGCACTCGGAGGCGGGATTGTGCGAAAGTTGTTGGGGGTGAGGGAGTGAAGAAAAAAATGCTCTCAACTCTTTGTGATTTAAAAAATGGCTATGCTTTTAAGAGTAGGGATTATGTTGATTCAGGTTGCCGTGTCATACGAATCACCAATGTACAAAAGGGCTTAGTTGTTATTGATGACCCTAAGTTTGTTTCAACCGCTATTGCAGCTAAATTAAGCAATTACAAATTGAAGCTTGGCGATACACTAATTTCATTGACCGGCAATGTTGGTCGTGTAGGCAGGATTAAGGAATGTCACTTGCCCGCGTTGTTGAATCAACGGGTTGGTTTAATAAGGCCACAATCAGAAGAGCTTGACACCGAATACCTATTTCAGTATTTGAATTCTGGTACTTTTGAAAGCGAGGCGATCAACAATTCAAACGGTGTTGCCCAGTTAAATTTGAGCTTAAAATGGGTTGCAAGCCACCAAATCCCCCTCCCACCTCTTGACGACCAAAAACGCATTGCCTATTTGCTTGGCAAAGTGGAAAGTCTGATCTCCAGACGCAAACAGCATTTGAAACAGCTTGATCATTTGCTTAAAAGTGTGTTTTTAAAGATGTTTGCCTATTCTGGCAACTTCGATCCACTATTCTGGTTTAACTTCGATCCAAAATTAGGTTCGTTGGA
>DITF01000317.1 GCA_002422125.1 bacterium UBP17_UBA6191
GGATCACGGCCAATAATGCTGGGGACATTCTGATTAGTGATTCTAATGTGGGCGATGTGGTAAAAATTTCTTCTCAGACTGGAGTGACTGAAAGAATGGGCTGGTTTGTGGACCCTCTGGATTATCAGTATACAGGCAAACCCGGTAGCGTAGATTTATTGCCTCTGGCTGAGACCACAATGGGAACCTTGGTGTTTGTTGAAGATGACTCCAACCTGATTTTGGTGGCGATTTCTGAAAATGGGCCAATACAACTTTTAGGTGATGCAGTTGGTACTGATATCCAAACCCTTGATGGAAGCGATAGTCTTCTTGATGGAGCCAGTATATTTTTGGGCTACCAACCTACAGACAGTAGTGCATTGTTTGAGATTGCTAATCGAGTGTATTTTGGTATAACTGGTTCTCTGTATTCTTATGACGGAACAGATGTACGGTGGGAGTTTGGGAATACGCCCTCAGGTTCGGCTGTTTGGGGCAGTAGTATTACTACAGTAGCAGGCTCTGTTGCGACGGCTGAAAAAATTGATGAGGAAAGTTATCTTTTGTTTGTGGATGACAATTACGAAGCCCTGTTTAAGGCTTACCGAGTATTTGTTGCTGGTGTTCGCTCTGGAGAATTTGACCTAATTGCTACCTTCGGCTCTGGGGCCGGTGTAGAGCCTACTGTTTTGACTACGGATCCCTTGGAGTTGGACTATTACACCATTGATGCCGCTGCTTGGGTCAACTCAGGTCCAGCCCAGGGTTTATATGTGCTTGCTGGCAATACAAATTATTCTCAGGAGATATGGTTTGTTGAAAGCCCCACCTCTATTCAAAAGGTGCTGGGTTTTGCCAATGGATTTTATGGGGAATTACCAGCAAAGTCTGAACAGTTTCGCTATTCTCCAACGGCTATTTTTGGGGCTGGCAGTAAATTGGGAATTCATTACATGGACGGGTATTCCCATTTTAGTGGATTGTTTAATCCCTCAAGCAAAGATGTAGCCCCTATTTTTCGTACAAACTCAAATCCGTCCTTGAATCTTTCTTCTCTCAGTCTTAATCAAGACGGGGACATGGTGGGAATTGAAACCGTCCCTGGTCGCTTTGAGGGTTCACAAGATGTATTGCTGGTGCGCAAAAATCAGGGCTTGTCTGCTATTCATAAATCCACACTTCAGGAAAGTTGGTATGGTGCGTCTCAATATTTTCAGCCTATGCACGGGCCCGATTTAGGCTCGGCTTTTGCATTAAAATCCTCAAGCCAAGAAGTTCTTTTGTTAAAAGCCAATTACACTACACCGGTACTTAATGTGATTACCATGACCATGACCGAGTTTTTGTCTCAGGGTTATGCCAGTAACTTTAGCACTTTTCTAATTGAGGAAAATTTCAGCGCATACGATACATTGGCTTATGCTGTGGATCAGGGTCTGAGTTTGAATCAGATTGCCATACCTAAGGATCAGAACTACTATTACCATGCGGCGACACAGTCTCTGTATGTATATTATTGGTCTGGTACCAATCTGTATGTCTATAAAAGCGACTTGAAACAAAATCCTATCCCGGTTTCTAGGGTGATGCAAATTCCTAATGTTTTATCACTACCAGATGCTTATGTATTGTCTTCAACCCCAAAATTGTCTGTGGTAAGCGATGCTATAATATTACAGAGTTTTGGCAGTGTACTTGTTTTCCCAACCAGCACTGGAATACAACCTTACATGTTGGTTAAGAGTAGCGAAGACCCGGCTAATGGCTCCACTTACGGCGCCGATGAGCTTGCGGGCTCGGCAATACAGGTAGAGGGAGTATCCAAGGCCGAGATTCATGTTTTATGGGATCAAGGAAACAACGAATTGGCATGGCTAGATTTCTCTGGTCGCGAAAAATCTGAGGTTGTTACCTTTTTGGCACGAACCAAGGTACAGGACAACAACACCTTATACGCCTGGCCCCCAGTTTTATCAGGTAAGCCACTTCAGGGAGTTACCGTATCTGATATAGGCAGTGTATACATCAATCGGCCGCAGCTTTTGCATTCTGGAAAGCAGGCTTATATTGCCGCCTATGGTTTGAGGAAGAACTCTGATCTTTTGTCCATTGACATGATGGCAGGGCCAAAACCTCTATTGCAGTTTGGCACTCCTCAGGTGACTCCAACCACCACAACTTTAGCAGTTGGTGCTGAAATTTCTGTGCCCGTGAACGGGGGCAAGTGGAATTATCTGGCCTTTGATGGGTCTGTTCAGTATCAGCCCGTGGCAACATATCCTGAGAATACTCCTACCTCACTTCGATTAGTTGTAGATGCAAAAACTGGTTCAATAAATACAAAAATTTTGGCTGGAACTGTGGCTCAGGACAGGTTTGGTCGTCGCAGTGAACCGGCACCGGGTTTAAATGTGCCCTTTGAGTGGTCTCAAGATGCCCTGTTTTTGGTCCCTGAAACAAGTGCAATTGAAATTGAAGATTTTGTGGCCCAAATTGAAATTGATGGAACCAAGTCGTTTGAACAATCTTATCGTGAGTTTTATACCAGCCCTTACACATTGGCCGTCTCGATCCGTGCCCTTTTGCCAAACACCCAATATTTTGAACTGGATGATCCTATGGTGTTTGCCGTGGATGGAGATAGTTCCTTTTTTGATATCAATGATTACGATATTCCTGAAAATGCCCTGCAGATTGAGTATGTGCTGACAAATCCTAAGGGGGATTCGGTTCCGTTTGTGCAGATTATCAATCGCCATTATTGGGTTACAGCAGCGGGGCATCGTGGTTCATTCATGCCACTTGATGGTAATCGTATGCCGATTAAATCGGTGAAGTCGGATGGGGATGGGAACACCTATATTCTGGATTTTGCTGGCAATCTCTACACCTTAGGTAGCAATGGCATTGTTGTGCGACTAAAACTGACGACACAGCCACCAGGGTATGATTTTCCAGAACCTGTAAATGTAAGCAGTTTTGCAATCCATCCCACCAGTGGAACCTTGTATGTTCAGGATGGAATCTTTCTCTACCGTGCCACAGAGGCGATTGATTTTGATACCACTAGCTATTCTGATTTGGATCGGGGCCATTTCCTTGAATTTGTGAAGGAGTTTTCTTCCAATCCCACCGAATTGCAAGCTATGGAGTTTCATGGGGATACTCTGATATTGTTTGGTGGGGGACAATTGGGCCAAGCCAACATGTGGTATGCCGATATCACCATGCCTGATCCGGACTGGTACAATTCCACTGTTACTGGAGGTAGCGGTTTTAATATAGATTGTACAGAATGTGAACATTCTGTAATCGGAGCATTTAAGACCTCTGACACGATTAAGGTGGGTTACAACAGTATTACGGATGATGGTGGCATTTTAATTCCCTCGGGCCACATTATAGAAATTCCAGATCCAATGCCTCTGACGGATTTGGTAAATCCATCTGTAGATCAGGGAATTCCAACCACG
>DITF01000366.1 GCA_002422125.1 bacterium UBP17_UBA6191
TTGAAAATATGCGTCGTGAAGGCTACGAATTAGCCGTCAGCCGGCCAAGGGTAATCACCCGTATGATCGATGGGGTTAAACAAGAGCCCTATATGCAGGTTTATATTGAGACCCCTGAAAACTATGCCGGAAAAATCATCGAGTGTATGGCCCAAAACTGTGGTGAAATGACCTCGATGCACACCCGCCGTGAACTGACTGCCTTGGAATTTAACATTCCGGCCCGCGGACTGATTGGAATGCGCTCCAAGCTTCTGACCCTGTCCAAAGGCGAGGTAGTCATCAACTCCATCTTTAGCGATTACAAACCAATGACGGCTAAAATTCAGGCCAGAACCACGGGTTCGCTTATTTCTATGGCTGGTGGACAATGTACAGGTTATGCCCTGGAAATGGTTCAAGAGCGTGGAACATTGTTTGTGAAGCCTGGAGACCCCTGTTATGAGGGAATGGTTGTTGGTGAAAATGCCAAGGACAACGACCTTGTGGTCAACGCAACTAGAGAGAAGAAGCTTACCAATATGCGTAATGCCAATGCGGAAAAAAGCACCAAAATTCTACCTCCCATTGTCTTTTCATTAGAAGAGGCTCTGGAATTTTTGGCCGAGGACGAGGAGCTCGAATGCACACCAGTTGCCTTAAGAATTCGCAAAAACTATTTAACCGAAGAAGATCGTAAAAGACATAAGCGCAGTTCTGATTAAGCCTCAATTCATGGCTTAGAATTTAACTAAGGCCAGCCCTAGCCAAAAGCTAGGGCTGGTTTTTTTATGCCAGGGATTTTGAATCTAAATCCAGTAGAGACTTCAACTCATAGTGAGTTGACTCGGGAAATTCCGAGGAATGAAAGTCTAAAAACTCCCAGCTTGGAGGACAGGCGTTTTTAATTGTTTCTTCCAAAATGATTTTGGTAGCTGTGCCGAGCTTGGATTCAGCCTCAAGAAGCTCAGAAACCTCATGAGCCTGACCTAAAATCAGAAACTCCGATTTTTCCTCATCTCCAATCACGGTAAACAGGATCTCAGACTCAGCCAGACCAATGCCATTTTGAATTGTAAAAAGACCCTTGTCCTGCCGATGCTGGTTCATGACTTTAAGTTCACTCATCAAAGCACTGGAAGCCCGCACAGCAGAAACCATGTAATCTGGGTTGGTCTCCTGAAGAAAAATTGCCACTACAGCATCGCCAATAAAACGAATAATGATGCCATTTTCCTTCTCCACAATGGGCTGCCACAAGCTGAAATAATCATTGAGCATTTTTACGATCTCAGCCGGATCGTGCTGCTCGGAAATACTGGTAAAACCACGAATATCAGAAAAAAGCATACAAGCCCGGCCTGCAATTTTTCGCTCACCCTTCTGTAATTTCTGGAACAAGTGATTGACTGCCTCACTAACAAAGGGAGCCATCTTGCGCTTTAGTCGCAAGCCTTCCAGCATTTTTTTGTATTGAATCTGAACCTGTGAACCCTCATGCCGACCAGTAACAACTATATCGTGATCCAGATCGCCTAATTCGACCCGGGTAAATCCGTAACGAACTGTTTGTACGGGGATGAGAATTCTTCTTAGCAAGACGGTTCCACCAATCGCAAGGCCTAGTACAAACAAAAAAAAGTGCAAACGATACTTGAACTGAAGGTCAATCTGATTGGAGTCAATCATCTGATTGGGAATACTGATGAGGATAGACCAGCCACGGAAATGATAACTTCTCCTAAAAACGCCTAACTCCGAAGTCTTTAAACCCTCATCAATAAAAAACACCTTCCCAGCCTCACTTCCAAAGGCATTAAAGTACTTCTGAAAGGCCGCTGAATTGAGAGTGTTTTTTCCAAAGAGTTTCTCTGTTCCACCGTGATCCTGAAAAATACTTAGCCTAATCCCATCGTTAAGCTTTAGGTCCTGTAAATTTTGAAAAAAATCCGTCAGGAAATTGGCCTCGGTGATGCAGGCAATATAAATGCCAAACGGTTCACCTGCCTGACTACGATTCACAAAGAGCCACATATTCTGATTTGAGAAATTGATCGGCATTAATTGGCCCACATCCCTTTGGGCAAACATATCCGCAAAGGACATACTGGCAGCATCCAAAGACCGTGGATTCCATTCCAGTACAGACTCAAACAAGTTGCCACGAGCTTTAAAGAAGCTATTGCGCCCGGGAGCCCAAGGAATGCCATCCGGGAACAAGCGCGAATCACGATCCATTAAACTGGAACGATGTGAATATGGTGTTTCATCTCGCTGAAAAGGATGATCTCTCATCACGGCCAGAATTACGGGTGATGCTATCAATAAAACATTGTTGGCAAAGTCATTGTTTCGCTTCTGATAACTTAGGGTTACCCCTTTTTCATTAAGTACCATGCCTCGAAAACCATCTTCGGAAAACATAAAATGGTCGAGGTTTTTGCTGGTTAAAAAAGCCTCCCTTAATTGGGTGTACTTTTTTTTCTGATAAGTAAAATACTCCTGCTCGACAGCCAATAACACCTGATCCATTTGTTGTCGTAATCTACTGGTATCCAGCAATTCCTGAAACTGCAACCCGCGATAAAACACAAAATCGCTGATTAGTTCGGTTATCAGTAGAAACAAAAGGCACAAAGACCAAAAGGCTGACTCAAAATGTGAGCGAATCCAAATCCAGCCCACAGCCATAGAAAAGCAAAATGTCAAAATGAACCAGGCTGCTATGAAAATTTTGTAGGGCTCAACAAATCTAAAAAACGAGACTTCTTGCGGAGCAAAGCCTAGGCGATCCTCGCCTTCAGAAAACAAAAACGGTAACGGATTTCGTTTTAAAACCCAATTTCTTATCTCCTGTTTCAACTTAGGGATTGTAACTAAAGTGGAAGGTAAAATCAGGTAGATTTGCAGATCATTGTGTCTGTGCAGATACACATAATAATGCTCAGAAAAAATATACTGGTACAAAACCTGAAGTTTTCCAAACATATCCAAAAATGCCTGCATGGGAATTGGATAGCCAATCAAAATGGGGAGTGTTAAAAATTCTGT
>DITF01000094.1 GCA_002422125.1 bacterium UBP17_UBA6191
GCCACAATAGAGAGCTGATCACGCATCATCATTTCCTTACTTAAAGCTCTTTGGCGTAAATCCTCATCTGTAACCAGTGCTTTTTTGGCTTCATCAATGGCCATAACCAGCTCCTTTTCTTCTAATAGCACGGCTGGGACCGTTTCAGAGTTTAAAATGTCCCGACCATGTCTAAAGGCATAAACCCATTTATTCATGCGATCTTTGATCTGATCCTCAACTAAGGCCGGCAGTTGTATAAAATGAAGCCCTATTAAATTGGAACGGGATTCTTTGGTATAGCGACAACTCAAGCCCCAGTGAGCATGTAGCCTTTGTTCTTCCTCAGAAACAAAAAAATCTGTGATCACTAAAGAGATTGTCGGCCTAAGCTTTGAAAATGTATCTGCTGGGCCTAACTGCCTAGTGTAAAGCTTGCCCCAGTAATAAAGAATCCGGGCAATAAAACCGGGATGGTTAATGAGCTGCACTTCCACATGTACTTGCTTGCCTTGATAATCCAAAGCAATAATATCTACTACTGCATCCCGATCCTTAAGATGATCTCTTGACTGAATCGAATCTATGATCTCAAGGCTTTGAAATGCTTCGTCGCCGTGAAGCTCCAATAGGGCATTGACCATAGCCAAAAGGTAGTTTTTCCTTTCACGGCTTGCAAAGATGTGGCGAAAAACCACATTGTTGGTCAAACCAATCTTGGGAAATTCTTCTTCATCCACTAAATGATGCTCTTTGTCTAGGGTCATAGGTTATATTATACCGTGAATCCTTCAAACTGGGGTACGCAAACCCAAGTCTTTTCGCCCAACTCGTAGATGTTTCCGCCAATATTAGCCCGGTGCCGGAGGAATGTGCATACATTACAACGGGGCTGGAATTCACGGTGGAGAGAAGATGCCAGCCTCAAACCTGCCTGGATTCCATATCAAGCATTTGTTGTTTCTGGGCAATACCACCGGCACCGCTAAAGCCTCCGAGCTTACCGCCAGCGCCCAATACTCTATGGCATGGAACTACTAGAGGCCAGGGATTTTTGGCTAAGGCTGTTCCCACTGCACGAGCGGCCTTATCCCGTCCACAAAGAGAGGCTAATTCTGAGTAACTGAGGCGCATGCCATAACGAACATTTTTGATTAGAGTTTTGTAAACTAGGGCCGCAAATGAGGAAATATGGGACTCATCCAGAACCACATCTGTAAAATCCACCATTTTTCCCAGATAATAGTCCTTGATTCTATCGACTAGGGAACGAGCATAATCTGGTATTTCAGTTAAGGCCACATCCGATCCCAAATCGCCCGGAAGCTTCAGGGATAACAGACCATAATCTGAATATATAAGGCCAACTCTGCCATGTTCGGTCAAAAACACTATCATATTCACTCCAATTCCTGTGGCTCCCATCTTTTCGGATTATATTTTAAATGGTACACTTCCAATATGCGAACCCTGATTGTTTTACTTGGACTGCTAATCCCCTGTCTTGGAGCCGAAGAAACTGAGTCGGCACTGGATCTACAGTTGGGACAGAGGGGTGAGACACTCTATCAAACTCCCGTTATAGGTGGCCCCCAGGGCTCAGGTTTTTTTCTTTTAAAGCATGTGTTTCCAGCCGGAGCCTCAACGGCTATTGATTCTAATGTGGCCAGTTCCTCATTTGTTTCTCCCGACAGACGGTATCGCTTGTATGGAACCATGGGCCAGCCCGTGACCGGTACCAGTGAAGATACGGCCAACTTTCGTATGACCTCAGGCTTTTTTGCCAGCTCTCGAAAGTCGTCTTTTAGAATACAGTCAGTTACCGAACGAAAACGCCCAATTGTTACACCCCGTAGCACCCGTTAAGATATGCAGGAAAATCGCCTTAGAGTTCGTCTAAAAGAAGATGTTCATCTGGATCATGAGGGCTTTGGCAATGTAAATGCCTTAATGCAGGAAAAACACATCTTTTATGATGATGCCCTCTTAAAGTCAGAGCGAACCCAAGATGATTATTTGTTTCCAGTGCTTTCAGAATTAAGTGGCATCCCCTTTGTGCATAAGGAGCAGGTACTTTTTCCTGAGGAACTGCGTAATGTTTTGCCCGAAGCCACCATGCGTAAGCACATGATTCTGCCTATTGCCAGACGGGGACAGGTTTTGGATGTGGTCACAATTGATCCCATGAACCTGTATGTGTTTCAGGATATTTTTCGAGATACGGGATTTCGACTCAATGCCTTTTATGCCAACAAATATCGTATTGAATCTTTATTGAACAGTACTTTTGGGGACAGTGCTGACTTAAGAAAAGCCATGGAGGATTTTGGGGACGGGCCAAGTGAAGAGGACGGCCCAGACCAGAATACCGTCACCGCCATGGACAAAATTTCGGCGGCGATGAAAGATGAAAAAGACGCGCCGACGGTTAAGTATGTTCAGGAATTATTCAAACAGGCCATTCGTCAAAAGGCCTCAGATATTCATATTGAACCAAGACAGAAAAAATTTATTATCCGTCTGAGGATCGATGGGGTACTTCGGGAAATTCCTTCTCCACCAAAACATTTGCAAAACAACATTATCACCATTGTTAAGGTAATGGCTGATTTAAATATCTCTGAAAAAAGAGCCCCTCAAGATGGACGAATCCGTCTGCCCTTTGAAGGCCGTGAGATCGACTTTCGTGTGTCTTCCTTACCTACCATTTATGGGGAAAAGATAGTAATCCGCGTTTTGGACACCTCAAGT
>DITF01000093.1 GCA_002422125.1 bacterium UBP17_UBA6191
CATGCGCTTCCCAAACATAAGTCACTGGAAGAATTCTCTTGTTTACACTGTCATAGCGAGGTGGGCCATGGCTCAAAAAAGTAGTTTAGTTAAACAGACAGGCCTGATTGTACTGATTGCAACTCTGATCGTTTTAGTCTTGATGCTTCTGGAAAATGTGCGCACCAGGCAGGCTGAGGCTCTTCAGACCCATTTTGTCCGAACTCCCTTAACCGAGTCTTCGGTGGATCCGGTTTTGTGGGCCCCCAATTTTCCTCATCAGTATGACTCCTATTTACGCACTGTAGATACGGAACGCACCCGTCATGGTGGTTCTGAGGCCTTTCAGAGATTGGATGAATTTCCTATTTATAAGGAGCTGTTTGCCGGCTATGCATTCTCAATTGATTATCGAGAAGAACGCGGTCATGCCTATATGCTTTCAGATCAGCGAGAAACCGAGAGAGTGCATAAAGTGGCTCAACCGGGAGCCTGCCTTCATTGTCATGCATCCATGTATTCCGTTTATCGTGATGCCGGGCGCAAGGCTGGGGTTCCTGATCCATTAAATCCTCGGGATTATGAAGAGCAATTGATGAAGGGTTTTGAAGTAGTCAATCCAATGCCCTACCACGAGGCTACTAAACTTGCCAATCATCCTGTAGCCTGTATTGACTGTCATGATTCACAGACCACAGAACTTCGGATTACCCGACCCGGTTTTTTTGATGGGATTCGAGCTTTGGCCACAAGCACAGAGCCATTGCCCCACCTGCCTTCGATTGAACGCTGGAGAAAAGGGGATCGTAAAGTGGCATATGATCCGAATCGGGATGCCACACACCAGGAAATGCGCTCCTTTGTCTGTGGGCAGTGTCATGTGGAATATTACTTTAAGGGTTCGGATAAACGCCTGACCTATCCTTGGCATAAAGGAATTGATGTGGCTGCTGCCGAGGCCTACTATGATGAGGTTGGACACACGGATTTTGTTCATACTGTCAGCAAGGCCAATATCTTAAAAGCCCAGCATCCGGAATTTGAAATGTGGGGTAAGGGTGTACATGCCAGAAGTAGTGTAGCCTGTGCCGATTGCCACATGCCCTATGAAAGGGTTGGTGCTGTTAAAGTCAGTTCCCACCATGTCCGATCGCCTATGCTAAATGTACAAAAGGCTTGCTTGACCTGTCACGCCATTTCAGAGCAGGAAATGAAAGAAAGAGTTACCATCATTCAGGACAGAACCCAGGATCTCTTGCACCGAGCCGAGCTTGCGGTCATGGATTTGGTATATGCCATTCGTGATCATGACCAGACTCAGACGGATGCTCTAAAAATTGCCCGTGATATGCATAGAAAATCCCAGTGGCGTATGGACTATGTGGCCGCAGAAAATTCCATGGGATTTCATGCCCCACAGGAAGTAGCCCGTATTCTGGGAGAGGCGATCGATTATTCCCGCAAGGGGTTCATGGCCTTGCAGTCAAAACCATAACAGTTCCCTTTTTTGATTGTAGCCTGTAGTATCAAAGACATGCATCCAATCATTGACAGTTTTTTGAAGAGTGTGGATTTTGGTCAGGAAACACATGAGCTTTGTCGCTCCATGCACAGTATCCGAGAACGGACCCCGCTTTTAATTGGTTGTAATCTTTCGATGGCCGAAGATATGGATGTAATTGCCGGACTTCGTCTTTTGTTTCGTGAAGAGAATTTTTATGATCTGGACTTAGTCTTGAGCAATACCAGATTTGGGGGTCAGAGCGAGTATCGTGTCTGGCAATTTTTGCGGGAATCTGATCTATCCTATGATTGGTTTCAGAATCATAGTTTGAGTGAAGGATTTGCTCTGTCACTGGGAGCGAAAAAGCTGTATCTGGGGGCAAATGCGGAGTTTTCCCGCTTTGATGCTTCAGATTCTATAGGTAGCATGACCTTTAAGGAGGCTCTGCACTATGGGCGGCAAAATGACTTCGAGTTAGACGGTAGCGAGGACTTCAAACGCTTAAGACTAATGACTCGCCGAGAAAGAGAAAAAGAGGTTGTACACAGAATTGTGGCTGCTACTCATCCTGATGCCAGGCAGGATTTAATCCTTGGAGAGTGGCTGGATTCTGCCCTTTTTGCTCACGATACCCTGATGCGCTCTGAAATCAAAGGCTTTGGTCTACCTGTAGAAAATCTGGAGTCCAGTGGCATACAGGGTATTTTAAATCGCCTCTTGGAATTGCATCAGGCACTTTTAAACTCGCGCTCTATTTTAGAAGGTCCCATGGATGGGGATAAAAAATTTAGCGCCAACTGTCATGTGATTGGCATTTTTGAAACCCATGAACGGCGAATTTTGGCTCTAAAGTTTGAGAATCTGCCTCAATCTCCCGAGCGATTTATCGTGTTTGTGGAAAAGTAAGAACTTAGAGCATGAACGGGCTCTTAGGCCGAAAGATTTTCAATAGCCAGGAGTTCTTCTTGGCTTAAATCAAAGCGGTCACAAGCAAGATCCTGCAACATATGCTCATATGAGCTGGTTCCGGTAAGTGGAAGCATGCCTATTTGCTGCGCAAAGCGAAAGACAATCTGGGGTATGTGGCAATCATATTTTTGGGCCATGCCGTGAATGATGGGTTGATTCAGTTCATGAATATTAGCCGTTAGTAGCGAAAATCCCTGATAGACAATGTTTTGCACTTTACAAATTTTGCGAATTTCTTTGTCCCAGCCCAGCCTGGCGTAACAGCGGTTCTGGACAAAGTCAGGTTTTACCTCGGCCTTGTCCAAAAGAAGAGTAAGCTGGTCCGCGCTGACATTGGAAATTCCAAGGTGTTTTGTCTTTTTGGCGTAATAGAGTTCCGTCATGGTTTTCCAGGCATCCCAATCTTCCTGAGCAAGACCATATCTTGTGCTGGGGCCATGCAGGACAAAAGAATCCAAATAGTCTGTGTTTAAATGCACAAGTGACTTGGCAAAGGACTGGTTCACCTGAGTGGGGGTATCGGCATTTTTATCATAGGGCAATCGTTGGTCCTGACCTGCTAAAAAGGTGAACTTGGTTTGTAGAAACAGATTTTCCCGGGTAGTCAGATTTTCCTGACAGGCTTGAAGTACGGCCTCTCCCACTAAAGCTTCATGATAGTGTTTTCTTTGGTTGGCAGTGTCGATAGCCTTAAATCCGGCCTTAATTGCCATCAGGGTCAGCTCTTTAGTTCTATCCTCTTTCCAAGCGGTTCCATACATCATTTGCGGAAGTTTATGATTGTGGTTTTGCATACATGTCCTCGGTAACAATTTGCAGGCATTTTTCAAGGTCCAGAATTCGGATTGCATCCGTTCCCAGTTTTCCAGGATACAGGCTCAAAAGATAAGATGCCCTCTGAAACCATAAATTAAGTCTGGAAATTATCGAATTGAGATTCATATCAGAACTTTTACTCAAATAATGCAGCATAATCTGTGCCATGACCTTTTGTCTTTGTTCCCGGTCAAAAAAAAGCTGGTTCAAAGAGCCTACCATCAGACAAAGATCAATCACCTTAAGGGCTTCAGGTAAAAATACCAGTTCCAGTTCTTCTTCAAAATCAATGCGCACAATTTCCTGTTTATCGTTTAGCAAGAGGTTTCGGATTTGCGAGGCCCCATGGTGATGTCCTTGACTATGCCATTTTAAAAGGTCATCTGCACATTTAAGCAGCATAAAAACCTTTTGCTCATCATCCCAGTCCACAATCGACTTCTCAAGACACTCACCTTGGCCCAACATAATAAACCAGGCATTTTTGTAGGTTGTGACTATACGGGGAATATTGAGTCCAGACTCTGAATAGAATGAGAGTTTCTTAACTTCACGGGAACGAAATCCCGGCATAGACCAGCCGCCAGTTGAAACTCCTAAAACCCGGGCACACAAATGCATGAGCAGGTAAACAAGTGGTCGGTGAAATCCCAGTGGGCTGTGTTTCCAAAAATATGTCCTGCCATCCCAGTCAAACTTGTGAACCGCTTTGGATAGTTTAAACTTATAGGGTTTGGGTTTCATGCTTGGTATCGGGTTCATTGGACCTATTATAGCTTGAATCTATCGTGTTTTGGCATGCAGAAACATGGGTTACTATGTTTGAATATCAAAAAAGTCACTAAAAGACTCTTAAATGGGGGATACTGAATTCTCTGAAACTAAGAAAGCTGATCCAAATATTTCTGTACCAGATCATCAAAACCAGAGCCCAATAAGCTCTCCATTTTACTTCGGGCTGCCACGGAATCCATTGTGCCTTCCTCGTAAAGATTGAGATAGGTACTTAACTTACCTTCAATTTTCCCCCGTTTCTCACCCCGTTTTTCTCCGCGTTTCTCGCCCCTCTTCTCCCCGCGCTTTTCTCCAAGCTGGATTCCGCGTTTTAGGGCAGCTTCAACATTATCAGCCACAATAGAGAGCTGATCGCGCATCATCATTTCCTTACTTAAAGCTCTTTGCCTTAAGTCCTCATCCGTAACTAGTGCTTTTTTGGCTTCATCAATGGCCATAACCAGCTCCTTTTCTTCTAATAACACGGCAGGGACAGTTTCAGAGTTTAAAATGTCCCGACCATGTCTAAAGGCATAAACCCATTTGTCCATCCGATTTTTAACCCCATCCTCGTTTAAGGCTGGCAGTTGTATAAAATGCAGGCCTATTAAATTGGAACGGGATTCTTTGGTGTAGCGACAACTCAAGCCCCAGTGAGCATGTAGCCTTTGTTCTTCCTCGGAAACAAAAAAATCTGTGATCACCAAAGAGATTGTGGGCTTAAGCTTTGAAAATGTATCTGCCGGGCCTAACTGCCTGGTGTAAAGCTTGCCCCAGTAATACAGAATGCGGGCAATAAAACCGGGATGGTTAATAAGCTGCACTTCCACATGTACTTGCTTGCCTTGACCATCCAAAGCAATAATATCTACTAC
>DITF01000096.1 GCA_002422125.1 bacterium UBP17_UBA6191
TGACACAGAATTTTGAACGCCCTCGCATACTGACTTTCATTTGCTGAGCCCATAAAGGTTACGCTGTCACCGGCCATATCTGTTGCGATACCTAGTTTTTCATGATACATACCCCGCTTACGCACCGCGACTTTTATATCAAGCATCCGAAATTGAATTAGCTTTGCCAGAACCTCAAGTCTGAACTGAAACAATTCCTCGCGGATCTGTTCAATCTGGTTCAGCATATCTGACGCTACTTCATCCTGTACGGCCCTCAGTTTGTAACCTTCACAAACTGCAGCCAAATCTTCCTCATCTGTAAATGCCCCTACAATCAATCTTGCTTTGCCCCCACTTGCAAAAAGCACAGCTAAACCCTGAGCAGCATAACTCAAGGTCACACCTGAGAAATAGCCCACGGCGCGGTCCAAACTAACACTAGCTCGCAACACCGGAATATAAAAATCCGCCATCAGATTATCTGTCTCACTTTTGTAGACATTCTTAAGGTTGAGAGTCCTTAACATCAAATCCTAAACGAACCAAAATCAATCATTGCTGTTGGTGCACCCTGTATAAACCCATGCTGTTTCAAACCTGCTAAAATTGCTGAATCAGGAGCTTCTCCACCATTCTGCAGCAACCAATCATTAACTATCTCCATGCCCCCAAATGCATATTCCTCAAAAATTGCCACGGCATCTGCCTCTCGCCCCAACCTCAAAATGTCAGTATCCCTACTATCAGCTAATGCAATCATAAACACGATATCTTCAGAATCTCCACGATCAAATTGGGCACCAGCAATGTCTTCATGAGGACCATATGATTTATCGAGCTCCCGTCGCCGACTCAGCGCGTAGCCTAGCAGCGCACAAAAGCACATAAACTCTCTAATGGTAGGAAACAGTTGTTTAGTCATGCCTCCTTCCTTCTCCATGCACAGTCTCTGAACCATCGCTTCATGTTTTTTACTTCTATGAATGTTTGGCAATCGACCGCTAGACACTTGTCACCTCAATTAGCTCGGTCCCGTTAAAATGCGAATCATACTGGGTCAAACATATTGTTTTACCATGAATTTCGCGGGTTTCTAACTGCTGCCCTTCATTTCGTACTCCCGTGTTATGACGCACCAGCACATATTCTTTGCCCACATGTGGATACAACGCATCTAAAACCGACTTGTCACCCTGTGAGCGTGAGAGTAGCAAAACTACTTGCCGAGCCATGGCGGGGATGAATTCGGCAGTAGCTACGCGATAGACTAAATCCAATTGACCAAAGGGGGAATCTAAAACCAATGGTGCAATTGTCCCCTTCAGGAGGTCCGCACTATTGCTGTCTTCACGCACCTTTGCATAATTTACGAGTGCCGCTGTGAAAGCTAAACTTAGCAACTGATTTTCACCACTCGATTTTGGCATTTCCCGCTTAACATCATCATTGCTTTTTAGGTACAACGCAAAATCACGATCAAGTTCAACCACAAAATTTTTGCGACTAGTCTTATCGATTATTTGGGCGATCATATGCTCAAGTTGCCTGCGAGCTTTTTCCTCTTCATGCTTCAAATGTTCAGTAAAAATTTTCAAAAGATCATCACACAACTTTTTCTTTGCCCGAATCGGTTGAAGCTGGGCAAATTGCCTGCTTAGATTGTCATGCTTACTTTGGTCTGTATTCACTTCATCCTGAATCCGCTCAATATTACTTTTCAGTGAACCTATATCCTGATTCAGTTTGCCAAGCTCATTACGAAGGTTCTGTCTCCTAAACTCCAACCCCCCTACCTCTTCAAAATTAATACCAGCTAACTTTTTCCCAACAACGCCTAATTCATTCTCTATATAATCTAAGTCAGAGTTAGACTTCGCTAGCCTCTGGTTAGCAATTTGTAGTTTGGAGGGCGCATCTTGTTTCCTTTGCTTTAAACTACTAACTTGAGATTTAATCTTTATCACTCTATCCATTAGGAACTTGTTACCTGCAGTTTGCAGCAATTGAGTGACCAGCTGATATTCGTTAGATTCAGCATCCAAACTTCTACCACAAATACATCTGTTGCTCGACAATAATGAGTTTACAAAATGTTCATTGTAAGGCGCAGGTATTCGGCCATGGTCACACTGAATATCCAAATATGAAACCACATCCATAGCAACCTTATCAGAAACTAAATACCGGCTGTTATCACCTATCCAACTATAGACCTCAAGCTCAGCATTTTGTTTTTCTATCTTACCTCTTTTTAAGTCGTCTTCTAATTTTAAACGATACTTCTGTAGTTCTTTTGTATCCGGTATCTTGGTCAATCTGGTATCAATATCTTGCACCTGTTTTTCAATACTAGCCCGCTTTTCCACCGAGTGCTGAAGTTGGCGATTATACTCTTCAATTTTCTCTTGACCGCTATCAATTTGTTCTCTGAGTCGTGATAGTTCTGGAGACTTTTCTAGTTTTGACATATTGCTTCGGTATTCTTTCGAAACCTCCCCCAAATCTGATATTGCCATTTCGAGTAGCTGACAACCCAAAATGTCTCGTACGGCCTCCCTAATTTGCCCCTTGTTATCCTCAGACACAAAATTTTCAGCATATTCACCGTCAAACAGAAAATGACCTGCCATCTCCTCAGGCAAAACACTTTTAATGAAAAGGTCTGGATTCGATAAAGGCCTTAACGAAAATTGCTCATCAACCAAGGAAACTGAAAACTGAACTGGTTTGCGGTTTTCGTGATAATGTGTACGCTGTGCCACATAATTCTTCCCATTGTGGATAAAGCGCACTTCCACGGCTGTTTCGAATCTTCCAGCCTTTAAAGCGTCATAGTTCACTAACTCTGTTCGTCGTTCAAACTTCTCGGTTGTGTTTCCAAAGAAACACCACAATAGAGCGTTCAATAGTGTTGTTTTCCCAACTCCATTTTCAGCATAAACAATGGTAACATTCCTAATGGAATTTTGAGCAAGGTGTAACTCCACTGTGCCAAAAAAGCAACGAAAATCAGTCATTTTAATCAGGCTCAATATCATGACTCATATCTCTCTAGAATTTCCCTAAGCTTGCGCTGACGCTCAGACTTACTGAATTTCTTACTGAAGTAAAACTCTCGTTCCACTGCAATAATTTCAAGAACCAGAGGTAAGTACTTAATTTCACTAGGGGCCTTGACTTCAGATGGTGGAGAAATCTCCTCATTCATAGAACAAACTCCTGCCTGTAACTGGCAATTACACGATTGCGGCATAAATATACAGGAACCCCTTAAATTGCTGCTAGGAATGCTTTAGTCTTTTTTGCCTAATTCACAGGCATTACCAAACGAAGCACAATCAAGTTCAATTTTAGAGCATGGGAACACAATATGCAATCTGGCGCAATCACCTACGATATCAACCGTAAGTTCAAATCCCCCACACCCATCAATCTGAGACACTTCTAGCCAGGAAATCCCATCTCATTCATTTTATTTCTGACCCGAACCACAGTATGAAATCTCAAACCCATTCCCCTCTAAACTGCACAACTGGGGGCCACATTCTCGCCTAAACCCCATCCAGACAGCCCCCTGGCTTATGAACTGGCTCTTAACTGACCCAGAAAAGACTGCACCAAATCATCATGATTCTGGCCCAACAAAGACTGCATTTGTTCCACTGCTTTATCCTTGGGCAATATGCCATTTCTGTAAAGCATCAAAAGAGTTTTTAGCTGTCCGGACAGTTCGCCCTCCTGCATTCCTTCCTGTCTACCTTCCTGTCTACCTTCCTGCCTACCTTCTTGTCTGCCTTCCTGTCTGCCCTCCTGCCTACCTTCTTGTCTACCTTCCTGTCTGCCTTCTTGTCTGCCTTCTTGTCTACCTCTTTTTAAGGCAGCTTCGACATTATCCGCAACAATTGAGATTCGATCGCGCATCATCATTTCCTGGCTTAAGGCTCTTTGGCGCAAATCCTCATCGGTTACCAGTGCTTTTTTGGCTTCATCAATTCCCATAGTCTAATTTTAACATGGGAGACTTGGAAACATAAACGAAGGCACGGGGTGAGGAGTGAAACTTGAAATCAGAGTTTAATCCGAACCAATGAGTCAGAGAACACTGCATGTTCTGAGTATTAGAAAAAAAGGTTTACAAATATTATTATTATGCTGATAATATATTGACAACACCCGCCAAGGCTATGTGCGAAAGCACACCTCAAACCGGCGGGTTACTTTTTTTAATACTATGACAAGCTCGTTCAACAAGCCTCCTACCACCTACCAAGAACAGGTACAAATACTTCGCAAGCGAGGTATGGTCATACCGTCTGAACCCGATGCTGAGTTTTATCTGCAACACCTCAACTATTACAGATTAGGCGCGTATTGGCTCCCGTTTGAATCCAACCACCAGTCGCACGAATTCCACCAGAACACCAGCTTTGACAATGTGTTGGGACTCTACATTTTTGATCGAGAATTGCGATTACTGCTTCTGCCAACGATTTAGGAAAATGGGACAAAAATATTGAAGCCTTATCCAAGGATGTGAATCGTTCCACGGAAACTTTCATCATGCACTTCAAGAACAATTATTCTGAATCACTGCCTCCCGTCTGGGCCGCTTGTGAGATCATGTCATTGGGATTATTTTCTCGATGGTATGCCAATTTAAAGCCCAAGAAAACACGCTCTGCCATTGCTTCAGTTTACAATCTAGATGAGAGCCTATTGCAATCATGGTTACACCACCTTGCCTATGTTCGGAACATCTGTGCCCATCATGGTCGATTGTGGAATCGTGAGTTCACACTCACCCCTCAACCTCCTAGGAGTAAACCAAATAAATTAATAAACATGTTTCAAAGAGGATCCCGAAGAATATATAACAGTTTGCTGATGTTGCTGTATCTTATGGATGTCATAGCTCCGAATCATTGTTGGCGTGATCGCCTCGTAAATCTATTGAACCAGCAAAGTACTTGGATTACACAGGCAATGGATCTTCCTCAGAATTGGCAGAACCTTAACATCTGGAAAGTTACCTAAATGTGCCTCGACCTCACCATGAAATTTCAAATCTATAAGTCTCATTGAACTCCATAACCGGGGCCACATTGTCGCCTAAGGCAACTAATCCAGCAGCCACTTACTGGCTTATGAACTGGCTCTTAACTGACCCAGAAAAGACTGAACCAAATCATCATGATTCTGGCCCAGCAAAGCCTGCATTTGCTCTACTGCTTTATCCTTGGGCAATAGGCCATTTCGGAACAGCATCAAAAGAGTTTTTAGCTGTC
>DITF01000095.1 GCA_002422125.1 bacterium UBP17_UBA6191
CAATATTTGGATGCAGAAAAAATGATTAAAGTTGAAGACCATGCTCCCTGTCGTACGGGAGGCAGTGTCAGACTGGTTTCGATTCGGGATGCCGGGCACCTTTGGCCAGGCAGTAGCCGTTCAGGAGATTCAAATGAATCAAAAGACAAGGCCGCAATGAATCAGTTTCTACAGGCAACTGGCTGTAGTTTGGCAAGTGTGGCAAACGCCAATAACCGCATGGATCCGGCAGCGGAAATTGCTAAATACTTTCTACGATGATGACTGACCTAAGTGTCTTTGCTGATCCGCTCCAAAGTTTTTTGCATTTCCTGAAGTTGTCTTTTTAACTCATCGACTTCTTTTTTTGTGTCATCCTGTTTTATCTGTGCACCAGGCAGAAAGGCCTGGAAGGCATTGGCAAAGGGATTCATGGAGGTGATTCCCTGAAGAATACCAGTGGCCATGTCCTGTTGAGTCTTTTGAATTTTTTGCAAAGATTCTTGATAATTGTTCATGGCTGTTGGTAAAAACTGATGGAAAAAACTGTGCAGGGAGCTTTTGTTAGCCCGGATTAAAAAATGCACAAAGTCAGATGGAATGATGCGTTCTTTTCCGTCGGTTCCCGTTTCTAGCATCATCTGTAAAAGCACTTCCACTGTGGCATCCTGCCCTTCTGGATCCTCAACTTTAACATCTCTGCCGCTACGCACGATATCGAGCAGTTCCTCTCGGGTCAAAAAACAGGACCGTTCTGTATCGTAGAGCCGACGGTTTTTGTATTTTTTTATAATTAGGTAGGCACTCATATCTGACCCTTGTTTTGACTGGTAAAATTGTTACTCACCGGTATTTGGATGGTGAAGCAGGTTCCGATTCCAGGTTCAGAATCAACCTCTATTGTACCACCATGGGCACGGATGATGGAAAAGGCTATAGCCAGCGCCATACCATCGGCCGCCAGTTTGTGCTTGGAATAGGGATCAAATACCGTGAAAGGATCAGGGATTGTGGCTTCGGTATCCTGCTCCATAACCCGGATGTGAAGCATGTCGTTGAGTGGCTCGTTGCGGATTTCAATTCTTAGGGTACCATCAGCAGGCATTACTTCGGCAACTTTTTTAGTCAGAGCCTTAAATGCCTGTTGCAGTAGTGATGGATTGCCGTGAATAAATCGAATCTGACTTTTTATAATCATATTGATGCGGGCAGGAGTTTTCGCAAAATGCTGCTTTAAGGCGTCCTCAATAATGGATACAAGGTTTAGCTGTATCTGAGGGTTTATATCCAGGTTAGCGTATTGTTCCAATAGAGAAATTGCTTCTGAATTTTGCGCTATGGGGGCAATTTTTTGGGAAAACCCGTGGGCAAAGTTCTGGAGCGCTTTGATTTTATCCTCCATGTGAGCCTTGGATTTGATTCGGACCTGCTCGGTAATATCCTTAAGACAAATTAGTATCCCGACAGGATTTGCCCCGGAATCGCGTCTCAGTTTCAGGTAGCAGGAAACATACACGGGATTATGGTCTGTATCCAATAGGGTTAAGTTTATAGTTGTGCTACCCGCTCCTTTGCGAATGAATTCTGACTCAAGGTTGTGAATCGTAGTCTGGAGATCGGGTAGTCTTTGTTGAGAAAAGTTCAGTTCATGGGCCATATTGGTTCCCATTATGTAGCCTTCCAGATTTTTCCATTGAATTCCGAAGGGTAGCTCTTGAAGAATTTTCTGCAAGTCCATTTCTGCTTGCTGGACAGCCAATTTTTCATCACTCAGATCCAAGATTTTTTGCTCCATTAACTGGTGGTGGCTTTTTAACCGTTCAAACATCTTGTCAAAGGCTTGCAAAAGTTTACCCGCTTCATCCTTTTGGGCTGTTGGGGAATCCTTGGTGGTTTCATCCCTTGACAATTGATTCAGTTTTTCGGTCACTAGTTGAATAGGCCCAAGGATATTTTTTGCCATCCATAACCCCAAAAACAGAATGGCTAACAACATGAAAAGCATGGTGGGTAAAATCCTGTGGAGGGCTTCTGAGATAGGGGCTAGAATCTCGCTTAGCTCCTTTTCTACCAAAATGGCCCAGAGTCCGTTGCCTAGCCGGACATTGGTGTAGGCACAGAGTACTTCTCTTCCCGTCGGACCTTGTAGGAGCATAGTGCCGGATTCGCCTCTTAGGGCCGCACGAACGGCATCTGTGTTAACGCGAGTAGGGGATGCCATGGTGGGAATCTGTGTTTGAGGCTCATCGTAAAGAATGGCGTTTTCATGGCGAACGCGAAAATCCCCACCTACAATATAGGCTTTGCCACTCTGTCCCAATTGCTCTTCGTCCCATTTGTGATGATCGCCCATGACGCGGCTTAACAGATGGGTACTTAGCTGAACTGATATAACCCCGATAATCTGGTTGTCCCTGATCAAGGCTTTACATAAAAATGCGGAGGACTCCAAGAGAGCTGGCAGATAAGGCTCAAAATCCTCTACGGCAAAGTCTCTTATCAGGGCATTTTTAAAGCATCGTGATTGATGTGTCTCAGACCAGGGCCCATCAAGCAGGTTGGTGGCAAATGTAGGGAACTTGTCGGTCGAATACAGGATGGTTCCCTGCATGTCGATCAGACTGACATCGCGAAAATTGAATCTCTGGCGAAACTCTAAAAAATGCCCGTGATAGTTTCTGTGAATACTGTCGTAACTCTGAAGTAAATCAGAAGAGGAGAGTAGAAATTTTTGTAGAAATGGATAGGAATTTCGGGCGATGTAGGCAATCTGCAGCTCCATGGATTGTTGAGTATCCGGGATGAGTTCATGCACAGAGTTTGGCAGGGTATCAGATAGTTTAAGCTGTCCTTCCAGTTCCTGACGGTACCAGGAAAGTAATTCATCCCGCATTTGTTCGGTGCTGATTTTTAGGGAGGAAACCGCTTCTTGCTTTTGTAGTTCATCAAAGGCTTTAAAGGAATCCAGAGTGGCCGGAGAGGAACTGAGAAGTCCGATTTGATTGTAAAGTCCAGAAAAAATGGATTCTAGCTGCTGCCGCTTAGATTCACGAACGGCAAGGACCGTAGATAATCCGGATTGAATCAGAGTTTGTCGTGCGCCGGTATATAAATGGGGCCCCAAAACCAGGATTGGCAGTAGCAGAACAACAAAAAATGCCAGCAGTAATTTGTTTCGTATGGAAATACCTAAAAGCATGACTAAAGCATAGCGGGTTTGTCCGTTTAGGGCAAATGGAGAAAGAAAAAGCCGCCTGCAATTCAGGCGGCTTATTGGGCACCGGGATTTACCTAGCGGCTGCTTTTTACTGAGAGTTTGTGGGATGCATTCATGGCACCAAATTTTTCCTCAGATACATACATTTCATTACCATTGACCGAAACCAGAAAGAACTTCTTGCCATCATAATAGTTGGTCACGATTTCTTCTCTGGAAGTGGTAACTGCGCTCATAAACTAAACCTTTCTACATTCAATTGTTTAAAGTTATTATCTTAATTCCGATGCGAGCATACTAAACCGACTGCTTAAAGATCAAGACAATTTTCTGCCTGAATTTAACTCTTGTGTCTGACCTTAAGTTTATATCGTACCAAAAGGTTTTTTCTTGACAACTTCTTGTATGATGTTTGTCAAGCAGGGAGGAAAAAATGCATGTCTGTCTGGTTACAATTGAACATCTCAATCGCGACCACCCCTTATCTGGAGGGGCTTTGCGGGTAATGGGACTGGCTCATGTCTTCAAAAAATCTGGTTTTTCTGTGTCGCTTTTAAGGCAGAAGTCACAGGTTGAGCCTTCGCCTGATGAACTGCTGTTTGAGATCGAAGAAATTCGGCAGGATGGACTGATTCGCATGAATCTTGCGGCCAGAATTTCTGAGATAAATCCTGATGTGGTGGTGGTCGAACAATGGGGTCTGCTTGATCAACTGGAGGGACTGGACATACCGCTTTTTTGTGATCTGCATGGATCGCTTTTATGGGAGAATTATTATCGTAATCAGAGAGGGGATTATGATCTTAGGGCCAAAATGATGGCCCTCTCCCGATGCAACGGGTTTCTAGTACCTGGACTTAGGCAAAAGTACTATTTTTTGGCATTTGCCATGGCTTCTGGAATGGACATGGCAGAGCCCAAAATTCTGCAATTGCCTTTGCTGTTACCGTCAGACTGGTATCAGGGCCATAGACAAATACATTCTGATCAAAGGGTGGTCTGTGGTGGTGGAAACTGGCCTTGGATTGACATGGGTGACAGATCATGGGTTGAGCAGTATCTGGACTCAAAGGACCTAAAGTTTTACCAGTATGATTGTACTCCACAGCAATCTGCTCTCAATCCAACTCATACCGAATCTAAACGGATTGGCTCCGGTATTCCTCATCGCCAGATTCCGGCCTTGTATGCTGGAGCTATTGCGGCCTGGGACTGGTATGGGTGCAATCGAGAAAGAGAGCTGGCAATCACTACAAGAACGGTGGAATACCTGTATTGTGGTGTACCGGTTTTTTATCCAACTGGGCTGGAATTGAGCGACTTTATTGAAAAACACAAACTAGGAATTTTGCTTTCTGATTATCGGGATTTGCAAGGCGTGGATAATCTACAGGGGCGGCTACTTCAGGCCAGAGAAAATCTAAGCGTGGGTTTAGAAAATCTTTGGGATCAGGAGGCGGTTTGTGAAGGGCTCACAAAGTTTATCAAAAACCCCAGACCCAGGGCCAAAGCTTATGGGGGAATTGCAGAACTTGAGGCTGAAAAGCGGCTGTTAGTACAAAAAAATCAGGCTCTTCTGGATGAAAATGAGCACCTTATCAAGGTGCAAAAAAAACTCCTCTCCGATCTGTCAATTCTCAAAGAGGAGAAGTCTGAATTGGCCTTTCGTTGGCAAAGAGATATTAAAAGATTATCCGATCAGAAAACCGGATAAAATGGCTGGTCTTTCTTCTTTTCCTTGATTACTTCAATAAGGGTGGCCAAAATCACCTTCCGATCCTCCTGGAGATGTTCAGGTATCATTCCCCGGTGTAGCATTTGCTCCAGTTCTTCCAGTGAGTATGCAAGCAGCTCATGGCGCAAATTATCTTCCATCATGTTTGGTCCACCCTTTTAGCTTCTTCTTGAAGCCACGACAATTCCCTCGGCTTTAACTTCTTCAATCGTTTGTGAATATCCATGTTGTTTCCCACATTATCACAAGCCTTATAACATCCTATCGGCTCAAAGTAGGGATCTCCCTTGCTGATATTTTTAGCCCGGAAGCGAAATTCACGCATTTTATGATCATTCCAAATGTGCTTGAAATGATTTTCATAGAGGTTTCCAAGGGGTTTGTTATAGCCCTTACAACAGGGTATGACATCACCAGAGGTAGTAATTCTACTGTAACTCCAGCCTATGGTACATGGCAATGTGTCTACAAAAGGGGTGGTTGGTAACAAATTCAATCGGGCAACTTCACGGCCTCGGCCTTCTTTGCGGCTTCGTTCCAGAGCCGATGCTTTAGCGCGACGGATAAAGGAACCAAAACCCAATACAGCAAAAAATCGGGTTTTAATACTGAAGTCCTGCTTATCAATCTGACACTCATTAAACTGTGAGCAACTCATACAACCCTGAGCAGGGAAGTAAAAGACATTGGCACAAAGCCATTCTGGGTCATGGACCATTTTTTCGTTGGCTACTCCGGCCTTACAAGTCATTACCTTGTTGGTAGGCTCGTATTCGAAGCCTTGGTAGTCTCCCATGTCTGTGAAAAATTTGGCGTGAATTTCATAGTGTTCTTCCATCTGTTCTTTACTCAGTCCGGCCAGATGTTTATGACCTGGGGGATCTGGATAGGTGGCGGAAGCGGAAACTCTGGCAAACTGTTCTTCAATCAGCTTTACATCATCCAGAGTCAGACTCAGAAATTCGGTTTTTCCAGGTACAGTGTCTACCACCGTAAACTCCATGGTATCTGCCCGTACCTCACATCCAAATTTAACCATGTTCTCAATATCATTGGCATTCAGGTGGTTGATTACATTATAGATTTTGATTCTTGGGTAACGATTGTACTTCTTGTTGTTGCCAAAAAAGGTCAGGATGGTCTTAATATCATGGAAGGCTTTGGCAGTCTGATTGGGGTGAGTCCGCAAAAAAGCCTCTTCACTACCAGCCCACAGGGAGCATGTCAGGGAGTCAACTTTCAGATCCATCAGTTCCTGAGCAATTGGGAAATCGATATAGGAGAAGTTGGTAATGATATGTAATTCCAAGCCATTACCTTTGATGTACCGAATAATATCCATAATCTGGGGATGGGTAAATGGTTCACCAGGTCCGGCTAACTGAATCGTTTTAGTTCCAAGTTCGGCCAGATCTTTGATCAGACCCTGAATGGTTTCCAGGGGCAAAAAGTTTTTGCGTTTCTGGGCAGGGGTTTTTAGTTCTTCCAAGTGATCACAATGACACCAGCAGCCCACACAATTAAAATTGCAGTTGTTAGAGAGATCGATTTCCACAATTTTTGGACCAATAAAGGCAGATTTTCCGTGAACCACACCTAACAAATCTCGATGGTTGGCTAAAAACTCTTCGCGGGGATTGTCATCGGCCTCCCATTCCTCAGCCTTATTCATACGGTAATCAATCAACTGATTGATGTCTTTTCTGAGTCGGGCGATTTTTTCCTCCATGGGGACATACTCTTCTTTGTAGTCCTTGACCATTTCGTACTGGCGGCCTTCAAGGTAGTTAGTTTCCACACATTCCAGATTTTTAATCTTGATCAAATCCAAAAGTTCTTTGACGCGCTTTTGTCGGATTTCATGGGTATTGCCAGGCAAAGACCAAAGGTAATGATAATCCTGTTCGGGAAGCTCAAGCCCAAGTTCGAGAGCCTTATGATGGATTGGGGTGTCGGTAATAATGTGCAGACTGTTGACGGACTTGACCATATCGAGGTATTCGGCGTTTCGGTCAATGAAGTCGTAGGTCATACGATGGTCTTCTTCTTCCTCAGTAGGATAACCAACCATACAGAACATACAGGTTTTAATCTTGGCAATATGGCTGTTGCGAATCACTTCCTGAGCTTCGGCAATGGTGAACATCCAATCCTTGTCCATGGCTTTAAGCACCTTGTCGGACCCGGATTCAACCCCCCACTGCATTTCCACAAAACCTGCGGCCTGCATTTTCTGAAGTAAGGGTAGTTTCATTTGCCGTCGTGGGATTCCCTGAGCCCGTAATTCCACCTTAATTCCCGATTCAATGATGGCATCACAGGTCTTTTCCAGAAGTTTCCAGTTTCCGTTTACGGCCAGATCGCAGATTGTGTATTTACGAATCCCGTAGTTATCCACATAATAGCGCAAAGACTCGACCACATGCTCAGGGCTGTAGGAGCGAAACTTCCCGTCCAGTACCTTGGCCTTGCAAAACGAACAGGTGCCGATGCAACCACGGGACCACTCCAGCAGTAGTTCCTGACAAGAGTATTTGCTTAAATCAAACTCTTGATAGGTAGTAATGGGAAGATTCCACAAATCTACCTTGGGGCGAGACGGGGCAAACGACCACTCACCATTTGCATCCACATGGCAGGTGCCAGGAATATCTTTGAGTGGAAGTTTATTGTCCAGAGCCACCAAAATATCCATCAGGGTATCTTCGCCTTCTCCCACTACATAACAATCCACGCCATCGGCACCAAGCTTGTCAAAAAAGATGTGCCTATATTCTTTGGTGCCACAGACCTGACCTCCCAAAATAATGGTCAGTTCGCTGTGGTTTTCCCTGAGCCTGCGCATAAACTCAATCGTCATTCTTTCTTTAGGATCAACGGCTGAGAACCCTATCAGGTCAGCATTTACATCCAGAATCTGATCGATGGCTTCATCAATATCCTGATCGTAAATCGAGCGAATCACATCAAAGGTTAAATCGTTGGACCAATAGGATTTATTTTCCACATGCCAGAGTCTCTGAAAGTCTTCATATTTCAAAAACAGTTCCACATTAAAATCAAATACAGCACAGGTTCTGCCCTTGGAATCCAGATATCCGGCCAGTTTGGCAATGCCTACCGGGGGGTTAAGATATCCCCAAGGAGGGCATGTCACCAGACTGATGTCTTTGCGCGAAGATTTAAACTCGTCATAGTGTTTTTGCATGTCAAAGAGTTCATATTGCTCGGAAATTCCCTTTTTATGAAATAAACCCATGCCCTTGAGCCTGTGTTCCACAAAGGCCTGTTTCATAATTCGAGATGGCAGATCGTTTAAGTGATCTCTTTCCTGCCTCACCCAGCCCAAATAGTCCCCCGGGTTGATCTGGATTGCAAATTCCTCATGCCGTCGCGAATAAAAGCTGTTGGCTTCAATAGCGATTCCCCGGATGTCCAAGACCTCATGAACCATAGGTCGGATGGACTCCAAAAAGGCCAGAGTTCTGTGGTAATCCACCCAGTTCTCATAAGGAAGTCCGACCATAACCTTAAGACGGATCACAACCCCAGAACTAAATAGTTGTTTGATTGTGTTGCGAATCAGTTTTACGGTTTGATCGATGTTATTGCGTTTCAAAACCCTGTCTGAACCACTAAACAACACAAAATGGGCTTCTTTTAAGCCGCTTTCCTTTAACAAATTTACCAGAGTCTCTGAGAAGTCACGAAAGAAAAATCCAGCCTTCCATTCTAGTCCTGAGTTGCTTTCTATCAATTTTTCAGCAAAAAGCCTCAGCGACTCATGATCCTGATTAAAATCCTGATCCAGAAATGATACCTTACGGATTCCCTGTTCTTTATGCAGGGACAGAGCCACTGTAGCCAGTTCCTCGGTGCTCATCTGCCGGCGAAATCCTTCACGGGAGACAATACTGCAATGGTGACATCTTTGCGAGCAGCCAAGAGCATTAAGAATAGGGTAATAGCCAGAACTATCTAGGTGATCTGTCACGGGAGCCTTGATGTGTTCGGCTGGCAAGTGTTGGGTTTGCGGTTTCCTTGGGCTGACATTCAAAGCCTGTCGCTTTTGATTAATCACAACTCCGGGTACATCGGCCAGATCGATTAGTCTGGCGCAGGAAAGCATACTTTGCAGAGTTGGCTCAAACTCATTGAGGGCAATAAATCCATCACATACGCTGGTGGGAATTTTGGCTTGAATTCGCCGATCCAAGCTAGATTCGGTGGCAAAAAACAGAGGAGTTTCCCCAATAACTTCCTTAATGGCTTGCCCGGCCTCCAATTGTTCGCTTAAAGAATTCCCTAGCCCAAAAAGCACATAAAAATCGGCAACTTCCAAGTCACAGACCAGAGGAACCGTAATTTTTTTCACTTCCATGTTATGGATTTTGGTGAAATTCTGGATTCTGAGTCGGGGGGAAGGAGCGGGAGTACCGAGGAGTAAGACTATGGCTTTCATAAAAAAATTATATCAGTAAGAACTCCCAATTAGCACTCCTTAATGTATGGTATAAGTGTTACCCCCCCAAATTATAATCGCCCCCACCATCGAAAAACAGAACAAGATTTTACGAACTCAATTCGGCGATCCGGCCATTTTTACTGGTCCAAGACAAACTCCGTCAGGCTTTGGCAGATAACATAATCTCTCGACATTGTGGTCAACTGCCCTGCCCCCGCATTTTGGTGGAAAATCGTGACCGAAGACCAAAAAACAAGCTAAGAAGCCCACACATCAATTGGCCAATCACTAAAAAGGACAAGATTATAAAAAAATAGCTGGATGGAAAGAAGTTAGGATTTTTGGCGATTTAGTACTTGGGCCAATTCTTCAACATGGCTCTTTTCAAGCCCAGTGATCTTAATAATTTCATCTGTAGATATCTCCATGGAAAGCATCTGAAAAGCTACCGCTTCCAGAGCTTTTTTCCGTCCCTGGTCTTCCCCAAGCCGGATTCCTCTTTTCTCGCCGCGTCTTTCACCGCGTTTTTCTCCAAGCTGAAAACCTTCCTGTCTTCCTTGTTTTAGGGCAGCTTCGACATTATCTGCCACAATAGAGAGCTGATCACGCATCATCATTTCCTTACTTAAAGCTCTTTGGCGTAAATCCTCATCTGTAACCAGTGCTTTTTTGGCTTCATCAATGGCCATAACCAGCTCCTTTTCTTCTAATAACATGGCAGGGACAGTTTCAGAGTTTAAAATGTCCCGACCATGTTTAAAGGCATAAACCCATTTATTCATGCGATCTTTGATCTGATCCTCAACTAAGGCCGGCAGTTGAATAAAATGAAGCCCTATCAAGTTGGAACGGGATTCTTTGGTGTAGCGACAACTCAAGCCCCAGTGAGCATGTAGCCTTTGTTCTTCCTCAGAAACAAAAAAATCTGTGATCACCAAAGAGATTGTGGGCTTAAGCTTTGAAAATGTATCTGCCGGACCTAACTGCCTGGTGTAAAGCTTGCCCCAGTAGTAGAGAATGCGGGCAATAAAACCGGGATGGTTGATAAGCTGCACTTCCACATGTACTTGTTTACCATGACCATCCAAAGCAATAATATCTA
>DITF01000010.1 GCA_002422125.1 bacterium UBP17_UBA6191
GTAAAAAGGGGAATCTGTTGGATTTGAGCATTCAGGCTATGCGACTAAGGGCAACGGTTGGGGAGGTTTCTGAGGCTATTGCTTTGGTTTGTGGTCGCTACGAAGCCACTAACAATCTGATTTCTGGAGTCTATGCCAAGGGCTTTGAGGGTGATCAGGATTTTATGGATCTACGAAAATCCATTGTAGACTTCAATCAGATACATGGTAGAAACCCCCGGATTTACATCGCTAAAATGGGGCAGGATGGACATGATCGGGGAGCAAAAATTGTGGCTACCGGTTTTGCCGATCTGGGATTTGATGTAGATATTGGACCCTTGTTTCAGACCCCTGATGAAGTAGCACAGATGGCTTGTGAGGCTGATGTTCATGCCATTGGTGTCTCTTCTTTGGCGGCTGGGCATAAAACGCTGGTACCGCAACTAATGGAAGCCTTAAAAAAGCAGGGTGCACCCGAAATTCAGGTCTTTGTAGGCGGGGTAATTCCGCGTTCGGATTATGCGTTTTTAAAAGAACAGGGGGTTGCGGCAATTTTTGGTCCGGGAACACCAATTTTACAATGTGCCAGAGAGGCTTTGAGACTCATTCAAAAACAGGGTAAAGATTAAGACATGATGCTTGCTTTGGAACTGGCTCAGGGAATCATTGCCAAAAATCGTCGCAGTTTAGCCCGTGCGATTACTCTGGTTGAAAGCAGTCTGCCCCATCATCGTGAGGCTGCAATAAAGCTATTTTCCTTGCTGGAGGCTCAAGTTGAACCTAAAGAAACCTTAAGGATTGGAGTCTCTGGGGTGCCTGGGGTTGGGAAGTCCACATTTTTAGAAAATTTTGGTCTTAGGCTAGCGGATATGGGTCATCAGGTTTGTGTGTTGGCCGTAGATCCATCCTCTCAGATCAGCGGGGGCTCCATTCTTGGGGACAAGACTAGAATGCAGAAGCTATCTTTACATGTCAATGGCTTTGTAAGGCCCTCGCCCGCCAAAGATACCTTAGGCGGCACAGCTTTAAGAAGTCGTGAAGTGATTACCCTTTGTGAGGCCTTTGGCTTTGATCGCATTTTTGTGGAAACAGTAGGCGTTGGGCAATCAGAAACCACAGTGTATTCCATGGTGGATGTTTTTTTAGTGCTTTTGCTTCCTAATGCCGGGGATGAGTTACAAGGCATAAAAAAGGGTATCATGGAACTAGCTGATCTGATTTTTGTCAATAAGGCTGATATAGATGAGAACGCGGCCATGCGCATGGTGAGTTATTGTGAATCCGTGTACGAATTGATTCATACTCCCAGATCTGGCTGGAGACCTAAGGTATTTTTGGGATCTTCTATCGCTTCGCAAGGGATGGAAGAGCTACTAGCAGGCTTGAATCAGTTTGATGCCTATCTGGGGAACTCGGATTTTAAGACCACAAACCGTAGACAGCAAAGACAGAATGCCTTTATCCAGGAACTCAAGGTACTACTTTGGCAGCAGTTTATGGGGAAACAGGGTCATGAGGTAAACAGAGTGGCCCAATCGCTTTTGGAAAATAATGTTTCAATTACTGAGGCAGTGCAGGGCATATTAAAAACCAATCAGTAACCTATATGAAACAAACCTGAAGCACTAACTATTCCTCAGAATCAGCTTCTTCAACCTCTGCTTTTGGTCTAAATCCAGGGGGAAAGTCGATAGTTGAAATTCCATGTTTGAACAAAAGTTGCATTTTGCCCTGACTCTCAATCAGTATTGAGTATGGGTCATAGCTTACGACCCTTCCCTGAAGCATCAGGCCTCTGACAAGGTAAATCCTTACCTGTAATTTATCTTTACGGGCCTGAAACAACAGTTGATCCTGAACATTAATTTTCTGCTTAGTCATGGTGCTATTGTGCCTTTGGTTCTGTTTTGCGTTTTTGAAATTCTTCTACCAGTAGTTGAACCAGTTTTGAAAAGTTGGACATTTTTGTAATGATTTGAAATCCGTTGCCTAGTTCTTTCCACTCGGCACTAATATCTACTCCCATACTGGAGTATCTGGACTTGTTCATTGCTTCTGCATAACTTTTTAACATCTGGCCTAACCTTTGGGAATTATCGGCATTCAAAGCAAAAAAATGTTCCTTTTCTGTTAGAGAATTGGCTTCAAAACTGAGGTGAGCCACATATTCTCCCACCATGGCCAGCATTGCCGAATTCTGAACCTGATTGCCCATGAGAGGCATTAGGAGGCTTGAGTTTAGAACCCCCTCCACCAGTTTTGCCAGGTTGCTAGAGTAAAACAGGGTTCCGTTTAAAATCGATTTTTCCTTTTGATTCAAAGATGGTACTTTTATGAGAGAATTTTCTGAATCAATTGGGTGTAATCCCTCGGCTGAGGAGGACAGCAATATTAGATTCTGCCTAAGACCAAGCCAGATACTATAGTCTCCACTGCGTAACAACCAGGAATCGGATTTGATTTTTTGAAATGTTACCTTCTGGCCGGTGAATGGGGTAGTTAATGAATTCCCCTGTAACAATTCCAGATTTTCCCGTAATGTCTGAATTTGTTCGGGCTCTATGATCAAGGCTAGCGATACATGAACATCTTGCCCGATTCCTATTCCTATCTGATGAGGCATAAATTGCTCCACAAGAGGCATAAACTGGGACTTGGGGAAATTATGCTGCACCAGCTCGGTTTGCAGGATTTGCGTGAGCAGCAATTTTAAATCGGCCTGTGAAATTTTTATGAAGGCTAGATTGTCCTTAGAAAAAAGTCCCAATAGATTTCCGTCAAAGCCTGACAAGGGCTCAGCAGTCTGAGTGGTATCCGCAATTGGAAATCCTGAGGCAATACCAGTCTGGGTGCGGCGATAAGCATCAAACTCCATAGCTAGTCTCTGGACCAGAGTAGAGTCTCCCCTGTTCTGGGCCAAAGAAATAAGCTGGTCGTAAAATAGTTTTACAACACTGGCATCTTTATTGGTATTTGGATCACGAAGGTAGCGATTGCGGGCTTCTACAATTGTTCCAAACAAAAGGCGATAGGCTAGATCCTGGCTGGAGTCAGGCGAAGCACTAAACCCAGGCACATTTTGAGTATCCTGAGGTTCCCCACTCACAACTGTGATAGTTCCTTTTAGTTTCTGGGCAATGCGTCTATGTTCATTTTCTAAGTCCGGTTGGTGGGTTTCCCGGTACACATCAGCCAGATGCAAATGGGTTTCTTCGGCATCAGGCGACAGGGCCAAAGCTTTTTTCAGAAACTCTTCCGCCAACTGGTAGCGTTTCTGACGATAATAAATCCAGCCCAGGGTGTCTAAAAAGGCGCTGTTTTCCTGATTATTTTCTAGGGATTTGAGCGATAGTTCCAGGGCTTCTTCCAGATTCCTGTTTTCTTCGGCATAGGTGTAGGCCAGATTGTTCATGGCCAGATGGTTATTGGGATCTACGGCCAGACATTTTTTGAAGGCCTCAATAGAGTCTTCCTTGCGACCAAGATCGTAATAAATGGTGGCCAAATGAAAATGCACATCTGATAAATCAGGATTTAATTTGCGGGCATTTTCTAAAATTTCAACGGCTAGGTCGAGTTCCTGATTGCGATATAAACACCAACCGAGCGTATCCATAAGATAGGGATTGTTTACTTCTAGCTCATTGGCGATTCGAGCATGCCTTAGCGCTTCTTTATGCTCGACATTATTTTGACAATAAAGGTATGCGAGGTTGTTGTAAGCCCAGGCATTTTTGGGATCCAACATTATAATTCTTCGATAGACAAGTTCCTCAAACTCAAATGGCTGCGGAATGCCTTTGCTCTCAAATTCTTGCTGCAAATGAATGTATTTGGATGTGATGCGGGTGAAGAGATTACGATTTCTCGGATCACTGGCTCGGGAGCGTTCTAGCTCCATTGTTACCATTCTTAGCCTTCTGTATGGATTGGCATCTTTTAAGTGCCAATGGTAGAAATTTCCCAAGGCAAAATGAAAAAATGGGTCGGCAGGAGGTTTAACGGAAACATCATTTAGGATGGCTTCGGCATTGGGGGTCACCACTTCGGTAAATTTTTCAGACTGCGAGAGACGAATCTGGGCCATAGCCGATAATAGACGAACCCAGGAGGAGTTTTCTGGATCTGAGCTTTCGCGCAAGAATCGGCGAATCCAGGTAATATCAAACTCAGGAATTGGATTTGGCTCCAGAATAAAAAATGCCTGAATCACCAGTTGATCCTGTTTGGGCAGATTCTTAAGTTTATGATTACTAACCTGCCATAAGAGGCTATCCGTTCTTTGGGCCGTTTCATGTTGAGAATACTGCTTGTAGTAATTTTGCAGATTGCTTAACAGAAGCCCATATTGCCCAGGGTGTTCACGAAGTTGCTTAAACAGATACTCCTGTTGCACGGCAAGATGGTTTGAGGAATCAAAGGCGATGTTTTGAAAACCAAACAGGGGAACATCAAGTTCGAGTGTATTCAAAAGATTTTGTGAAAACAGATTAGGGCCAAACGACAGAATCAGAAGTAGAATCAGTTTCATAGAATTACCTTACTATTCTTCGCGCAGCTCACGGAGTACTTCGCGTTCGATTCTTTCACAGGCTCTTTTATAGGCCTGAGAAGCGGTTAAACTACCAGCAAACGCGGCTTCCACCTCATTATTCACAATGGACTCGATTCTACCATACCCAGGGATCGCGGGTCGAGGACGGGCGTGTCTGGATTGTTCGATAAAAACATCAATGGTTTTGGCTTTTAACTCGTAGTTCATGGTTTCGAGTTCTGGAAGATTTATAGGAAATGAACCTAATGTCTCGTGCAGATGAATCTGAATCTCGGCTGAGGCTAACCAACTGAGAAACTCAAAAGCCAGTTTGGGGCTTTTACTGGTCCGAAAAATTACATTACTGTTGCCACCAATACTGGTAGTAGATACCACACCAAGGTCGGGGTTACCTGGAATTAAATCAACACCAAAATTCAGACCGCTCTGCTCAAAACTTTCTAAATTCCAGGGGCCTGACAAAATCATGGCATAACGACCATTTTTAAAACCCGTATCTGGTTGAATGGAGCCAGGTCTCCAGGCACCAGCCTCGAGGCCACTTTTACTTAAGTGCATCTGATATTCAAGCCCAGCAATAGCTTCAGGTTGGTCCAAAAGGCATTTTAGGTTTTTGGTGTCCACGATGTCACCATTTTTAGCATACAAAAAGGGGAGGGACCACCACAGTGTGTTAGTCATCGCAAACCCATACTGATCCTTTAATCCGTCCCCATCCAAATCACGGCTTAGTCTTGAGGCAATGGATTCAAATTCAGCCCAGGTTTTGGGCGCTTTTGGTTCTAGTCCTGAGGCTATAAACAGATCCTTGTTATAAAACAGGGCCACATTGACATATTCGTCGGGAATGGCAAAATGCAAAAGTTCTCCCTTTTGAGTCCGTACTTGGGCCGAACTGAGAGCAGCAGGGGTTAGATTTGTTTTTAGTTCCGTAAATTCAGGGAAATTTTCCATAGGCAATAGTGCTTTGCCAACGGCAAATCGAGGAATATTGCCTATATCCATTCTGGCAATATCCGGGGCTGTCCTGGAATTGCAGGCGTATTGAAATTTCTCAGCCTGACCATCAAAGGGGATTCGGGAAACTTTAATATTAACCCCTCGTTCCACGGAAAATCGCTGTACCAGTTTTTGATAAACTTTAAACTGTTCATCATTGTAAGTTACCCATATTGTCAATTCACGGGGTTCAATTTCTGAGGCCTTGTTTTCCAGAATCTTAAGGTCTCCAGGTACAGACTCAGATTCATCTAATTCTACGACCCGTCCCAGTTTTTTTTCATGTTCCACAAATCGTTGCAAAAAGTTGTCTTCGCTAATGCTGACTACAGGTTTTGATTGGGACCCCAATAATCCAGACACCACCGCCAAAAGACTGATAATAAAGCCCAAGATCACGATAAAAAAAAATGGTTCCGAGGTGATATGTCTTTGTTTCATTCTTTCACCGCCCCAGAGGTAATTCCTTGGATAAAAAATCGCTGTGAAAACAGAAACAGGATTACGATGGGCAATAGCATGATACAGGCACCAGCCATCAATACCGTCCAATCCGTGGAATATTGTCCCCTGAACAGGGCTAAAGTAACCGGAAGTGTAGCGTTCATGGAATCAG
>DITF01000028.1 GCA_002422125.1 bacterium UBP17_UBA6191
TGGGCTTTCCCGACCATTTCTATCTAGGCCTGTGACCTTGTAATACACCAATACATTATTTTCCAGACCATCGCCAATGCCATCCTTATTTTGGTCATCGCCCTCGTCAAGATACCAGGGATTGGCCATTTGGCTGACGGTGGCAATTTCCTTAAAATCAATGGCCCCACCTGTGGCTCGATAGATTTTATAACCGATCACATTGGGGTTTGGATCTGGATCCCAGCTAAATCTTACTTTGCGGTGCAATGGGAAAATTTGCACATTTTTTACAATGTCTGGATTGCGAATATCATTCAGACTTTGCAAAGATTCAGAGCCGTTTGTACCACAGCCAGCAAAAAACAGAAGACTGGCTATTGTCATCAAAACAAATACCAACAAAGATTTACCTAAGTGTCTCATTGCTGTACCACCAAAATCAGAGCATCAATTTTGATATTGCCACATTCCCCAATCTGACATTGAACGGTGGGCCCACGGTGAACTAAAGACATGTGCAGAGTCTCCAGTCCTGTAATGTTTTGGCCAGGAAATGGGCTGGAGGGATCGAGGATATGATTAAAAAGCAGACGGCCAATCAGCCTTCTGGTAGGTTGAATTGGGCTTTGGGCCTTGGTGTTTTTGAAGTCATACTCAGCAATAATTCCATCAAATCCAGTATCAAAAGCAGAGTTAGGCTCGGTACCAGGGGCAATAGAATCAGGAATAAATTTGTCATCAAGAAATATTCTCCAGCGACCGGAGTTGGTCTCATCAGCAGTTACCATGTAGACATCTGCCTGTATGGCTCCACCAGCAGAGTCACCAACCCGGGAACGAATGTCCACTCTCCAGACTAGATCAATTCTTTCACCGGCTACAATATTACTGGTGGCAGGAAACTGGGGCTCAACTTTTAATACGCCACTGCCGGAAAATGCGCCGGAGAGACCTTCTCTGGTGGCTGTGATTTTTCCATTTCTGCTAAAATGGTCAGGGAAAAACTGGGCATTTGCCCCGGTACCCTGGGTGCGCTTGACGGCATTTTCACCTTCTACTATAAAAATTCCACTGGATGGTCCTGGAGTTCCAGCGGCTGGGGCAGAAAGAGAACTTTCCAGGCCATCGGCAATGGTGGATGCCTTATAGAAATAGGTCTGACCAAGATTTAAGGCCTGGGAACTATCCTGAAAACGAATCAGGTTTGAGGGGTCCGCATCATTATCCTGAATACCGGAACCTATCTGAATGTAGGCATTGTCCCTAACCAGTGAGCGGTACAGATTGTACCCGGTAATTCTGCGGCCTGAAACTGGTTGCCAACTGATTTCGACCTGCCCAAACTGGGCTCCTGACTTGGCTTCAATGTATTTTACCGTAGGGGGAGGAGAATTCTGAACATTAATCGAGGCAATGTCAGATTTTTCAGAGATATTACCGGATTCGTCGGCAACTTTCACATAATAGAAGTGAGAGGCGGTGCCAAAGGGATCAAAAAACTCCAGTTGCACAGCACTACCGGCATTTTCCAGTATGCCAATCAGTTGAAACTGGTTAAAAGCATTTAGAGAGCGGTAGACGAGATATGCTCCCTTGATCAAATCATCATGATCAGCCAAAATGGTGCCGTCAGTGTTGGCCACGGGACGGGTGAATTGCAATAGGACACCGGCTTTTCCCGATTGTGTGTCTTGCAGGGCCTTAACTGAATATGGGGCATTGGGAGACGAGCCTGGTGGTTTAGGAATGGTAGCATCGCCTATACCTGGACTTACAGCCCGACTTTCGGTAGGACGACCTTCCAACAATCCAGATCGATCGGCTGAAGTGACATCATTGTCGATTTCGTTTAGTACCGGTGCCACGGCATAAATGTAGCTTTCGGCATTAGATAGCCCACCTTCATGCCAGGAGTGCACCAATTTATCTGTGATGGCAACCAAGACTTTGCCACCGGATACCCCGCTAATACTTCGGTAGACGGCATACCCGTGTATGCGCTCGTCTTCGATTCTGTCCCAAGCCACAAAAGCCTGACTCTTGCCAGCATAGGCTCTTACATTGGATACAGCTAAATCGGCGGTTTGAGAGGGTAGTTGACCAGGGGTGGCTGAGATGGAGGGAGAAAGATCCACCGGAGTTTCTCGGCCTGATCTGTCAAAGGCGGTCACTTTGTAAAAATGCGTTACATTATTGGAAAGCCCATCGGGAAGACCATCTCCATTCACATCAGGCCCTTCATCCTGAAATGATGGTGCTGTAACCTGACCTACCGAACCAATTCTAGTAAAACCGGCGTTGACATCCGTGCTTCTGTAGATGTTGTATCCAACAATGGAAGGGTCGTCAGATTTGGCCCAAACAATTCTGACGCGGCGGTTAGCAGGATAAGCGGATACATTTTTTACCACGGCAGGGTTTTGAGGATCCAGAATTCGATTGATGGAATCCCCACCACTACCGCAACCGGCAAATACCAAAAGGACAACGGTTGTCATGATTAAGACAAACCATCGATAAAACAGGGCTAATTGTTCAGAAGTTGAGAACAGACGCATGGCTGTTCCCACTATCGACTGAACTTAACTCAGCATTGACAATTCTTCAAAGTTCTGACAAAGAATGTTTGGCATCTTTTTCAAGTCCCGATCCTGCGGGAGCCAGAGTCTGGGCTTTAGAAAAGAACTGTTTGGCAACATTTTTATCACCTTTAAGAAGGTAATTTCGCCCCAGTGCATAAGCGTAGTGCCCAATTTCAGGCCGTTCACGATAGGCCTTTAAGAGAAATATTTCGGCTCGATTAGCCTGGTTACCCTCTGAAAGTACCTTTCCGAGACGGTAATAAAATTCATGATAATCGGGGCGATTTTTCTCGAGTTCAGCTAGATCCAGATTTCCAGAAGAACTATCCCCTTTGCTGAAATTGGCAATACATCTCTCAGCCAGAAATTCATAATCACTGGGATTCACATCAAGGTAAGTCTGGCTAATTTGCGCAGCCTCCTGAAAGCGTCTGGTGGCAGTGTATGCTTTGACCAGATAAAGATTAGCCCTGCGCCTGTCAAAATCCGCGGTGGATTGCATGATTTCAGTGAATTTCTGGATAGCTGTAGCATAATCTTCTTTGAAGTAGGCATACAGGGCCTGGCTTTCAAGTATGTATGGGGAAGGGTCAGTAGAACTGTACCCAGCTTCAATTAAGTCTTCAATACTTGAAAAAAGCATCCCGTTTAAATGCTGGGCCGCCTCCAGGTTATTTTTTTCGATTTCATGAAACATGATAGAAGCAAGCCCGGCATTGAACTTCGGCTCCGAGCCGCGTTTCAAAAGAGCTGCCCGATACAAATCCTTGGCTTCGGCAATTTTTGCCTGATTCCAGGGATCCCGATGTAACATGTACATGTATCGTCCAGAGGCCGCATAAATCTCGGCAATCTCAGAAAGTCGTTTGAAATCCTGGGAGGTTTCATATTCGCCTTTTAAGCGAGAAATCCCCAGCTCAGTCCAAGAAAGCGCCCCGGCAGGGGCTTCGGGTTTGATTTTAAATGCGGTGTCGGCCAGTTTCACATAAACCAATGGGTATCTTAGTTCATCGTAGGTGAGGCTGTCGGTATAACATCCCAGAGCTTGATTTAATGCGTATGCCATCTGTTCTTTGTCACCGGATGCCAAGGCCTGATTGTAAACATTGAGGTTTCGATCCCCAAACCATATATAAGCTCCGGCCAGACCGCACCCCTGTAAAAAAAAGGCGGGGATTATCAGAAACAGTAAAAACCACTTACGCATGAAATTCCCCCAAAATGTATTCAGATAGCTACAAGCAAAAAGACAATCATATCATCATCTGCTGTGGATTATCAAAGAAGCTGGAAGCTTTGGGAGTCGCTTCAACTGTGGAATATACCGGA
>DITF01000289.1 GCA_002422125.1 bacterium UBP17_UBA6191
TCCTTAGTACGAGAGGACCGGGATGGACCAACCTCTAGTGTTTCAGTTGTCTGGCCGCAGGCAGTGCTGAGTAGCTAAGTTGGGACGGGATAAACGCTGAAAGCATCTAAGCGTGAAGCCCCCCTCAAGATGAGTTTTCCCTTCGAAGTTTATTCTTCGAGATAGAATCGAGGTAGACTACCTCGTAGATAGGCCGGGGGTGTACGAGTGGCGACACTTTAAGCTGACCGGTACTAAGATTCGAGATCTTCCTTAGAAAGGAACTGTGCAATGATATTGCCAGTTATGAAGCAAGAGTAACGCGCATTGAATTTATGAGAGACTAATGTTTTGTCCCCCTTATTTTATATATTAAGAAATTTGCGAAATTAGAAGAGAATGATTTTCAATAAATTGCTGGTGTCAATGGCGGAGGGGCCCCACCTGTTCCCATCCCGAACACAGAAGTTAAGCCCTCCAGCGCCGATGGTACTGTGCCGCTAGGTACGGAAGAGTAGGTCGATGCCAGCTCCATTGAAAATCGTTCTCTTTTTGATTTTCCCAATCCAATAAATGGACCAGCAAATGGACCAACAAAAACCCCCCAAACTATATTACATACATATATAATTTGGGGGGTTTTTGGTTTTAGTAGTATTTAACCGATACTCCCGAGGGAGAGTTGATGATCATCATAGTTGAGCCTTCGTCATCCCCGCAAACATAAGGGATCTCGGCTCGTTCGGCAATAATTCTGGCGTATTCGATGGCTTCGGGGAAGTGTTTGGCTTTCCAGTCAGAGAGAATCACAGTATCTCCACTATTTAAGACCCCAACAATGCGGTGCTGAAACCAGACACTATCTTTATTTTGCTGTCTTTGCGATTCTACGGCAATGATTCTTAAATGAGCCAGATCCAGTTTTGGTTTAGTGACCACCGAGCCGCTAGACACTTCACAGTCCATCATTTTTTTTGCATTGAAGTCCAGTAGTAAAAAATCATCGGTGGATAGCATCTTCTTAATGGAGTAGACAAGTCCACATCCAGCCAGAATCCCAAAAAATGCCAGATCCATGGCAAAGCTTCCAATTAATCCAACCACACTAAAACATCCCATGCCCTGATAGGTGGATTCTCTGCCACTGGTGATCTCTAGGCGCAACAAATCGGAAGATATCATACCGGAACCCACAGAAAAGGGGTTGTTGATGGCTAAGGGAGAGGAGGGTTTAATCTTACCAATTCGGGTATCGGCCTCGATTATTTCATTTCTGGGTTTAACGAAAGATTGAGATAGATCATTTTGACTTTTTAGTAATCTGTTAAGTCTGGCCAAAACCTTGCGTTTGGAATCATGTGACAGGGATTCGAAGCGCATCACGGACTGTTCTGGTAAACTCTCCATTAAATCTTTGATTGTAGGTTGCAAAAGAATGACCATCCTGATTTCTACACAATACCAGTCTCCAGCAGTTTACCACGAAACCCACTTAGTCTCTGTGCCGGAGAAGAACTTCTTACATCACCTAATTAAGCCAACAAGCTCTGTACTTGAGTTAGGCTGTGGGACGGGACGATTGTATCCCATCCTTGGTACTGGTGGACGGAAATATTTTGGTTTGGACAGAGAACGGCTGATGCTGGATTTTTTTTTAGAAAAGTGTCCAGATGCCTGTGTCGCGGAGGCTGACTGGAACGACTGGCCCTTTTTGGTAGAGAATTTTGACTTCGTAATGATGGCCAGAAATACATGGTTTCATGTCTACCCCGATTTTCGTCTATCTTTGCTAGGGCGGATTTTTTCGGCACTTGGGGACAAGGGGCAATTTGTGCTTGAGGTAGACAGTGTCAAAGACTGTGACAAGGCCCAATATGTTGATTTTTTCCCTCATTCCATTGCTGAGATTGTGAGTGTCTTAGGCAAGGCAGGCTTTTTAATGCACTCAAGAAAGAGCCTGATGGGTGTCAAAACAGCTTTGTGCTTCCGCAAAGCCTGCCGATAAAGAACATACTAAAAAATACAATTAAGGACAGATAATGAAAATTCATTGGATCACCTTTGCCCCAATTGAAAATCTTCAGGGAAAACTGAGTTCTCAGTTGGCTAGTGCCCGATATAGGGTGTTGATTCCGGCGGCTGAGCTTGTCAACAGAGGAATGCAGATTCAGGTGTTTAATACCCAGACCATTGTTAAGGATGTACCTGAAGATATTCTAAAATGTGACCAATTGATTTTTTCCAAGAGCTTTACACCCGTAAACGAATTTATTGCTAAAGAGGGTAAAGCCAGAGGCATTCGCATTGTCGTAGATCTTTGTGATAATCATTTTGTCTCGGAGCCGGGACTTCGCGCGCATTTACTGGCAATGTGTGCCCTAGCAGATGTGATTGTCTGTTCCACTCCTGCCATGGCAGAGGCTTTGATGGAGCATACGGGAAGAGCGGGCACCATTATATCGGATCCCTATGAGGGACAGTATCAAGAGCCGAGGTTTTCGCCCAAAGAATCCTGGAATCTATGCTGGTTTGGTCATACCATCAATGTACCGTCTCTATTGAATCAGTTGGTTTCGCTTGAGGACTTAAATAAAAAGAACGAATTGGGTAAAAATCCGGTTTTAAGAATTGTGACCGGAGTTGTAGAGGAACTAAAAGATGCCATAAATCGCTACAACCAATCTGGGACCAAATGGAAGCTGGATTTGATCCCCTGGTCTTTACAAGCCACCTGGGATACTTTAAAGGAATCGGATCTTGTGCTTATTACTACAGAGGGAAACGCTGGCTTTCGCGCGGTAAAAAGTCCGAACCGGGTCGTGGAACCACTGTGGGCAGGAAGAATGGTAGTGGCAAATCCTATTCCGGCCTATCAGGAATTTAAGGACTCGGCGATTTTGAGCGAGACCTTGCTTGAGGGAATTCGCAAAGTCATTGCCATGCAACCTAAAGCGGTGGAAGAAAGAATCCGTCTGGGTCAGGAAACTATTGAGAGAAATCACTCCCCAACATTTATTGGTGCGCAATGGCATCAGGTACTTAAGCCAAACCAGGCAGCCAGTAAAGATTTTGGGGCCGGTAGACTTGTGAAACTAAATCTTGGATGTGGAGATAAAATTCTTCCTGGCTATATAAATGTGGATGTGGTTTCTTCCCGAGCAGGGAAGGAGCCAGATGTTATCTGTGATTTACGCGATCTCAAGGCATTTGAATCGAATTCGGCCGATGAAATTTTGAGTGTGCATGTAGTGGAACATTTTTGGAGATGGGAAGTTTTGGACATTCTTAAAGAATGGGTCAGAGTCCTAAAACCTGGCGGGAAGATGATCGTCGAGTGCCCTAACTTATTGAGTGCCTGCGAAGAAGTCTTAAAAAATCCGGACATAGCCACGGGGCCTGGACCAGAGGGACAAAGAAGCATGTGGGTTTTGTATGGGGATCCCTCTTGGAAAGATCCCTTGATGATTCATCGTTGGGCCTACACCCCAAGAAGTCTGGCCCAACTGTTACATGAGGCAGGGCTTAATGATTTAATGCAGGAACCAGCTCAATATAAGTTAAGAGAACCCCGTGATATGAGAATTACTGGGGTAAAACCACAGGAGAAATTATGAGCCAGAAAATTTGGGATGACTATTTTAAGTGGTACTATGAGGCTAATACTTGGAAGTTTACATTTTACAGGGGGGTTCGTACCTTAAAACTGCCCTCAGATATGTGGAATTACCAGGAGATTCTGTTTGAACATGCCATCGATAATGTTATAGAAACGGGGACTCGGCACGGGGGCTCTGCGCTTTATTTTTCTGATATGTTATCGGTACGCAATCCCAACGGACGAGTTTATTCTATCGACATTGATGACAAGGACAGAGCCTTTAGTAATCATCCCAACATTCACTTTTTAATAGGCAGTAGTGCAGATCCTGCGGCTGTAAGTAAAGTCTCTGAGATGATGGGTGAGAATCGTGGCAAAGTTATGCTGATGCTTGATTCGGATCATAGTTGTGATCATGTATTAAAAGAACTTGAATTGTGGGTACCATTTCTTAAAACTGGAGATTATCTTATAGTGGAAGATGGTTGTGTCAATGGCCATCCAGTCAGAAAAGAACATGGGCCAGGGCCATGGGAGGCTGTGGAAGAATTTTTACAGAGACATCCTGATATTCTGTTACATGACAAGGTGAGAGAAACCAAGTTTGGGGCTACGGCTGCTCCTAATGGGTATTTTATTCGTAAATAGAAGGAGAGATGGTGCATAGGTTATTACTAATTTTATTGCTGCTTCCCCAGGTTATGGCAGACTCCTTCCGAGTTGGTCTGGCCAATATATATTTTATGTCGGCTTTGTTTGAAAACAATTTAAAAAATCCAATTTTTAATGAAAAGGTGAAAAACCCTCCTTCAGAGGAGGTTGAAGCTGAGTTTGACAGATTAAGTCAGCAGATGCTGGCTAGATATCTTAGATTTTTGCAGTCTGATATCCTGGTTCTTTGTGAGGTTGATTCAAGACCGGCTGTGGTTGAGAAGTTTGTACAAACGCATTTGGATGACAGATATGCGGTGGTACACAACTCACCAGTGGTAGAGGATAAAAAGTACTATACAACCCAGCAGGTAGCAGCCCTAATTGACAAATCCAGGTTTTTGATTCGTCGTTATGAAGCCTTATCAGACAAGGAAGTCACCGAGGAAAATCGCCGTTATCCCTTTCCTGGTTTCAAAAAAATTATGCTGGATGGGAAAGAAAAAAATATTTATTGGTCGAGATTTCCCACTGAATTTGATGTGGCCTTAAAAACCGATCCAACCCATTGGTACAAGGTCATTGCCACTTATCCCAAGTCCAAATTTGCTCGCAACCCAGAAGCTGCCAAAATGGCAAGAATTACCAATCGGGTTCAGCAGGAAATGATTCGCGAAAGGGTGGAGGCTGTGGCTTCAGAATACGAGGATATTATTGTCCTTGGTGATATGAATGACAGCGCTGGTATGGATGAAGTAGAAAAGGAACTGAATCAAGATGCTCTCTCAGTTTTATATCAAGGCAAGAAGGATCCCATTTTATGGAATCCCGTTTCCTACCTTCCGAATCAGGGCACTTACATTTATCAGGGGGTTCCTGAGACGATTGATTTTATATTTGTTTCGCACGGACTCAAATCAGGCAAGGGAATCACGAAACCAAAGGTGTGGGAATATGATTCCGTGTTTCGATTTTTTCTGAGAGAAATCAAAAGGCCCAATCCGGATCGGTTAGAAAACAGAGAGCTATTTGTCTCCGATCATGGGCCCGTTACCATTGATATTCGTCACTGAGTGTCTTTTTCCAAAAATGGGTAAGAAAAGTCTTTAGGAGGAACAAAAGTTTCCTTGATAGTTCTAACATTTACCCAGCGTAAAAGATTGAGCTTGGAACCAGCCTTGTCGTTGGTTCCGGAGGCTCTGGCCCCACCAAAGGGCTGCTGTCCCACCACAGCTCCGGTTGGTTTATCGTTGATATAGAAGTTCCCAGCACTGTTCTCAAGCATTTTACAGGCAGTTACAATGGCACTTCTATCCTGGGAAAAGACCGCTCCAGTGAGGGCGTATGGGGATGTTTTATCGACGACTTCAAGCATTTCTTTATAATGAGGGTCATCGTATAAAAACACGGTCAAAACCGGACCAAAAATCTCTTCTTCCATGGTTTTGAAATTGGGATTGTTAGTCAGTACAATCGTGGGCTCTATAAAATAGCCACGGCTGTCATCACACTTGCCACCAAAGACAATACCGGCTTCATCGGAGTCATTGACATAGTCAATATAGGATTTGATTCTGTCATAGGCTTTTTTGTCGATAACGGCATTGATATAGTTCTCAAAGTCTTCTACTGGGCCCATTTTGATGCGAGAAAACTGAGCCTGAATGCGTTCAAAAACATCGGGCCACATGGATTTAGGCAGGTAAGCCCTAGAGGCTGCGGAACACTTTTGGCCCTGATATTCAAAGGCTCCCCGCACCAAGGCTGTAGCCAAGGCCTGTGGATCGGCACTGTGATGAGCCACTACAAAATCCTTGCCTCCGGTTTCACCGACAATTCTGGGGTAGGCTTTGTAGCGAGCAATGTTGTTGCCAATGGTTTTCCAAAAGGACTGAAAGACCCCCGTGGAACCGGTGAAGTGAATTCCGGCAAAATCTTTGTGATTCAGGACCACCTCAGAAAACTCGACCCCACTTGGATAAATTAGATTGATTACACCGGCAGGAAGTCCGGCCTCCATAAAAATTTTCATGGTTAAATAGGCTGAATAAATCTGGGTTGTGGCTGGTTTCCAGACACAAACATTTCCCATCATAGCTGGGCAACTAGGCAGATTCCCGGCAATAGCCGTGAAATTAAAAGGAGTAATTGCTGCCACAAACCCTTCCAGTGGACGATATTCAAGGCGGTTCCAGACTGTGGGGGAATGAATATTCTGTTGCTCTGCGTAAATTTCCTGCATGAAATAAACATTAAATCTTAAAAAATCGACAAGTTCACAGACGGCGTCAATTTCAGCCTGATGAGCACTTTTGGACTGGGCCAGCATAGTGGCCGCGTTCATTTGGGCTCGGTAGGGACCAGCCATTAAATCGGCAGCTTTCAAAAATATGGAGGCTCTGTGTTCCCATGGCATAGCTGCCCACTCAGCCTGAGCTTTCATAGCTGAAACGATAGCCATTTCCACATGCTTTTTTTCTCCGACATGATAGTTTGCCAATGTATGGGAATGTTCATGGGGACAAACACATCGTTCCTGTCTGTCAGTACGGGTTTCGTTGCCACCAATAATCATGGGGATATCAAGTACCATGGAGCGCATCTCCTGCAAGGTTTGCTGCAATTTTTTTCTGGCACTGGACCCGGGCTCATAATTATAAACTGGTTCATTCAGGGGTGCTGGTACTTGAAAGATGGCATTGCTCATATGCGTTCTCCTGTCGGTTTTAGGTCATATCTGCTGGTTATATCCTGCAAGGCTTGTAATGCCGCAAGCATTACAGGGGTAGTGTTTGCTTGCAGCCAGTTCAGTACTTGTTGCATCCCTGATACATCTTTACTCTGAAGTAAAATTGGAGTTCTTAACTGTGGTTCTGTCCAAGCACTTATAAGACAGCCGGCAGGGGTTGGAATGATTTTAGAAATTGCATGATAAAAATGAAATCCCAAAAGGCCCATGGCTTCAGCTTGCCTGTAACACTGTAACTCTTCTTTGGAAAACTGAAGGTTTAAATTTAAAAGACAAACTAAGTAGGGCGGCCTGTCCATGATTGTGGCTGTAAAAAACCAGTGTTTTAACTCCACGACCTTACACTCAAGGCCAGCATGGGTATATATTTCTGCTGTCGGCAACTGCTCATGTAATTCTTCAAGGCTCATAGTTTGGGCACAAGTTTATCAGAAGCGTGATACAATGGCGAACAAATCCAAACAGATTAGACAGGAGTTTGTATGAAAGTGCTGGAATCTTCACGGACACCAGAGGCTATTGGCCCGTATGTGCTAGGCCGTGAATTAAACGGAGTTTGTTATTTTTCTGGGCAGATTGCCTTGGATAGACAGACGAATCAGATGAAACAAGATAGCCTAGAAGAAGAAGTTAAGCAGGTATTTTACAATATAGAATGTATGCTGGCCGACAATGGACTTGGCTTTGCAAATGTTATCAAGACCACGGTTTTTTTGGTGGATATGGCAGATTTTCAGGCCGTCAATTCCATATATTCCAGTTATTTTCAAGCACCTTTTCCGGCTCGATCCTGTGTGGCCGTTAAGGGATTGCCCAAGGGAGCCAGAGTCGAGATCGAGGTCATCGCCGGGAGGTCTTGATTTTATTTTATGATCTGTTAAAGCGGGCCGAACAGCATTTTGTCCGTGCAGAATTAGCTCAGGCACTGAGCATTTTTCAGGATGCGTTACGGCTCGAGCCCAATAACTTCTTGGCCTGGGAAGGCATAGCTAAAACCCTTGTCCGGGCCAAAGAATTTTCTCAGGCACAGGTTTGTTACACAAGGCTTCTTGAGATGCACCCATTGAGTTGTGAGTACCTGATTGCTTTGGGAAAATGTTTAGTCCAGCTCAATCAGATCCAGGAAGGGGCTTCTCATTTTGCCAGGGTTCTAAAAATTGAATCCAATCACCCCGTTGCGGTTGTATTGCTAGGGGATGCGTTTTTGAGGCTAGGACAGCTTCAATCTGCTTTGAGTTGTTTTCGTCTGGCCGTCAAAATTGAGCCTGAATCGGCAGCCAACTGGTATAACCTGGGCATGGTTCTATCTCTTTTGCATTTACCAGATCAGGCTGAAAACAATTACCGATTGTGCCTAAATAAAGATCCTGATCATTCTATGGCTCTCAATAACTTTGCCCTTAGTCAGTTGGTACAGGGAAAGCTACGAAGCGGTTTTGATGCCTATAGGTATCGGGCTGAGGTGCGTTTAAAATCCCCTCTGGCTAGTTTTAACTTCAAAGCTAAAGACTTAAAAGGCAGACCACTGCTACTTTTGGCAGATCAGGGCTTGGGAGATCAGATATTTTTTCTCAGATTTTTACAGTACCTTCCAGCTTTAGGCATAAAAGAAGTCACATTTGCAGGCGATGCCAGACTGGAGTTTTTGATTCCTGAACTATTACCGGTTGGAATAACCCTTCTAAAGAAAAAACCAAAGGGTGCCATAGAGATATACATCGCTGATTTACCATATTTTCTGGGCTTTTTTGAAACCATGTTATTGCCAGAGATTCGTCCTTTAAGCATCAAGCAAAATAAGCCGGTGAAACCCAAACGAAGAAGGCTTGGTATCACCTGGAGGGCTGGCATTAGAAATAGTCATAAGGAAATCAGCCTGCTGAATCTTTTAGATTGCCTTGAGGGGCTTGATATAGTTCCGGTTGTACTGCAACGAAACCCAACCCAGGATGAGTTAGCCCTGATTCAAACCAAGTTTCCCAATCTGATTGACGCCAGCGCCT
>DITF01000099.1 GCA_002422125.1 bacterium UBP17_UBA6191
TCAGATCCGCTTTCCACTGCCAATGAGTCTGGGCCATGGAACCATTATGCTTGGCCGTCGATACTGCTGTCCAATAGCACTCATGCTTTTTATTACCCCAGGTTTTAAAGGCCCGCTTTGAAGCCTCCAATAAAGTGGAGTACGAGGTTCTCTGAACCAAAGCCAGCTTGTTTTTAAGATTAGATAATCCCAAAACAAAAAAATCAAGATCGGATTGGCCGTTAGACAATAAATTCGTGGTCGGGCTTGACTCCAGGTAACGAATCAATGCCTTGGCTTCCTGCAATCTCTTTTCTTGGTAAGGGCGATTCTCCAGAAGTAAAATCTGCTGCCTTAATACATAAAAGGAGGACTTTCTATAGCTGAGAATAGATCTTCGTTGTGCTGCTTTAAGGACCGCCAAACCCTCTTCATACTTACCCTCAAGATTCAGTGCCTGTGTTCTCAAAATTGCCTCATCCAAGGTAATGGAGGTTCCTGTCATTGCCTGAGAGGGACAAATGAGCAATAGTAGGCATAACAAAAAAATTTCTGCTAGTTTTAACTTTGATTTCATCAGGGAAAGCCATTCTAATTGCTTTTTGTCTTTTGTAAAGAGTAACCTATAAATATGACCGAAGCAAATACAACCCAAACAAAGAAAAAAGAGAAATCCAATCTGAAAAAGATATTTGTTCTTGACACTAATGTGCTCTTACATAGTGCAGAGAGCCTGATGGCTTTTAAGGACAATGATGTTGTGCTGCCTATTCAGGTTATTGAAGAACTGGACCGCTTCAAAAAAGAGACCAACGAACGGGGTCGCAACGCTCGTGAAGTGGCTAGAATTCTAGATAATCTACGGGCCCGAGGCAGCTTGATGAAGGGTGTACCCACCGAAGCTGGAGGGAGTATTCAGGTATTAACCGAATTTGAAAACCATCTCCCCCAGCATATTAACATGGAAATTACCGACAATCAGATTCTGGCCTGTGCCAAATTCCTGCAAATTAAAAACCAGAAAAAAATGCAGGTTGTCTTTGTCAGTAAGGACATCAATGCCAGAATCAAGGGCGATGCCTTACAATTATTGGCCGAGGATTTTGAATCTGAAAAGATCAACTTTGATGAATTTTATCAGGGATGGAAAGAGATCTTTGTAGATCCGGAAATTTATGCCGATTTTGCGGCCCACGGAACAGTAAAAATTCAGGATCCCTCTCTATTTCATAATGAGTATGTGATCTTAAAGATGACAAATGCTACCGAAGAGCTTTTGGGACGGTACGATAAAACTACTGGCACAATTCTTGGCCTTGCCAACCAAGGCGAAAACCCCTGGGGTATATCGGCCATGAATCAGCAGCAGGAATTTGCTTTAGATGCGCTCTTGGATGACAGAATCCAACTAGTGACCCTGGTAGGAAAAGCCGGAACTGGTAAAACATTATTAGCCTTAGCAGCCGGCCTCAAAAAAGCTGTGGATGACTTACGCTACAAACGAATGCTGGTTTCCCGTCCAATTATGCCATTGGGCCGTGACATCGGTTATCTTCCAGGTAGTAAAGAAGAAAAACTCAGTCACTGGATGCAGCCTATTTTTGACAATCTTTCCTTTATTACAGATAACTACATAACCGAAAGCACCCCTAGTGAGTATGTAGAGTTTTTAATGAAAAATGACAAAATTGCCATGGAAGCCATTACCTATATCCGTGGCCGCTCTTTGGCCAATCAGTGGCTGATCGTGGATGAGGCTCAGAATCTGACTCCGCATGAAGTCAAAACGATCGTTTCCAGAGCAGGGACTAACACTAAGGTTATCCTTACAGGGGATCCCTATCAGATCGATAACCCCTATCTTGACCCTTCCAGTAATGGACTGACTTATGTTGTGGAAAGATTTAAGGGGCAAAGTATTTTTGCCCATACCAACTTTGTTAAGTCTGAGCGGAGTCAACTAGCCGCTTTGGCGGTGGAACTCTTATGAAAAATGTCACTAGAATCGGTATGACCCTAGTTGAAATTATGGTCGGAATCTCGATTTTAGTGACATTTCTACTACCGGTAATGGGGTTGTTTAGTATGAACAACCGTTCCAATGAATTCTCTGAGTCCTGGGTAGTTGCCATGGATATGGCCAACAATATCATGGAAAGGCTTATCTCTGAGGATGTTCCCTTTTTGTCCATTGACGAACAAGGTTATGGGGGTGGGACCAGCACTCTATCAGGCCGCAATCAGGCCGAGTTTCTGGATGCCCGAGGCAGTCTTAATTTTGCCTCATTTAACTTAAAATCTGTTTTAGGTGGTAACGGAGGAGCATACAAGACGGATGCCGATGGGGATCGTATTATTTCGCGCAGAGGTACAGATTATAAGCTTTTATTCTATGCCGGAGTGTATAAAGAAAACGGGGCTACCAATCCAGATACATCCATGTCTCCTGGCGGGGCCAGTAGAACCGTCAGGCTGAAACGCAATGCCAACCCTGGGGGAGAATTGACTTTTTCCTATTATCCCAACCCCTGGTTTGATGCTCAAAATGATTGTGCCCTAGACTTTTCAGCCGGTCTCAGCGGGCTTGCCGCCGATAGCACCGGGTGTCGGGTTACCGGGGTTCGACCCATTAACCCCTACAAACAACTATCAGGGGCAATCCCTGGAAAATATTATTCCAACAACGCCTCTGATCCAATTGGACCTAATTACCGCTGGGGCTTCCCCTCTCCAGGAACCACAGCATTCGCCGATGGACATTCCGCTCCCAACAACCGTGCCCGTGAAAACGCGGCTGACGAAATTTTGGACGAAATTCTTCTGGATCGTCCCTACCAACCCCGTTATGACGACAAACCAACCCATCATCGTCATGATGCCGATGGTGACACTCAAGACGATGGGGCCTTTATGAAACTCGTACTCGGCATGNNCAGGAGCGGCCAGAGAAGATCAGGAGTTCTGGTTAGTATCATTTAAGGCCAATCTAGCGAGGGACAAATGAGACCTTCCATTGTCTATTCTCGCAAGGGATTTAGTGTGCTAGTAGTCATTATGATCGGCATGACGCTTATGGCCTTTGCCATCATCATGATGCAAACCGGAGGTGAGTCTAAAGAAAGAATTTTTGAAATGCGCGAAAGGTTACAATCACTTTTTGTTGCCAAGGGTGGTCAACAGCATGCACTCACAAAAATTCGATCGCTTCCGACCCAGTTTTATGATGCTGTAGCTTATGCCATCGGAAAAAACCCCTATTATGATTTTACCCGCTGTCTGGATATGGATACTAACCCAGGACCCATGTTTTTTACTGGCACTGTCACTGTCACCGGTTGCCCACAAACTGGTGCAAATCCACCCCCGCCAGTAGTTTCTCGCACAGGGCAATGGAACCTTACCCCACAGGATCTCAATTTTGATGGGCCAATGGCTACTCATTTGAATCGATTTATCAAAGACATCCGTACCAGCTATCCTGAAAATGGAATTCAGAAAGTAATTCACATCAACTCGACAGCCCACAATGATCTTGCCATGGGGCCAAACTGGAGAGACCCATTTTCTGGAGACTACATTCTGGAACGCATTTTTGTGTTTGGTTCTCAAGGGGCTATGAGTTACACCACAGAGTCAGTAATGATATCGACTAGGGGTTATGTCAAAAGAGATGAGATGATATCGCCTGTCACGGCTGGTACAGCCTCGGGAGCAAAAAATCTGACACGGGTCTATTTGAGGTATTCTACAACCCAGGCTGGTTCAGGGTTTGATGAAATGGTGGATGCCGAGGTATCCAATCAGGAAAAATTCAATTTTGGAGTAGATTTTGACGCATCGCTCGCCTCGGCTAAGCGGGGTGAAGTGGTTACAGGGGTCTATGAGGTCCGACGGGGTGATGACTGATGCTAACCCGTCCAAACTTTAACAGCCGGTTGGCATTTACCTTGGTGGAAATCCTGATCGTTTCCGGCATTCTAGCCTTTTTAGGTCTGTTTATTGGACAACTCTTTTTAGGTGGGTCACGGCAGTTTAATGAATCACTTTGGAGAAATCAGACCCAGCAGAGTTTAGATGCGGCCGCTGTTAGAATTAACAAACTATTAAGAGAAGCATCTTACCCAACTCTGAATACATTTCAAGGTACGGTAAGAGATAAACGAGCCCAGTTTCAGGTAGAAATTAAAGCTGGTAATCTTAATGAGTCCGAGGCCTATTCCCAAGCGACCATTAATCTTTCTGATGGCGCTCCCCAGACTGATACTGGTGCAACCCAGACCGTACAGTTTTTTGGATCTGGGATTCAATCAGGATTATCTGAGGGCACTGGTCCTAAGATATCCATCATGGAATGGGTAACCTGTGATCCAGGATATCGTAATGTGCCCGGATTTGAAGGCGCACCCAATAACCCACTCTGTGGTAGTCATGAACTCTATCTTGAAGGTCTTAAACGAGTTTTATCTGCCAACCCAAACTCATACGCATTTTATGCAGAACTCTTTTTGGAGACCCGTTATTCCTACTCTGGAAATATGAACCCTGGCAATGTGTTGCAAGGAGAGGGTACATACAATCCTAGCTACCAAACTACAGCCGGGGGCAATATGACCCCTGAACAAAGAGGGTTGATTGGAAAAAAACGACTGGCCGGAGGAGTTGCAACAGTTGCAGTTAAGGTCTACTCCAAGGATAATGACCGCTCAAGGACCATCGAATTAGATATTGTGTCTGTGGCTCCCTGGATGGGAAATGCCGTGATTCGTAAAACATTTCAAGCTAATGTGGGGGTAACCGTCAATACACCTTGAGGCATTGACGATACGGTAGTGTCGTGGCAAAAAAGTGGCAGGAATTAGAATTTGTTGATTATAAGGAACGGCAGCGTCGTCGTCGTATAAAAAAACGGCAGGCAGAGCAGGAGCAGTTTACAGAAAAAACTGCCGCCCGTTCCAATTTTACTATTGCCGGAATTTTTCTCACCCTATTTCTCTTTGTCAGCCTGGGATCGGTCGCAGTCATTATGTCCCAACGCGAAAAAGATGAGGATGCCCGCTCCAAAATGTTTATCTCCATGGTCAGTTTTACGGGTACAGCTCAGGAACGAGAAGATGCAACCGTTGAATGGACAAATGTCAAACCTAGGACTATGCGCTACATGAAACATCAGTTCCGCACCGCTCAAAGTTCAACCCTGAATCTTGAAACCTTCGATCGAGTTTTAGTACGACTGTTGAGCCAAAGTGAACTTTTTCTGACTGGTATGGAGATTTTTAACCAAAATCAGGGCAGTAAATCCAATCTCTTTGTCGAAGCGGGTGACATTGTGTTTGATTCTCGCGGATCGGATGGCCTTTTAGAAGTAAAGGTGTTGGATAGTACTGTATATGCCAGACCATCCCTTTTTAAAGTGATTCGTCGTCCCAATGGAGCGGATGTGAGAGTTTCAGCCGGTGCCGTAAGGTTTGAGAGAGGCGATAAGTCAATCATCCTGCAAACCGGTGAATCCATCTCTATTGTCAACGGAAACCTGTCTGAAGTATCCAAGTTTAATCCATTAACTGAAACCTGGTGACACAATGCTGATTGAAGAGATCAAGAACTTTGACATCTTCAAGGACCTGGAAGAGATTGAGGTTAAAAAGTTTTTGCAATTTGCCCAGGTCAAGCAGTTTGCACAGGACGAAATTATCTTTCGTCAGGGTGACCCCGGCTCTGGATTGTTTCTTATTCTAAAAGGTGTTATCGAGATCTTTATTGAACCTGGTGGGAATAAAATTTCTCTGGCTAAGTTAAAGGCCGGTGAATTTATGGGTGAGATGTCTTTGTTTGGAGACGGAACCCAGAAACGAACAGCTTCAGCCTTAGCTTTTGAAAGAGTAACTGCCGTTTGGATTTCAACTCTTGATTTCCGCAGATTACAGAGTTCAGGACCTAAGATTCTTTCAAAACTTCTGCTTCGCATGGTTATGGCTTTGGCCCAAAGACATAAAAAATTGAAACTCGATATTCGTAGTGCCAGTGACAAAATTGCGGAATTAAAGACAAAGAGTGCCTGAAATGCTGGTCAACGACTTAAACAAATTCAACCTGTTTGTGGATCTGGATCTTCTGGAGCTGAAAAAACTGTTACAGTTTTCCAGCGTCAAGCGCTTTGCGGCCGACTCTGTAATTTTCGAAAAAGGGCGGATTCAAGCCGGACTGATCCTGGTGTTAAATGGCCGCATGGAACTTTACGATTCAATTGGTGATGCAAAAGAGCATTTGAACATCGATATTTTATATCCTGGTGACTTTGAGGGCGAAAATACCTTGTTCGGAGAAGCTACTCCCAGACGATACAATGCCCGAGCCATGGAAAAACTGGATTTATTATGGATCAATACGCTGGATTTTCGCAGGCTTCAAAATTCGGCAGCAGCCATTCTTGCCAAGTTGGAGCTCAGGCTGATTATTGAATTATCCAATGACTTCCGTAAAAAAAATGGAGAATTTGGGGCATTGCGTAAGGAGCTTGAATCGTTGGAAGCCAAGCCCTGATTGGAATTTGAGTCTGCATGAGCCTACAGCTATTGGCCGATGAAATTCAACATGGATTGATTCAACAGGATGCTCTTAACCAGATCCCCGAGATTATAAACTCCTATGGCAGGAGTTACACAGGCCTCCTAATATTTGTTGTATGCATTTGCCTGATTTTGGCTGCATACCAGATTCTTAAAGCCAATGACCTTTACGGTCCCCTGCTTTTAGGCTTGTCCACTATCTTTATCCCTACAGGTCTGATTCTTTATACTGCTGGGTTTTACTCAATTCGCTTTGGTGTAGAAGCGTCCCTGTATAAAGAACTGGTTGAACTTGAATCTGATTTCAGGGAAATTGTAAGGCTCTCTGATCAACTTGAGGAAAACTTTTCTCTGGAGCTTAAAGAATTTGTGGAAAATGGCAAAGCCCAACTACCTCACATTCCGCAAGAGTCTAAAGACGAGTTAAACGCATGGTTTCTTAAATGGAGTCAAATTTCAGGAGTGAGGGCAGTTCTTAGCAATGGGAGTCATATCATCAATTTGACCTCGGAACAACTTCATGAAAATAGTTTGATATTATTACCAACCCTTCAGAGTATTGTACGCCTAAAGGTCAGAGAAGCTGAAGAAGACAGTTCCAATTCCATCTATCAGACACTTAGCATGGCCAAAGATATGTTAAGAGACTCCTTCCATGGAATTCAGTTTCTGGATTTATTTCTGAATAACCCCAACCGTCTGTTTCAGGCCAGTTCCCTGCGTCTCTTTGAGTCCTCAAAGGATGTAAAGGCCTTTTGGACCTATA
>DITF01000271.1 GCA_002422125.1 bacterium UBP17_UBA6191
GATTCAAAATCACATAACTGTCCCAGGGATCTCTTTCTTCAAAGGGAAACAAATCCACCAGATGTAAAAGAAAACCACAGCGCTCCACATGGCGTAAAAATTTATGCCCTAACCCGGCCCCTTCATGAGCCCCTTCAATAATTCCGGGGATATCTGCCATTAGCATAGAGCGTTCTTCTGTCAGATATACCATACCCAAATTTGGTTCCAGAGTTGTAAAGGGATAGGATGCAATTTTTGGTCTGGCATTGGAAAGTTTGGAAATCAGAGTCGATTTGCCCGCATTAGGAAATCCAATGATCCCAATATCTGCTGTAAGTTTTAGCTCGAGACGAATCCAGAGTTCTTCACCTGGCTCACCTTTTTCAGCAAAACGGGGTACTTTAATGGTTTTAGTGATCAAATCACGATTACCCCGGCCACCACGGCCACCCTTGGCAACCAAAAATTTCTGGTCCGGGTAGTTCAAATCGGCCAGTAAAAATCCATCTTCGGCAAAAACACAGGTTCCCGGTGGAACTTTTAAAAATTTGGGACCGGAATCCTTGCCATCCGCATGTTTGCCTCCTGGCCTGCCATCATCCGCCTTATGATGGCGATTCTGCCTATACAAATTCAAACTGTTGATGCGGGGATCAACTACCAGATATAAATCTCCACCCCGTCCCCCAGAACCCCCATCAGGGCCCTTAAATGCTGCCTGAGTAGTTTTGGCATAGGACTGGCAACCATTGCCGCCATTGCCGCCCTTTACCTGAATCCGTATCTCATCTGTGAACATAAATTATCCAATTTCTCTGATTATCACTAGACCCATCATGCAAAAACAACATGCCACCTGCAATATTGCCAACACCAGACCAAAAGCCATCAGTCTATTAGCCGCCTTATCAGAAAAAGGGGCCTTGGCCAAGTGTGTGATGACTTCATGGTTGAGAATAAAATCACAAAATGCCAGAGTACAACCCAACGCTCCCAAAAGAGGATGAATATGCACAAAACCCAGAAGCCAGACCACCAGGTGAATTACAAAAAGAAAAATCAAATAGACCCGTGTGTAGCCAATCACGGATGCCGCATCCATTTCCTCTTCACCTATTCTAAATACTCCACTAGTCAGAAAATCTTTGGCAAGGCCAAGCTGCCGGATGCCGTAGAGCTGCAACCCTGCCAGAAGTGAGGTAAACAAAAGAATCATCAGGTTCATCAATATTGTTGGGTAAATTGCCGAAAAATCCCAAGGCGCAGTGTAACAGAAAAATTGCCAATGAAAAACAAGACTTACTTGATTCGAACCATTCTTATGGGACTTCTGGTCCTAAGCCTCCACACGGAGGACTCTTTGAGTTCGCCTCTGGAATCAAATGTGGAAGACTATTTGACCCGCCCCGAGCATGATAAAGCAATCATCGAGCAGAAGGATTTTTTTGATAGGCATCATCCCGGAGACTTTATAAAGTCCAATCGCACCCCGGCCAGAGAAATTCGTATGAATTCACATCTGGATCTATCGCAGTTTTCTGATGATGTGATCGAGAGTTCGGGAGTACCAGTGATCCAATCACCTAATCGCTACAATCAGTTAAAAACCCGCTGGGATAACTCCAGGATGCTACCGTCCCTAGTTGGTCCCACTGGGCTTTTGGATTCCATATCTGCTAGAGGGTTACCTAAAGGCAAAACCGCCGCAGCCTATCATTACGGACAAACCAAAGTGACGCGTACGGGTTTGTATAAAAATGTAAGTGCTCACGAGGCCACAGACTCAAATCTATTACTTAATCATGGAATCCATGACAATTTTGAGATTTCTCTAAGAGTCTTAAAATCAACCCGTTTTACGGACACCACCATAGGCACAAGATTTGACTCTTCACAGGATGGATTCCCCGAATCAAGCTATGGATTCAAGGCCCATCAAAAAGTCGGAAGCAGTGAGTTTGCGCTGGGATTTATGTCTACCAATGTGGATCAGAAATCACGAAATCTGATTCTGGATCAGGAATTTGAGAGATTCCGCACGGCTTACTTCACTGTAACTAGCCCCTTCACCTACCGAACAGAATCACACTTCACAGTGAAACATAACGATACGGATAACAAGTTTGTAAATAATAACACCTGGTTTTCCTGGATTGCTGGAGTGGACACTAAACTTAACAAAGATACCCATCTGTTAGGTGAAATCAAATACGAAGACTTTGATGCCCAGACCAATGATATTGTCCTAAATGGCGGTATCCGGCATCGGATCTCTGACTTTTTTGTGGATGCCTATTTGATGCGCGGCAACCAACAGGGTTATTCTGAAACTGGTTTTAAGATTTCCGGGGCATTTTAGGCTATCATAGTCTTATGCTGTTTTTGCCCAGAGAGTCCAGTGCCAACCAACAGGGTTTAGAGATTATTCTCTCCGATATCCTTAAAGGCCGTCTGCATTCCCTTTTGCACTTTCTTTCCAGCCATCCCCAGGCCTCAGAACAAGAAGACCTCTGGTTAAGGATTCTACCTTTAAGAATGGAGCTTGACTGGCTGTTTGAACGCGGTGAACTCGAAGGCCTAATTCTTAATCCCAATGATGGGGAGTACTCCAGAATTTTAAAAAGCTACTTTCATTTTGCGCGCCGTATGGGCAGTGCCAGTCATGGGTATTACCTCAAAGAGACCGAGGTCTTATGGGGCCGTTATTTTGGAGATCTGGCAGCCTTAAATGTAAACACCCAGGATCCTCTGTATATTAATCTTAAAAACTATCTGGACTGGAGTCGCTACCAGCCTGAGCTAAAAAACCAGTCCATGATTGCCAAGATATTCTGGCCCTTTTATCAAGCCCTGAAACAAAACTCCAGCATTCCTCCAGCTTTTTTAGGTGAAAGTCTAAAAATCATACTGCATTTGAACCCATCCCATTCCCAAGCCCTGACAGAACAAGTGGAAAGATTAGTGCAAAGAGATAAGTCTTCTGAGGCCCTTAAGCTGTTGCGGCATTCTTTGCAAATCGAAGAAGGGCCAGAGAAAATCATTCTGGATGCTGGCCTTATCAAACTTTGTCTGGAACTTTCGGCATCCCTGAACTCCCCTCAGCTCTTGGAAGACGCCAAAATTATATTTGGACAAAGTGCCTCTAGCATGGATTCTTTATGGTGGATTGAGATTTCCAATATTCTTCGCTCAAAAAATCTCATGATTCCGGCCCTCTTTTTTCATTTAAAAGGGTATTCCTTTCAAACCTCTGATCGCTCCAGGCATCTGATTTTGCGCCAGATTCTTTGGAGTATCGGCGAACGAACTCTGGCCGAATCTCTGTACTCCCAATATCTGGAACGAATGGAACAACTCCAGATTATCATCCATGTACCCAAGCATCTGCAAAACCACTTCAGTATCCGCTACACAGGCACTCAAAACTATGAATTGTGTCGTGAATCCTATCTGTTTTTTGATTGGAAACCAGCCCGAGGTCTGCAACTGATCCATCAGGAGCACAATCGAGACAGCATCCTGTTTCCAGACAACTCCCCACATCAGATTCTTAGTTATGAGGGGGGACGATTCCGGCTGCAAAAATGCAGTTGGGAGCCGCTTGATAATGAAGGCAAGACCGAAGTTTTTGCCGGATTTGAACTGAGTCTAACCCCAGAATCCATCGCTCGTATTACACCATTTCAATTTTTTGGTCAACAAAGGGCAGGCCGTGAAAAAAAACATCTACACCCAGGAATTTGACGGCAAAACCTGGGTCATTGCTCAATCTGGTGGCCGTTGTTGCGAATCGGGCTGTGATGGCTGTGAACTCTACCGGTATAAGGTGGAAAATGGATTCCCAATTCAGTCCTCCCGATTAAAATACTTTCAGGAGCTAGCAAATCCCAAAAAAGACGAAACTAAATGAAGCCTGCCTTCGTAGTAGGACTCAGGAGGAATCTTATGTTGCGAGGAATACTGTTTTTAGGTCTGGCTTCTATCTCTCATCTATTCGCTGAAAGCCCCAGTGCTGACGGGATCGAAAGAACTCAGGCAACCAGTACCACCCCCTCCATTCCCACACCTCCGGCCCGCCCTGATATCCGTCCCGACCGACCCGACTGGGAATATTCCGCTGATGCCATGTCTAAAGCCATCATGCACATTAACAATTACCTGACTCGCAAATTTCCAAGCACAGCCTCCAAGAACGGACAGTATTACAACCTGAAATTCCATATCACAGGCATTAAAAATGTGATTGGAGAGTTACCTAAAGTAAACAAACCCATTGCGGGACAGAATCAGTTTTACTCTCAGCCCGCAGTAGTCGCCGTATTTCTAGTCGAGGTTGAGATAACCCAAACCTTGGCTGCCATGTCAAATACTCATCAGTTGCTAGGTCAAATTCAAGGTATGATGGGACAGCAAACTACCACTGGCCCTCAGACGGGTCAGTCTGAAACAGCCAAAAAAGTC
>DITF01000082.1 GCA_002422125.1 bacterium UBP17_UBA6191
ACAACATCTTTGCCGGATCACGAAAGTAATTGGCTTTCAGCCATTCCCTTTGATTCTGTACCTGGATCGAAAACATTAAAGCGCTTTCTGAAACAAAGTAAATACCACAAGACTTAAAATCAGACCAATTAGTCCAACCATTAAACCAGCTTTAAGCATATCTGATTGCGAAACACGGTTACTGGCATAGGCTAACGCATTTGGGGGGGTTGAAACGGGAAGAGCCATTGCCAATGAACAGCTAAAACAACTCACAAGGATCAAAACAGTGGCTCCACTTTCTCCCCACTGCATTCCCATTGCCGCAACCAAGGGCAATACCAGATTGGCGGTAGCCGTAGAGGACATAAAATTTGATAGGACAAAACACAAAATGGCAAAAATGACCGACATCATCACCATACTTAAGGAACCCAGAGGCAGATTTTGAACAATTAGACTTGAAAGCCCTGTTTTCTCCATAGAGTCCCCTAAGGCGACCCCTCCAGCAACCAGCCACAAAACATCCCAGCTCATATCCCTAAGTTCAGGTTTACCCACAATTTTTGTCGCCGAAAATATACATACTGGCAATAAGGCCACTGTATAGGAGTTTAACCCATGCCAGGCCCCTGTAAGCCAAAGCACCACTGTTAATGCACACACAACATATACTACATAAGCATCAACAGATTTCAAAAACCGGCCCGTCATATCGATCTGAATTGATTTAGTCGCCGAGGGAAACATGACTATCAAAATGACCCATAACAAAAATAGAATGAATACCATGTAGGGCACTGCAAACTGCATCCAGCCCATAAATGAAACTGGATGAATTTCCATCAGATATTTTAAGGCAATGGCATTAGGTGGAGTACCTATAGGGGTGCCTAACCCACCAATATTGGCCGCAAATGGGACCGCAAGAATCAGGGCTTTCTGTAATGGATCTCCTTGAGACAAGCCAGAAATTACGGGCATTACGATGGCCAGCATCATTGCTGTTGTAGCCGTATTTGACATAAACATCGAAAACACGGCTGTAATTAAAATCAATCCCAGCAAAACCATTTTAGGATTTTGTCCAAAGGGTTTTAATAAAACCCTAGCCAAATTTTTGTCGAGTTTAACCTTGGTGGCGGCTGAGGCCAGAAAAAAGCCACCTAAAAACAAGATTAGAATCGGGGAAGCAAACACTCCCAGAATTTCTTCCCAGCTTAAGGGATTTTGTCCAGGACCAAGAGCAGGAATCAAACTTAATGGTCGATTGGATAACATCATTAGTTGTAAAAAAATTATCCACAGGGAGGCCGCGTAAACTGGAAACGGTTCTAAAACCCAAGCCGAAACCGCAAAAACAAAAATCGACATTACCCGCAGGTGAATCTCAGAAAAACCCTCTGGTAAGGCTGAGACTGGAATCATGAGCACTAAAAGTGGTGCAAAAATTACAAAAAGTAGTCTCCAGTTTTTCATAAACAAAATTTAGTCTTTGGAAACATGCTGATCGATTTGCAAAGAATATTCATATTTTTTGAGGGCCAGAGCCACAATTTTTTTGGAAATCGGATCCTCTGCGGCCTGAGCTGCCTCAATATGTTCTGAAAAAATTGCATTGCAGAACCTCAAGAGATTTCTGGGAGATTTATTGGCCTTCATGACAATAAACTCATCCACCTTATCCTTGATCTCCTCTTCGCAAATCGTTCCAAGTTTTCCAAACATTCGGCCTTCTTTGTTAAAGGCCATGATGCGTTTTTTTAGAACTTCTGCCAATTTTTCATCCGTCCAGCTAATGGTCTGATTCTGAACCTTATCGTTTCTAAAACCACTGGCTTTCAGATTGTTAACACATTCCGCCGGCACAAAAAATTTGAATGCGTAAAAATCCCTTTGAATGACCTCAAGGGAAGAGATTAATGGTCCTAGAAGGATTCCTGCCTTATCTGGCTCCTTCATGGTGCGATTGGTTTCATCAAGCCTATCAATAAAAACATAGGCCGAAACGAATCCAAGACCTTTTAACACACCCGCTAGACAGTCCATGGTGTGCACAGACCGTTCAATTACTTCTGAATCGGGGGTTTCTGGGGTCAGATACAAGCCCCTGCCCTGCTTCTTAGGATATGTGCGCAAGAGTTTTTCCATAAAACTCTGAAGCTTGGGGTACAATTCCTGTTTTTCCGCATCTTTGAGATGAATTTCAAAAAGATGAAAAAGAAACTCCTTGGCCGCAACTTTTAAGCGTTTTCTTGAGGTTGGTGAGGTGCTTAAGAGCTTGGAAAACTCCAAGGCCATTAGTCTAAATATTTCCATCATGTGATCTCTTAAAACCACATCCTTTAGTTCCTTCTGCTTGGTAAAGGGGAAATTGGAATAATCCACACAAAAAATTCGACCAGAATATTGGTCTTCAATCCTTTGGGTCAGCATTTTCCTTAAGGTGGTTTTTCCAAATCCACGCATACCTAGAACTAAAAATGCCTGTGGATCCTCTGCCATTCCAAACACAGATTCAAAATAAGGCGGCAAAACCACAAACTGACCGAGGTCTTTTTCCTTGTCCGCATCAAAGGTGTTAAATGGATGAGAAGTCAAACCCTTAGCTTTTAAAAACGCTTTCATTTCAATCATTGACCCGTCTCCCATTCCACAATAAACTCGTCCGGTCGAATCAGTTTTAGTCTGCGTCTGGCAATTTTTTCCTGACCAGAATCAGTTTTTAGACTTTCTATATTATTCTGTATTTCCCGATTCTCTTCAGCTAAAATTTTAACTTCCGATTCCAGTCGCACAATTTCAGACCGTTCTTCCTGAATTTGACGATATTTCTCAACATAAACCTCTGAGATCATCATAAAAAACACAAACAAAACTAAAAAAACCAAAAAAAAAGCTATCCAACTATGATTGGCCTCAGTCTTGATTTCAGGAAGCTCCCGTAGGGGGCGCAAATTTAAGGGTATAAACTCTTTTTCTTCTGTCATTACCCAACATGATACGAAAAAAAAGCTTCCATCGCACGAATGATGCGATGGAAGCCTGCCACAATTATTCTACTTCGGCTTCTTCAGAAGCACCATCGGGGAGATCCCCGCTGATTCGTGAAACACCTACCAAAACATCTCCCGAGGATAAGTTAATTACCTTAACCCCTTGAGTAGCTCTTCCGTAACATGGAATTTCACTAACCTGCATGCGAATTACCTTACCAGAACTGGAAATCAAAATGATGTTGTCCTCATCCTTAATCTCCATAAATCCAACCACATTGCCAATCTTGTGATTGACCTTAATGTTTAAAACCCCTTTTCCGGCTCGGTTGGTAATACGATAATGACTCAGCCTGGTTCTTTTTCCATACCCTTTTTCCGTAACCACTAAAAGAGTAGGCTGTGATGAGTCGGCAATTTCTTCAGACTCCCCATCAGACTCGCTCTCAATCTCAGGCTCAGAAATAGACTCGGATACTGGCTCTGACTCAACATCTAAAACTTCTACCCCATCTTCAATTCCGGCTTCCAATAGAGGCACAGAATCACCAAGAGACAGAATCTCCATACCAATTACAAAATCTTCCTCGACCAGCTCAATGCCTTTGACTCCCTGGGAAACACGGCCCACACTGCGAACCTTGGCTTCAGGAAAACGAATGGCCTTGCCAAGATAAGTTCCCATTACCAACTGCCGTGTATTGTCAGAAATTTTCACTCCCACAACCTCATCATTTTCGGTTGCAAAACGAATGGCTAAAATTCCATTTTCACGAACCGCAGAGGCATATTCTGAAAGTGGTGATTTTTTTACCAATCCTTTTTTAGTCACCATTGTGATGTAAAGACTGTCCCCATTGTCATATTGCCCATCCACACTGGACTGAACCGGAATCATGGTTGTGACTTTTTCGCCTTCAATCAGGTTTAAAAAGTTCACCATTGCTTTACCCTTAGAGGTTCTTGAGCCTTCGGGTAAAGTATGGGCATATCTGGCAAAACAGCGACCCTGATTGGTAAAAAAGAGGATATAGTCAAAGGTATGGGCAACAAATATGTCGTTTACGAAGTCATCACTACGCATAGACATTCCACTCATGCCCTTACCGCCCCGATTCTGTTGTGAATAGGTGGCTAGTGGCAAAGACTTCAGATACCCAGTGTTCGTCACAGTTATCAACTTAGGTTCATTAGCTAAAAGATCTCTAAGGTTAATCTCTCCGGCATCAAGAATAATTTCTGAACGCCTTTCATCCCCGTACTTCTCACGAATCTCCATAAGCTCGGTTTTGATGATGTCAAAAACCATGGTTCGATTGGCTAAAATTTCCTTGTAATGAGCAATTAACTTCTCTAGTTCTTCTAGTTCTTCAACAATTTTTTGGGTTTCCAAACTTGTTAAAGTCGATAAACGCATAGCCAGAATTGCTTTGGCTTGAATTTCGGAAAATTCAAATCTTTCCATCAATCGTTCTCTGGCCAGATCCGTATTGGAGCTGGATTTAATAATCTGAATCACTTCATCAATATTATCCAGAGCAATTTTTAGGCCTCGTAAGATATGGGCTCGTTCTTCGGCCTTTCTTAATTCATATCTAGTTCTTCTGGTCACCACATCAAAACGGTGAGAAATATAAATACCTAAAAGCCTGGGAAGATTAAGGATTTCCGGGCGGTTCTGCACCAGAGCCACCACATTCACCCCAAATGAACTCTGAAGAGCGGTGTGTTTCAAAAGATGGTTTAAAACTATCTCCGGGTTTTCTCCCCTTTTTAACTCCACTACAATGCGCATGCCCTTTTTGTCTGATTCATCCCGCAGATCACTAATGCCTTCGATTTTTTTATCGCGCACCAGATCAGCGATGTTTTCAATCAAGGAGGATTTGTTCACCTGAAAAGGAATTTCCGTGACAATAATGGCCTCTTTGTCCTTACTGACTTCTTCGGTGTGGGTCCTGGCTCGCATCACAACCCGACCACGGCCCGTTTTAAAGGCATCTACAATGCCGCGGCTGCCAACAATATAACCACCAGTCGGAAAATCAGGTCCCTTGATGACTGTCATCAATTCTTCAACGGTGACATAGGGGTTATCCATGTACATAAAAAGAGCATCAATGACTTCTCTTAGGTTGTGAGGTGGTATTTTTGTCGCCATCCCCACAGCAATTCCGTCTGCTCCGTTTACCAAGAGATTGGGAAACTTGGCTGGAAGTACAATTGGTTCCTTCAAAGACCCGTCAAAATTGTCCTGAAAATCTACTGTTTCTTTATCGATGTCAAACAGAAGCTCTTCGCCCAGAGCTTTCATTCTGGCTTCTGTATAACGATAGGCCGCGGCCGAATCCCCATCAATGGATCCAAAATTTCCCTGACCATCTACAAGTACATAGCGCATGGACCAAGGTTGAGCCATTCGAACCATGGTTTCATAAATGGCGGAATCTCCATGAGGATGGTACTTACCCATGACCTCCCCAACAATCCTGGCCGATTTTTTAAAGGCTGCATTGTGCCGAAGATCCAGATCCATCATCCCATAAAAAATCCGGCGATGAACTGGTTTTAAACCGTCTCTGGCATCGGGTAATGCACGGGAAACAATCACGCTCATGGCATAGGCTAGATAGGAATTTTCCATCTCCACTTTGATGGGAATATCAATAATTGTGCTGCGATTGATTATATCTTCCATAAAATTATCCTTATTCCTTACGCGTCCAGATTGACAACATTAATGGCATTTTTTTCAATAAATGCCCTTCTGGGCGGCACTGAATCACCCATCAACACAGCAAAGGTTTCATCAGCAGCAATTTCTTCACCAACCTGAATTTTAAGCATGGTGCGATTTAATGGATCCAGGGTAGTTTCCCAGAGTTGCTCTGGATTCATTTCTCCTAGTCCCTTATACCGTTGCAAAGAAAGGCCTTTTTTGGAAATCTTTTCCAGATATTCCCAAAAAACCCCTAAATTGCTGGTATTAAGTTTTTCCTCATCCTTCTCAAACACCTGAATGGCGTCGCAGTATTCCAAATTCAAACTCTGATTGAGAATTTTATGAATTCGGCGAAATGAGTCTCTTTGCAAGACCTCGGGAGTAATTAAACAATCAACCTGCCTATGATCAATCACTCCGTGAATACGGACAAAATAAACCTCCGGTTCAGAAACCGAAACTACCTGATCCGACTCTATAATCTGATCGCTTGGCTCTTCGCTCTCAACTTCTTCTTCATTATCCCGAATTCTGATTTCATGAGCAAATTGATTGGAAAATTCAGTCAATCCAATGGCTTCGGACTTAGGCAGCACATGCACATCAAGCTCACATTCAGGGAAGGCTCGAAGAATTCCCGATTCCAGAAGCTTAGCATATTGGGTCATAAACTCCTGGTTTGAAAAATCCACCCCTGATAAATGATGGACCAACATAGTAGAGATTAAATCAGGCAAGGACTGTCTTTCCAATTTAGAAAGATGCCCAATCAATTCATGCATTGTGACAAACAATTCAGCCATGGATAGGTTTAGATTTCTACCGCCAATTTTAACTGAATACTGATCCGATAAGGCCTGAGCCAAAAATGTAACCATCTCGGTATCGTCTTTGAGATAGCGTTCCGACTTACCTTTTTTCACCTTATAAAGAGGGGGTTGAGCAATAAAAATATGTCCACGGCTAACCAGTTCGGGCATATATCTATAAAAAAAGGTCAGAAGCAAGGTTCGGATATGGGAACCGTCCACATCAGCATCCGTCATGATTACGATTTTGTGGTATCTCAGTTTTTCAATATTAAAGTCATCCTGACCAATACCAGTGCCTAAGGCCGTAATAATAATTCGAATCTCTTCATGAGACAGAATTTTATCTAACCGGGCTTTTTCTACATTCAGAATTTTACCCTTTAGCGGTAGGATAGCCTGAAAATGCCTGTCTCTTCCCTGTTTAGCAGAGCCACCGGCAGAATCACCTTCCACCAAAAATATCTCACAATTTTCCGGGTTTCTATCCGAACAGTCCGCCAGTTTTCCAGGCAAACTCATACCTTCCAATACACCTTTTCTGCGCGTCAACTCACGGGCTTTTTTGGCGGCCTCACGAGCCCTCATGGCCCCAATACATTTATCTACAATTTTGGCGATGACATCAGGATTTTCTTCAAAGTATACCGCTAACTCTTCGTTCATCATGGATTCCACAACACCACGAATACTGACGGTACCCAGTTTGGTTTTAGTCTGACCTTCAAACTGAGGCTCTGGCATTTTTACCGAAAGTACACAGACTAGCCCTTCACGACAATCCTCACCACTCAAAATAATTTCTTTTTCCTTAACCCCTCTTAACACCTTGGGATTCTTTTGAATATAGGAATTGATGGATCGAGTTAATGCACCTTTAAAACCGGAAAGGTGGGTTCCACCTTCTCTGGTATTGATGTTATTTACAAATGTCAGAATATTTTCCACATAAGAATCGTTGTATTCCATGGCAATCTCAATGGATACCTTGTCCACATCGGCTGCAATATAGATGGGTTTTTTATGCAATGCAGTGCGGTTTTTGCCTAAATGCCTGACATATTCTGCAATTCCCCCCTCATAAAAATAGGAGACTTTTTTACCGGTAAGCTCTTCAAAACAATTGATTCTGAGGCCCTTATTCAAAAAGGCTAATTCACGCATCCTGGAGGTAATGATTTCAAAATCATACTCACATTCGGAAAAAATTTGCGAATCTGGCTTAAAATGGGTTTCGTTGCCTCTTCTGCCTTCTGCATCCCCAACTTCTTTAAGTTTGGTTTTGGTATGCCCTCTCTCAAAATCAATAAAATAAATTTTTTGATTTCTAAAAACCTTTACACTCATGTAAGAGGACAGGGCATTCACGACAGAAATTCCCACTCCATGCAGACCACCAGAGACTTTATATGAGTCCTGATCAAATTTTCCTCCTGCATGTAATACCGTATGAATGACTTCTACAGCGGGGATCTTCTCCACTGGATGAATATCTACGGGACATCCTCGACCATTATCCAGCACTGTGATTGAGTGATCCTGATGTAAAGTCAGATCGATCTCGTTACAATGACCGCCCATGGCCTCATCCACAGAATTATCAACCACTTCCCATATCATGTGATGAAGTCCGGTACTACCAGTGGAACCAATGTACATGCCAGGTCTTTTGCGAACTGCTTCAAGACCTTCCAGTACCGTAATACTGGATGCATCATAGTTTTTTTCCGTCATTTATATCCTCCAAAATCGAGTACATTATCGCGTTTTCTTAATGAGCGGGAATCAATAGGGGAATAGTGTACTGAATCTTCCAAAATTACAACTGATTTACAGTTGGGTGGAATCTCGCCAACACTAATATTTACTGATTCTCTGTTTAATATCAATATCACTTTACCTGAGTCAGCAAAGTAGTCTTCGCCTAAATGAATGAGCATAATCTACCTTTCAAAATCTGTCTCCAGGCGTTTTTTTAAGTCTTCAATCCTTTGTGCTTCCCAGTCATCAGAATGAAGAATTTTTTGAATTTTGTTCATGGCATGAATCACCGTACCATGATCCTTTCTACCAAAACCTGAACCTATCTGTTGCAAGGTTAAGTTAGTCAGTTCACGAATCAAAAACATGGCTACTTGCCTTGGATAAGCTACACTCTGATTTCTACTTTCAGATAATAAATCCTCAAGTTCAATCCCATAAAATTTCGCCACTTCAGATTGGATAGTTTCCATGCTCAGCCTGGGTCGATTATTCAAAAATGAACACAAGGCTTCCTGAATCAATGTCCTATCCGCTTCCCGATTTCGAAAAGATACTTGGGTTGCCACTGTGATGAAGGCCCCACGAATATCCCTGACATTGGAACTAACCGAGATGGCCAGATACTCTATTGCATCATTGCTCATGGGAATTCCATGGTGTAAAACCAGATTTTTAATGATCGCCATTCGTGTTTCTAAATCCGGCAATTGAATGTCCGCAACCGATCCACCCTTAAACCGTGACATCAAACGATCATTGAGATTTTTGATTTGATTCGGAGTTCTATCCGATGCCAGCACAATCTGTTTTTCCTGCTCAAACAGGCGATTAAAGGAATGATAAAATTCTTCTTGAAAAGATTCTTTGTCGGATAAAAATTGAATGTCGTCGACCAATAAGGCATCAACCTCGCGAATCCTGCGAAACTTGGAAAAATTCTTACTTCGAATGGCATCCACAAACTCATTTAAAAGGGTCTCACAGGAAATATATCGAACCACCTTGTGCGGAAACTCTTTTTTAATCTGATTGCCAATGGCATGTAAGAGGTGAGTCTTGCCAAGCCCAACCTCTCCATAAATGAACAAAGGATTGTAACTAATTCCTGGATTGGCAGCTACCGCCTTGGCAATTTCATAAGCATAGCGGTTGGAACCACCCATAACAAAGGAATCGAATGTAAAAGTGGAATTGAGATTAGAGGCAATATCATCTACAAGGCTCTCTTCAGACACCTTGGCTTGTGCAGTAGGCAAAACCGATGTTTCCAAGGAAACTACCTCATGAACACTCCAACTAAGCTTAAATTTTTCTCCAACAAAAAACATTTCCTGAAAAAATCGGGCTATCCTATCGTCTAATCTTCTTTCTCGCAAGATGGAAATCATCAAATCTGAGGGAGCAGCCATTTCCACCCCATCATCAGTGATGGAGAAAATTCTGATTCCTTGCAACCAGAGCAAATCTGATGGCTCAAGTTGATTTTGCAAGCTTTTTTGCATCTCAGCCAATACTTTATTGTAATCCAAATATCTTAGAAAGTTATTCACAATTTTATTAACCTATTCACAATTGGCTTCTGATGCGGGTTTGACTCCATGATCACAATTTGGGATCCACTATCCATGCTTTCCCACAAAAATCTTCGTTTATTCACAACTCTTGTTTAAAGTTTCGTAGTTATTCACAAATTGTCTTTAACTCTCACTATATTCTGACTACTCCCAATTTATTCACACTCCCTTGCCCGTTTCTGTGAATAACACAGGACCAGTTTATATCGCTTAGGATGCTGGATTTGAGGTTATTCCATACAGTTACTCACAAATTCACAGTCCCTAATAATATAGACTATAAAAAGGAGATGTATTATAGAGTATGGTATTAGACCCGGCAAGGCATCTTTATTGCCATAACTCAACTTTATCCATCTTTTTTGATTTGTTAAACATTTGGCCTATGTTTCACGGCTAAATTCATTCACATATTGTTCATAGAATGTGAATACATGTTTCACAGGGTCTCGGATCAAATTCAGGCCGTTTATCAATGGTGGTCTTTGTTTGTGGGTGTTGGTATTTGTTTCACGTGAAACCCTTAAAATTTTGGCTAAAATGGATCGAAAATACGGCTTGAAATTGATCGATTGTTCTTGTGGGTATGTAAATCCACAGAATTAAGTTGTTGCGGATCCTTAGGGGATTATTTAAATCGAGTTAAGAAAGGCTTCGATTTCTTCTTCAGTTTCAAAGCGGAGTTCAAGGCGAATTCCGTGGGCATTGGCATTTATAGAGAATGGCACCTTAATTTTATCTTGCAGATTTGATTGTAAACTGGCGGATATAAGTCTGCCAGAGCTCTTTCTTGATTTAGTATCCTGTCGCTTGTTCAGTAGATCTTTGACAAAATTTTCGACTTGTCTGACATTTAGACCTTGAACAATTACATCATTGGCGGCTTTTTTTAAAAGCTCCTCAGATTCAATGGCTAGGAGGGCCCTAGCTGCCCCAGGACTTAAGACCTTGTTTTTGACATAGTCCAACACGGCTACAGGCAGGCGTAATAATCTTAGACTGTTCGTGATGTAAGTACGGCTTTTACTTAAACTACTGGCCAAGTCTTCATGAGTAAGCTTTAATTCCAGGGCCAGTCTTTGATAAGAAATTGCCTCTTCAATGGGGTTAAGGTCTTCTCTTTGAATATTCTCAACCAATGCATTCACCAGCATTTGCTGGTCATCATAGTCCTGTACATAAGCGGGAATTTCAGTTTTTCCTAATAGGCAATAAGCGCGAAACCTTCGTTCTCCATATACAATTTGCCAACTATCTGCGGATTGTCTTACAGTAATAGGCTGCAAAAGCCCATTTTTTTCAATGGAATCGGCTAGTTCCTGAATAGACTCACTGGAAAAATGGGTTCGGGGCTGGAAAGGGTTTGGTACTATTTTTGCAGTTGGCAATAATACAATCTTTCCCTCTTCAACAGGAGAACTGGTACTGGATTTTAAGAGGGCCCCTAGCCCCTTTCCTAATGCCCGCTTTGGTTGAGACATTTAAGCATCTCCCGTGTAAATTCCAGATAGTTTTGAGCCCCCGTAGATTTTTTGTCATAATAGTTAATGGGTAGCCCATGACTAGGAGCCTCAGATAATCTCACATTTCGAGTAATAATGCTTTTAAACACATGTTGCGGAAAGTGTTGGGTTACTTCTTCAATAATTTGTGTCGTCAGGTTGGTTCGATTATCAGCCATGGTTAAGAGTATGCCTAAAATGGATACTTCTGGGTTTAAATCAGCCTGAATGAGATTAATGGTATTTAGAAGCTGAGTTAATCCTTCTAGGGCAAAATATTCACATTGAAGCGGGATTAGAATATCTGTGGATGCTGTTAGGGCATTTACAGTCAGAAGTCCTAAGGATGGGGGACAGTCAATTAAAATGTAGTCATATTTGTGTTTCAAAAGTTTTAGGGCTCGCTTGAGCTTATTTTCTCTGGACAATTCTCCGACTAATTCAATTTCTGCCCCAGCCAGTTGAATGGAGGCGGGCAGGATATCTAAGTTACTAATTCCTGTAGGTTGAATCACCTGAGAAGGATCAGTATCATCAATCAGGCAATTGTAAATGCATTTTTTGTAGGCGTTTTTCTCCATACCAAAACCGGAAGAACAATTCCCTTGTGGGTCAAGATCAACGGCTAAAACCTTTTTTTTGGTTTCTTCGGCCAAAGTTGAGGAAACACTAATTGTTGTAGTTGTTTTCCCAACCCCACCTTTTTGATTTACCACAGATATGATTCTGGTCATCTATGTTCCTTCTGCTTGACAGCAAAACAGGTTAACTATTGATCAATAGCCCGTCAACTGATCCTTTTTAAAATTTTTAGAGTAAAACTGATCCAGATGACGATTGAGAAGTACAAAATTTGTATTCAATTCAGAAATCTTGTGCGAAACAGTTTTTCCATGGCTTGGATCAAACAGGAAAAGACCAAGTTCTGTCAATAGATCTTGTAGTACCATAAATTCGACTTTTTGATCAGGCAGGGGCTCTAACTGCATCAGACTTAATTTGCTTAGTGGCCACAACACAAGTTTCTCTGAAGAGCCAAAAAATTTTTTTGGTATTTGAGCGTAAGTTTTAGCTAGTGCTGAGAATAGAAACTCCATTTTTGATGAGGCTTTATGATTTTTGATGAGCTGGTGTAGGGCCAGATGATGTTTTAAGAGGGGCCACAGTTGATCCTGATTCAAATTCCAGAATTTGTCCGAAACCATCAAAGTATTCAGTTCAGAATCGTATTTATAAAAGAATCCTGAAAACTCGGCTATGCCTAGTATTGTGAGGGGTTTTAGATTTATATCGAGCTCAGTAGTCTTTAACCAAAGATCCTGAATTTTGGCTGAATGTCTGTGAATGCGATCAAATGTTACAGAGTTACCCGGATAAATCTCTAAAGTATTGTCAAGCATTCCAATTGCATTTAGGGGGTATTCATCCTGTAGGTATTGCATATCTAATTTTTGATTTATTATAGGCTGGTTTAAATTTATCAAAAGGCCACGAAAGATTAGATTTTTGCTGATAGTGACATCGGGTTTTATTATTTTTGCTCTTATTTTAAGATAGGTAAGCACTCCAAATGGTTCTTCTGGCAATGAGCTTAAGATTTCAATGGCTGCGTTTGTATAGTGGTTTGATAAGAGGATTTGCGCCTGACAATAGGGATTTTCCGGCAATAGGGGAGGGGTTTGGTTGGCATACATTTTATGTATAAAGGCCATCCACTCTAAAAACCAATGTATCGATTGTTCGGTTGTTTGAAGTTTATTGGCTGTAGCCCACTCAGGAATCCCATAATAATAGGCCACCAGAAGGGCCATAGCTCTTTGTTGGTTTTTTAATAGATACTCTGCCATCCAATCAGGTTTTACCCTGATTTTGTTTCTTATCAGCCAGGATCCCGTATGTATGACATTCAAAAGCTGTCTATCTTCCTGGGCTTTTACAAAAAGTTGATAGATTTCGCGAGGACTACTGGTCTGAATTTGGGTTCCAAAAGCCCCTAGTGGGTCAGGAAGCTCTAATGAATGTATAAGGGGTGTCAATAAGAGCAGGAAACACAGGGTTATCATTTAAATCTGTTGGCGCTTTAGGTGGTTGATTAAGAGGGCTAGATCACTTTGCCGCACTCCAGAAATTAAGGATGCCTGTGCAATATCCTGGGGTAGGACTTCTTTGAGCTTTTGGCGGGATTCTTTAGATAGTGCCACAATCAGATCATAATTCATATCAGTGGGAATTCGTAATTGTGTTAGTCCTTCCCGTTCTTTAAGAATATCCTTTTGTTTTTGTATGTATCCAGAATATTTGACTTCGATCTCGGCCTCTTTTTTGACTTCATCCCCAAATGTGCTTAGAAAATTGTGTAATTTTGGTTCGATAATTTCCAAGGATTGTAGGTTTAATTCTGGTCGTCTGAGTAAATCCAGTAGAGATTTTTTCCCTGTATAGGCACTGGTTACAATGGAGTGGGGGATACTGTCACCACAAACCTGAGTGTGCTGCAAAAAAGTCTGAATTTGATCCATACCTTTTCGTTTTGATTTCAGATTGTCTAATCGTTCTTTACTGGCAAGGCCGGAAGCATAGGCTATAGCTGTGAGACGCATATCGGCATTGTCGTGACGAATAAAAGTCCGATGCTCTACAAGCGATGTAAACATGCGATATGGTTCCTTAGTACCCTTGGTTACCAAATCATTAATGAGCACGCCAATGTAGCTATTTTCGCGCGAGACAGCAATCGGTGGTTTTTCTTGAATTTTATTGGCGGCATTTATGCCTGCAATGATTCCTTGGGCTGCTGCTTCTTCATATCCGCTGGTTCCGTTGACCTGTCCTGCAAAATAAAGATTTTTTATGATTTTGCTTTCCAGGCTCATAAAAAGTTGAATGGGATTAAAAAAGTCGTATTCCACGGCATAACCAGGTCTTAACATTTTGGCATTCTCTAAACCAGGTAGGGTATGTACCATTTTGATTTGTACGGAATGTGGCAAAGAACTGGAAAATCCCTGTAAATAGATTTCATTGTTAAAACGGGATTCTGGCTCTAGGTATAATAAATGAGATGGTTTATCGGGAAATTTTACAAATTTGTCTTCGATACTTGGGCAGTAGCGTGGACCCAGGCCTTCAATCTGACCAGAATACAAGGGCGACAGATGTAGATGCTCCTCTATTACCTTACGAGTGTTGTCGGTTGTATAAGTGATGTGGCAGGGAATCTGAGGCAGGGACCTTTTTTGCGTGAGGTAAGAAAAATGCGGCATAGGTTCTTCCCCAGCCTCAATTTCCAGACCCCTGTAATCAATGCTGGAATCAAGAATTCTGGGGGGAGTGCCAGTTTTAAGACGACCCTTTTTGATTCCAAATGAAGTGATACTTGTGGATAGATGGGTAGCTGGTGGTTCTCCAATGCGTCCCGCAGCTATCTGAGTCTGTCCAATATGACATTTTCCGTTCAGAAATGTTCCGGTGGTAACAATGACGGTCTGGGCATGGATTTCTTGGCCAGAAATAGTTTTAACTCCATATACCTGATCGTCTTTGACTAAAATATCTGTGACCACAGCCTGAAGCAGACTAAGATTTTTTTCCTGCTCCAAAGTGCGTTTCATCATGGCCTGATAGAGAATTTTGTCAGCCTGAGCCCTGAGGGCCTGAACCGCTGGACCCTTTTTGGAGTTTAAGGTACGAATTTGCAATAAGGTTTTGTCAATGGTCAAACCCATTTGCCCACCTAAGGCATCAATTTCTCGTACTAAATGGCCCTTGGCTGTCCCGCCAATGGATGGGTTACAGGGCATTAAGGCAATGTTGTCAAGATTAAGAGTTATACAAAGTGTTTGATGTCCCATGCGCGAAGTAGCCAAGGCGGCTTCTAATCCAGCATGTCCCGCTCCGATTACAATAACTTCATAGCGTTTCATGCTAAACCCTGTTTACAGGCATGTATTAAAAGGGCAATTTCTGCTGAGGAAATCCCCTCAATTTTTGCGGCCTGCCCCACACTAAAAGGTTTGACGGATTGGATTTTTTCTTTGGTGCTGGCACTTAATCCATCAATTCCAGCATAATAAGTATCTTCATTAAGGATCAGTCCATCCAGTTCATCAGCATGTTCCATTCTGCGTTTTAGCTTTTGTAAAAAAAAGTCGTATTTAATTCTGGTTTCAATTTTGGAAACTAAATGTGTTTGGGAAATGCAGGCGTAGCCAAAATGTTTCAGATCACGGTAGCGGATTTCTTCACGGCTTAAAAGATTGGCCAGAGAAATCGTGTTTTTGAATGCTGAAGAGTTGAGCTCACTTAGCTTGGCCAAAACTTCTTTGGTAGGTCTGAGTAGAGTGTTTTTTAAGGCCTCTACTTCCTGATTTACGATCTGTTTTTGCCACTCTTCAAAATCGTAGCGATCTTTGGTAATCAAACCTAGTTCATAACCAATTGCGGTTAGCCTTTCTTCGGCATTGTCGGAACGAAGATGTAGGCGAAACTCGGAAGATGATGTGGTCACTCGGAGTGGCTCGCTTCTAGGATTGGTAACCAGTTCGTCTACCATTTCCGCCAGATAGGAAGTTGTACTTTTTAAAACAAAGGGGGCTTTGCCATGGGCTTTATGGTGGGCATTGATTCCGGCGATTAAACCTTGGGCAGCAGCTTCTTCATACCCGCTTGTTCCATTGATCTGACCAGCGGTAAACAGATTGGCAACCTGTTTGAATTCCATATTCTTTTTTAACTGGGTGGCATCCACAGCATCGTATTCAATAGCATATCCGTAACGCACAATGCTGGCGTTTTCTAGCCCTGGTACGGAATGAACCACAGCCTCCTGGGCTTCAGGTGGCATAGAAGTGGTCAACCCTAACAAGTACCATTCATCGTGAAAATCGGATTCCGGTTCCACAAAGATATGGTGCATTTCAATGTCTGGGAACCGGATGACCTTACGATCGATGGAAGGACAGTGTTTAGGACCATGCTGAGTAATATTACCAATCTTTAAGGGTGAATCATGGAGATTCTGTTTTACAGCATCGACTGTGGCTGCAGTGGTGTGAGTCAGATAACACTGTCTTTGTTTTTGACGGGAGATATCTTTGGTAAAAGTTAAAATACCCGAATCCCCTGGCATTGGTTTCATTTTACTAAAATCGATGCTGTTTCCGGCTATTCTAGGCGGTGTAGCTGTTTGTAACCGATGTATACGGATGCCAAGCTCCACTATGCTGTCAGAAAGATGAATTGATGCAGTGTTTCCAGAGGGGCCGCCGGGGGTTTTACTGTGACCCAAAATGATGTGTCCATTTAAAAATGTCCCCGTACATAAAATGACCGAACGGGCATGGTATTCAATGCCAGTGATGATTCTAACCCCGTAGACAGATTGATTTTGGTGCAGCAGGGCTACTGCCTCTCCTTGAACCAAGGTAATATTTGGGTGGGCTTCCAGTTTGGCTTTAACATGCAGATGATAACGAACCTTGTCGGATTGGGCTCTTAAAGCCTGTACAGCCGGGCCTTTAGATTCATTTAAGATACGAATTTGAAGGTAGGTTGCGTCTACCTGTTTACCCATCTGTCCACCTAAGGCATGGATTTCACGGACAAGATGACCTTTACCGGGACCACCTACAGATGGGTTGCAAGGCATCATGGCTACACATTGCAATGAGGTAGCTAGTAGTAAGACTTTAGACCCAAGATTAGCGGCCGCAAAAGCGGCTTCTGTGCCAGCATGTCCGGCACCAACAACAATTACATCAAAATTTTGTGGGCTCATAACCCTACATAATAGCAGATCCCACCCAGGGCATGGCCAGATTTACAAATCTCATGCTCCATTCCTCATACATTCGTGCCATGGATTCTGGGCCTACGAACAAAACAATTAAGGCCGCTAAAATCAGGTAAGGACCATAAGCAATCATGGTAAATCCCTTATGCTTGTCAACCAGTTTGGCTTTAATTAAAAATCCCAACCCAAACAGTGAGCCCGCGATTGAAGACAGAGCCAGGGTAAACATAGCACCTTGAACCCCCATAATAGAGCCGATCATGGCAATCAGCTTGATATCTCCGCCACCCATGGCATCACGGCCTAACCAGCGCGAGCATAACCAGGCAATCACAAATAGAAGTCCGGCTGAAAACAGGATGCCCAGTCCGCAGCTTTTTAGATTCCATATCTTATCAAACCCCTGTAAAAATACAGGGACGGAATCCCGATCCATTTGTTTCACCACTTCGCCAATAAGGGCTAGACCAACACCTAGTCCAATACCGGAGAAGTTTAGTTCATCTGGAATGATAAAGTAGCGAAAATCGATGATGGTAATAATGTAAAAAAGAAACCATAAGGCTAGAAATACAAAAAACCAGGGCTGAAGTCCGAATTTACCCCAAAATAGCCAAGCCACGGCCATAAAAAGAATTTCTCCCATAAATAAGTAGAAAGCAGATCGTTTAGGGCAAGGCCATAACATCGCAAATAGGCTGAAATGCTCAAGGATGGAGTGGGTTTTTCCGCAGCTTTCACAAGGATGGGCTCGATGGGCGCGAAATCTAGTGATTCCACTGTAGCAGGCACCAGGAGTAATCACCTCAGATAACATCAGTTGTTCTAACTGATTTTCCAAAAGTGCCATACGGGCATATCGTTCCGTGAGGCAATGGGCCAATACAGCTAGAAAGAGGGTGGTAAGCGCAATGATGATTTCCATAAGTATTGTTTCACGTGAAACATATCACAGATTAGAGGATCGGCGTAACACTCCGCCAAAAAATCGTACTGCGATGGGATTTCCTTCTAAATTGAGGGCTGAGGACTGACTTAGTTCAAAGCCGATGGGGGTTTCAATGGCACCAGGAATTAGGACATTTACAATTACGGATAGCAGTGTGCCGCGATAAATTCTTCGCGGTTGCACTTCTTGAGTCAGGCTGTGCCCAATCATGTAATATCCGCAGAAGTTGGTACAATCAGGAAAGTTTGTGAGAAAGTTCTCATCATTGCGACCGACAAGAATCGCAAACTGTGGGTCAAGATAAGCCCGAAGCCGTACCGATTCAGTGCCTTCAATCAAGGAAATATTATTGCTGGAACTATCTACCACCCTAAGAATATTACGGTTGTATCTGAGCAGTAGAGGCAGGTCATAAATTTGATTGGCGCCCGTATCCAGATCCTTTATACGAATGTCGAGCTGAAATACATTGGCACCTAAGGATACCGAGGATAAGGCCAGATATATGGCATCTGAAGGCAGCTCCGATTCCTGCAACTCCGTACCCATACCAACATTTTGTGGAAAAGCAGAGTCGCGAAAATTAAAGGAAAATGTGGCTGGAGTAGATTGGTCCTGGGAGTTTGTACCAGAACTTTTTTCATCAAAGATAGAGCCATTGGAGGCAGCACACCCAAAAAGACCAAGGCCACAAAGGATTAAAAGTAGGATGAGACTACTGTAATGCTTCATTACCATAAGCCTTTAACATAAGTTGCATGTCCTGTTCATTCACAATTCCATCAGCATTAAAATCTAAAAGGCAGTTGTCTTTTTTGGATACAGTACATAAACCCTGCCGAATATGTCGAGCCATAATGGCAATATCAAATGGATCAATTCGATTGGTTTGTGGAAAAATAAAGTCAGCGACAACCTTGCTGGCATCAAGATTAACCATGCGAATGGTGATAGGCTGGGTAGGTTGCATACGAATAGAATCAATTTCAACGCGGATGTCAGCGGTGACGCTGATTAGGGAAGGAATGGAGCGGATAATCTGAGTCCAGGAGCCATCGGCATTAGAGGTGATAGCTCCCTGTAAAACCCCAATGGTAGTAAAAATGGAAACAATGGAAGTATCAGGTAGAAAAAGAGGCTCATTGGCCACGGTGCGAGGATAGATAGTTATTTTGGCTACATTCTTACCATTGGCATATATGACAGGAGTGTCTACAAATATCAGAGTCTTATCTGGATCCGCTGAACCCGTTTTTGTAAATTCCAGTTCCTTGGTGATTAAAGATAACCGATTATCTACAAACAGGGTAATAAAAGCACGGGTAGAAAAGTTTGTGCTGCGAATGGACAATTCATAGGTACCATCAAGGTTATTAAAAAAGGATACCTGTTGTGAACCTTCTGGGCGCAAGAACTGAGTAACCCCGTCTGGCTGAAGGGCTTTTCGTAAAAACTCTCCACTACTGATACTGGCTTTGATTCTGGTGGCATCAAGATTTGGCCCCATCCTACTACCATCAGGAAAGGTGGGGATCACCGTGATTCTTGTGGTTGATATGCCATCTGCAGGTAATACATCGCTATCCAGATTTACCTCTAAGCGGTTTTCGTTAATATCCAGAATTTCTACCCTTGCTGGTTTGCCAATGTCTTGAAATCCCGAAGAATTAATGCGGCCAGAAATTGTGACAGGGCAGCTTGTAGTTACAAATCCAGTGACGCGACTCCTTAACACTGTTGTAAGTCGAATGGAGTTGGCCACACTGATTGGGGAGGGATTAATGCTTAGATTGGTGGGTGAGGTCTCCTGATTATTGGCATTTCTTAACGAGGCTAGAGTGTCGTGACAACCATCAGAACTGCCTAAGGACAAAAAGGCTAATCCACTAATGTCAGCATTAACTCGGGTATTGTCACTGAATCTGGGAATCAGCTCGACTTCAATTTCTTCTCCACTATTCATTGCCAAATAGCGTTTACTGGCCACAATTTCGGTCAGGGCGGGGCTGGAAGTATCAAATTTTAGAACTTCTTGTTGGGTTAGTGGAATATCTACAATTGAAACTCTCATGTTAAAGCTACCAACACCAGGTTGGGCCGGTATAAAAGAACGATAAAACGGATTACCCAAATATGTAATGGAGTCGCTTTTTCGAGGCGATGGAAAGGGATCAATTAAGCCATCGTTCATGATGATAAATGGTCCGGTAGTACCGGCTCCAAACAGGGGCAAACCAGTGCTGCCTGTCAGAATTACATTAAAGTCAGAAGGCTGAAAGATAAAAGGTATAGGGGTCTGATCAGCAAAGGCTGGAAAAATCCTAACCTCAGCCACAGCAGTCGCTATCCCAGGAAAAGTTATGTGTACAGTACCTTGAGACAAAAGAAAAGACGAGCCTGTGGGTGATATGGATTGGAAATTAATGGCTGGCTGTAGAGCTAAGGCAACCCCATCCAGATTGATCTGAATCTCGGCATTATCCTCTCCCGCAAATTGTACCGTGGTCTGATAGAGTTTTCCGATGGAATCAGTGATTTCAGCAATGGGGCTAGTGACTACGGGGCTGTTTTGGGAGCTTATGGAAGTCACAAAGGATGTATCGGGGGTTACTGTGATTGGGGCAAGGACTCTTTGATCGTTGGGGAATCTGGGTTCGATTTTAAAGGTTCCAGGAGCAGAATAGGCCTTGTTGGCATCTCCAAAGACTTGCCTTCCGCTGTTTTTAATGCCAAACACAATGTCTGGAACAAATGTAACCAGGCTTCTGTCACTATTGGCCTTACTGATAAACAGTAGGGAACTGACAAAAATTTGGGTTGTACCAGTTTCACTATCCAGACTGACATTAAGTCGAGTGAGACAGCTATCGGGAGCCCCTGTTCTTAAAGGGGCATATATTTCAAAGGCATAATAGGGAGTGCTGCTTTGAATATAGGTTGGCTGAATGGAAGTGATGGCAGTAGTGCGGGAAAAACTGGGTTGGGCAATTGTTTGACATAGGGTGGCACGACTAGACAGATTGTTTTGTGAATAGTCAGCCGTATTGGCAGGTACCATAGTCATGGTGAGCCGTTCGGATAAATCGGTATCGACAACCTGATTGCTGTTGTTTCTGGCAATCAGTTTGCCTCTAGTCCAGGAAAGGTTTAAATCCTCCCCGGCATTTTTTCCATTTGGATAGAGAAACAATTGATCAACCTCAAGGCTGGAACCGCTCAGATTTACATTGGAATTGCCCTGGTTAGTTACAAAGTTGACAGTTTGTCTTCCATTGACGGGAAGAAAAAAGGCTACGGCCGTATCGGAACCACTGGTAGGCTCTAAGGCTGATTCGGCCTGATTGTGCCAGAATTCCAAGGGAAATGTCCTGACTCTATTTAAAAAACTTTGTCTTAGGGTGTCAGGCACGGCATTTAGAAAGACAAAGTCACTTTGTAGTTGCACCTGACGATTAGGATAGTTTGGGGCAGCAATTGGAAATGGTTCAATAAAGGCTTCATAGTTGCCTCTAGGAACTCCTAAGACCTCATATCTTCCGTCAAAATTGATTCCCGATCCGGTGATTCCCGAAATGGAGGAATACATTTTTGAGCGATCCTCAACATCCCAAATTAAGACATGGGCCCCGTTAATCACTTCTCCGGCAATGGCCCCGGACTGAATTTGCCCACTAACAAAACCATTAAAATTCCCACTACCACTAGGATAGGTAAAACTTAAGAGAGAAATATCGTCTGGAGCTAGAGTAAGTTGGTCATTGGAGTAAAATGGAAACATGGTGCTTTCAGAAATTTGGGCATTTTTGAGCACAAAAGCGCGAATGGGTGAGTGATCAAAGCCTAAAAGATGGCCAAATTCATGGGTAGCTACCCCTGATAAAAGAATGCGGTTGGCCAAAGGATCAGAATTAGCCACGGTATTCACAAACACAAAATCCTGTTTGTTAAACATAATATCGGCATCCACAATTTCCCCGTTATCGTTTCGGGCCGTAGTAAAAGTGATTGCAATTACACCAGGATTAAAATTGCTGCCACTACCAAAACTAATATGATTCATCATGTCAGGAGGGGAACCACCAAGGGCAGTAGGTGAGGATGCCGTTGTTAATACGGTAAAGCTTACCGAGGCATCGGCTACACTTTGCCATTGGTTAGCGGCAATCTGAATTTCTGACATGACCTCAGCATTGGATAAAGAGCTTGCGGTAGAAGCATTTACATGCACGGTAATGGCACTATTGGGCCAGCGCATGCGTTCAAACGAACCAGTTGCAGTTCGGACAAAAAAGGGAATACCTGCTTGCAGAACAGAAACCTGAACCAGCAGAAGTACCCAAAAGTAGCGCATTACTATTTTATCTCCTGTAAGAACTGCCTTAGGTCGCTAACACTGCGGCTGCGTTTAAACTGGTTCAACTTCTGAAATTTTTCCGTAGAGCCTCGAAGTCTCATCATACTAAATTGTAAATTGGATTCTGAGGTTACTTCGGAAGGCTCCATTGTACCGGATACCAACCATTCCCCACTCCCAGACTGGATCAAACTTAAGCTTCCCAGTGAATACCCAAGAACCTGAAAAGATTTTTCCCCTTGCCACAGAAATAAAACCTCTTGATCGCCTTCTTGATAGTTTTTGACTCCAGATACGACGGTAGTGTAGCCATCCAGACTGCCTCCAGGTTGTTCTACTTCTATAGTTTGCGAACCGGAGTGTAAAAGATCTTCCTCGACCAAAAATGTATAAATTGTCCAAAGGTGAGAATTTCTCCATTCTACCCGTTTGGAAACGGGGTGAGCCCTAACAACTCGATGCGATTTTTGGGCCAAAGTTGTCAAATCCATTTGCGCCAGAGTTGTGGCGAAAGTCCCTTGGGATAGGACAAGAAACCATAAAATGGAAACTACTTTGATAAAACGCATAAAATTCCTATCGGCTTTCTGAACAAATACTTATCTGTCTGGCAAGAAATTGGTATTTCGTTCCGATGAAAAGGGCATGGATTTTTATCAATTGAGTACGCGATTTACCCTAGTGATGTTGCTTATTGTATCTCTTATCCTGTTTGTGGGCTGTAATTCGGGGGATCCGTACACAAGTCCCATCCCTCAGGGCTTGTCAGTAGTTAAGATTACGCCCCAGGAAAATGCCCAAAATGTGGACATCAGAAGCAGTATTGAAGTTATTTTTGAAAATGCCGTAGACGCTAAATCTTTGAATGATAAGAACTTTATCATTAGTGATCGTAGAAATGGCAATGTGGTTCCGGGAAAAATTGTGTGGCAACCGGAATCCAAAAAGGCGGTTTACACTCCTTTGCAACCTCTGGCACAGGGTAGAGACTATGAAGTTGCCATCAATCAAATCAAGGGGGCCCAAGGGGAGTTTGTACCACCGCATGTGTTTCGCTTTCGCACAGCATTGCCATTTGAAGTGGTTAAAATCAATCCCTTACCGGATTCAAAAGGTATCCCAGTGTCAGGAGCATTAAAGCAGGAAATCCTGATTCAGTTTTCTGATTCCTTAATTAATGATTTAATCCCCTCCAGGTTTTATGCCTTTGAGGAATCCATTGGTGAGCAGTTTTCTACCACCTTGGATGCCCAAATTACCTACAATGAGACTTTAAAGGCCTTAAGCTTAAAACCGCGTTTGGGCCGTTTAAAATACTCGACTCGTTATCATGTAGTTTTAAAGGATGTTCAATCGGTTAACTCTGGTCGCATTGATGAAGTCAGGTATTCGTTTGAGACGGAAATGGCAAGGGTTCGCAGTGTGGATCCAGGTTCACAAAGCCTGACAAATTTAACCACAGTTCCCATTAGCATTTTATTTTCCCTTCCCGTGGACAGAAACAGTTTGCAGGGCAATCTGAAGTTACGACGCTTTTACGGGTTTCAGCAGGAATATATCTGGCCCGAATCCCCTGTTTATCTTGAAGAAGGGGAAGGCACAAGAGTGACATATTCCACGGCATCTTCGCCTTTATTAAGTGGAACCAGATATGAACTATTTATCGATGGGGTCCGTTCTGTAAATGGGGAAAGATTTGAGGAATTTAAAAGTTGGTTTGAAACCAGAAACTGAGTCAAAAGCAATTTTATTGCTTAACTGGTATCGCAAAAACAAAAGGCAATTGCCTTGGAGAGATCAAGATAACGCCTATCTTACATTGGTCTCTGAGATTATGCTTCAGCAAACCAGGGTAGAAGCAGTGAAACCAATTTTTTCCCGATTTGTTAAGAGGTTTTCTGGATTCGAGAGTTTGGCAATGGCCCAGGAATCCGAAGTTCTTGCCTACTGGCAGGGGCTTGGCTATTACCGAAGGGCAAAAAATTTGCATCAATGCGCCAAAAAGATTGTAAACATGGCCAAGATACCAAGGACGAAAGACCAGTGGATTCAGTTGCCTGGAATTGGGGATTACACGGCTAGCGCTATAGCATCCTTGGCCTTTCATGAACCGGTTTTTGTGTTGGATGGAAATGTGATCCGCATTGCGACCAGAATCTTTGCCATAAAGGGAGATCCCACAAAACGACAAATTCGCCAAGTCATTCAAAATAAAGTTTCTGAGGAGTTGTTTTATCCAAATTTTTCAGCGGACTCGAATCAGGCTATGATGGAACTTGGGGCCTTAATTTGTTTGCCCAAAAATCCCCTGTGTGGATCCTGCCCCTTGGAATCTGTCTGCGTGGCCAAGTTTAGTCAGAGGATAGCGGAATTTCCTGAAGTAAAATTAAGGTCCCAAAAGATAGAAATCAGTCTCAATCTGTATCTTTTCAGGGATGTAGATAATAGGCCAGTTTTAGGCAAGCCCTGGAGAGGTTATCAAAAAGACTATCTGTTTCCAGTCTGGATAGAGTCAGCACCGACACCAAAATATAACTATGCAGGTCATTTTCGACACGCCATTACAAACTACAGCATTACGGCTCATGTATATTTTGAGGATGTATCTGTCATCAAACAATACCAAGAGCTTTTGGGACCAAAATCGACACTTCTGTTGAAGGCACTTCATAAGGCTGTGATATACTCCGCCCCATGATTAGTTTATATCAAATTCTGGCCTTTTATTGTGTATTGGCATTTGTGACTACGGCTTTGGTTGGGATTTATCCGAGGCTTGATCCAGAGGCGGTTCATCTGGCATTGCATATGAAGCTTGGAAAGGCTTCAGCCCACCCTACAATGCTGATTGCATTGATTGGGATTGTCGGATTAAGCCTGCAGTTTAAAATTGCCAGTTCTTTAAATATTGCGGGCCGTTTTCTAATTTGGCTAAAAGGTTGTTTGGTCGGGCTTATGGTTTGTGCTTCTGCATTTGCTGCCTACAAAAGCGGACGGGCGCTTGAAACAGGCACAGTGCTTTTAAATGAGCTTAGCAAACGCGATCACCTGCATCACAATATGTTGTGCCTGATTATTGTTGTGGCTGGTTTATTTGTGCTGGCCCGCTATTTGCAGATTATGTCTGAAAATATTCGTCAGGCTAGACGCAATGCGGGTATTCCTGTAAAAGAATATGCCTTTTTGGAGGATGAGCACTTTTACGGTTTTGAAAGAGCCAAGCAGTTTTTGTTTCTAGGCATTAATGTCTGGTGGCCCTTTTTGGTTCTGTATTATGGTGTAGGTCTGACAGAGTTGAAGCCCATGTGGTTTTTGCCAGTTCACCTTGCAGGAGTTTTGCCCTTTTCTTATCTGAAAAGAAAACATAAATTCAAGCGGACCATCAATCCCGCTTACAAGGGGACAATTCGCAATGCGGCCCGTTATGCTCCTAAAGAACGAATGTGAATTCGGCTCAGTTCTTCTTTGAACAGGGCAAAATCCTTATCAATCATTCCCATGACATTTTTAGCCAGTTCTAGTTCTTGTTTGGTCAGATTTTCTTCTTTGGTGAATTTTTCTAAAATCCGTGAGAACTTTTTGTAGGCTCTGCGAAAGTTGTTGTCTCCCACAGCCACTTTATTCATGCTTTCCTCAAACTTGGCCTGAAGCCTTAAGAGATAATCATTTTCATGAATAATATAATGAGATAAAGCCTTACATAAAAACAGGGCCAGCTTGGGGTGAAAACGACAGGTATCATCAAATTTGTTAATCTGAATACGAAAGCAACGCACTGGTGAAATACACTTTAATGTGTCCGTATATTTGCCTTGAAACTTGGTCGGATTTTGCAGAGGGTTCAAAAAATGGATCATTTGACCGGGTGTAGAATAAAGATTCACCCTGTAGTCGTTGATAATGGTTTCCACTTTGCCTTTTTTCAGAATAAAAAACTCAGTCTGGGGATCACCTTCTTTACACAAGTAGGTGTTAATTCCCAGATAGCTTTCCAGCTCAGTTGGCAATGAGTCCTCGCGGAAGTCAAACTCCTGAAACTTTCGCTCTACTTCCTCGCGGCGAATTGCCTGGGTATTTGACAATGGAGGAAGATCAGCCGCCTCTTTGACAATTTTATTTAACCATTCCAGATTGGGATTATTTTCTTTTTTCTTACGCAGCGAGCTGTAGACCTTGGAATAAACTTCTCTGTATCCCTGCATTTTGGCAATCAGGGCAGAGTAGAGCTTTTCAATCTCATCCACGGATTTTCTGACTTTTCTCAGGCGAACCGCCAGGCTGGAACACAAAGAAATACCTAATTGGTAATTGTTTAAAAGCGTGCGCTTAAAAGTCTTTTCATTGGTGGGGATCTCTAAAACTTCGGTTTCGGTGAGGCATTTAATGGAGGCATTACGGACCCCGTTTAAAATGGCAGCCATTTCACCAAACTTCGTGTTGGCTCCTTTTATGGTAGTGATGATTTTTCCGTGTTCGTTCACAAACAGTTTGGCTTTATCCAAAGAGTCAAGCGGAGGAGTCACTTCCGTGGCAATGATTTGCAAGACCCCAGATTTGAGGACAAAGATGTGTTCCGCCATTTCTCCCTGAAAGCAGATATAGTCCCCAATTTTGTAGCGCTTTGAAGGTAATTTGGGGCCATCCTGAGTTGCATTTGCCTCATCGGTAATAGCAATTTCCAGGTAATCAAGACTTAAGATATTATTAATCATGGTGGCACTAAGCCGGATGCCTCGGGCGTATACCACTTCTTTGGTCTTTGGATCAAAGATATCCTGACCAAGCACGGTCCCAGGTTTTACCTTCTCTATAGGAATTAGTTCTTCTGCCATGACTCCACCTATCTTATCATGCTGATTGGGTTCTGGCTTTCATCAAAAGACTATTTGCCAGTTTTTGTAGCCTTGGTTCCGAGGGACTGTCAGTAATTACTTGTTTGAGCTGCTTTAGAGCTGTATCTCTGTGGTTTTGCCTCAGATTCAAAACCGCAATTTCCAAAAGGGTATTGGGCTTTTTCTGACGAGTATATAGATCCTCAAGCTCTTGTTTGGCCTCAGCCATCATGCCGCAGGCCTTGTATAAAGAGGCTTTTTGTTCTCTGGCTTCCAGATTTTGTGGCTCAGTTTTTAAGACCTGATCGAGTTGAATCAGAGCTTCGCGAAAATCGCCCTGAACCTTTAAGATCTTGGCCAAACCCATTCTGGCAGGAACTAAAAATGGTTTTTGCTCCAGTGTTTTTTTATAAAGTGGAACGGCCTTCAGAAAATCACTTTTTTCTGCATAAATTTCGGCCAATTCAAACATCAAGGTCGGATTACTAGAATCCTGTTTTAAAAGATCCATAAGCAGAGCCTGAGCCTTGGGATAAATTTTCTGTCGCTTGTAAATCTGAACCAGTTGTAACTTCAGTGCCGGATTATCAGGGCTATGGGATAAATAATGTGAAAAGCACTCGGAGGCTTTGACATCTTTTTCCAATGCTAGCCAGGCATTTCCCATTTTCAGATATAGTTGACGATTTTCCTTGTCGTCTGGGGTCAGGCTTACGAGGGCCTGTAAGGCCTGAATTTCCTGAGAATGCATACCAGACTTATGCGATAATTCGGCTAGTTTATACCACTTGAGCCTATCCTTGGGGTGATGCTTTAGCACCTGCTTTAAGTGAAGCATGGAGTTTTGCAAATCACCCATTTCCATATAGGCTGGGATTAGTCTCTCACTGACTTCTGAAGATCCAGGATTGGCAAAAAATAGTTTTTGATCGACTTTAAACCGTCCGACACGATCTCCCATTTTCCCCAGTACAAAGGAAAGTCGATTTAAGGCATCTACATGATTTGGATCAAGTGTGAGAATTTGCACCAGTTTTTGCCGACAATTTTCAAAGGCCTCTTTTTGGTAGTACAGATTGGCCAGTTGTAAATAGAACTCGATCACACTGGACTCAGATCTTTTCTCATTCAGAAAGAGGGTTTCAGCGCTTTCAAGCCAATGCTGGGAATGAATCAAATCTTTTTGCATAAGTGCAATCAAACCAAGCTGCTGGGGCCAGAAATACTCCTTGGGTTTCAATTTATGAGCCGACTCCAAAAGTAGTTTTTTTAGATTGATATCAATTTTAAGACGGGCATAGATTTTTTGAGCCATCGAGGAATTATTCTCAATCAGAGGCTCCCAATAACTGTGAATCTGTTTGGATGGAATAAGGGATTGAAATACAAGATACAAGCCTTCTTCATGGGCCTTTTGCATAAAGTCTGTAAATCCGATTTTTAGTAGCTCTTTAGCATAATCCTTATGATTTTGTTTATACAATACATGCACGAATTCCACCAAGTCTGAGCAGGTTAAAAGGCTTCTCTCGGCTGCAATTTTTGCATAATAATGAAGTCCTTGTGCATCAAGCTGTCTGTGTGTGGTTTGGCACAGCAAAAGAATGGCCTGTTTATCATGACTGATTAAATCCAAATGGGTTTCCAGGTTTTGTCGAGCTGAAAAGAGTTTGTTTTCCATTAACAGGGCATGACCATAATGCAGGTGAAAGTCCCGAGGCAGGGGCTTTTGTTCAGCCGTTTGTGTCAGTAGCCTTAAGGCTGAGTCGCTTTCTTGCAACTTGAGATAGGCAATGGCCGAATGATATTTCGAATCACCTTTATATGGGGAAGCATCATGAATTTTTTGGAAATAGCCAAGGGCCTCCTGAGGCAGATTTTGTACCAAACAGGCTTTTCCAATCAGAAGCTGCACTAAAGGGGGCATGTCAGTTTTAAATCGCACTTTTGTGATTTCAATAAACTCCAATAGGGAATTCATTTCCGAATGTATGGAAAATAGATATTCAATGGCCAGAAGTCCGCGACCGGGACTCAAATTTAAGACATTGGTCCAGTGTTTTTTACTCTCAGCCCAGTCATTTTGCTCATGGGCAATTTCCCCTAGCAGGGAGTGAATCTGGGCTGGCTTCTTATCTCCATTTATCAGGGCCTCAGTAAGTCGTATGCGCGATTCACTCTGATTGCCTTGCCCCATAGCAATTACTCCCAAAAAGAAGCTGCTTCTATAGGGTTTGATCGTATCGATTAACATCAGGTATTGTCTGGAAACTTCGAGTTTGTTTTGTGAGTAGGCGCGAATACCTAGCTTGTAAATCAGCTCGTTGTAATCTTCACAAAAGTCCCGGTGAGGCAGGAAGTCCTGTGGAGTGAATGTGTTGGCAATTGCTTGAAAAAAGGCTTGATTATGGATGGCCTCACGAATCTGGTCCGAAAGAATGTTTCTATGCCTTGGATTTTGGTATAGCCGGATTAACAACTCCATGGCTTTGTGATGCTGCATACTCATCAGAGCTGATTTGGCATACAGAATTAACAATCTGGGTTCGAGATTGTTATCCAGGGCACAAAAATGTGAATATGCTTTGGCAAAATGACCTGTTTCAAAGGCGTGAATCGCTAATACCGTTAGACTTTCCGTGGTCTTGGGGAATTGTTTCAGCACGGATTCATGAATTGAAATGGATTCTTCAATATTCTTGTCTTTTAAAAACAGGGCTAGTTTTAAAAGGCCAACTTTGTCTTGTTGCAATACTTCTTTGGATTGTGGTAAAAACGCGGATAAAGCAGGATTAAGAAGGCCTAGTTGGGCCATATCGATTAAAAATCTCCAGGCTTCTAAGCAAATCGGTTTTTGCATCAATGCTTGAATCAACCATTCTCTGGTCTGGGGTAGTTCATTTTCCTTGTAGTGGCAAAAAGTTCTGCTCCAGGCCAGCCCTAGAGGAGAGAATCCCTGCTTTTCATAATAGTTAAGGTATTTTAAAGCCTTTTTGTATTCCTGTTTTTGCATCAGAATCTGAGCAATCAGATAGGGTAATTCTTCTTCGGAAGGATCGCGCAAAAATAGTTCTTCCAGAATTTCCAATGCCTCATCAGCCTGATTGCAAAGAGCCATTGCCTGCCCACGAATTTTTAAAAACCCAGGTTCGGAAATGCCCTCTGTTTCCAAAAGTATTTTTTGGGGGTCGGTTTTGAGGTACTGCTGATAGAGTCTGAGTTTTGTTTGGACGGAATCGGGATGTAACTCAGACATTGTTTTTAGAAAAAGTTCCTGAAGATCTTCTCTTTCCAGAGTATCAGCTAAAGCTTTGATTCCCTTTAAATGGATTTCATTTGGCAAAAACTCAGCCTTTAGCCCTGAGATTATTGACTCAAGCTGGCTGTCTTCTTTGAGTGCTGAATATGCCAGAGCCAGGTAAATTTTTGCGGTGAAAGAGAGGGTGTCTGGGTACTTTAAAGATAGCCTAACTATAGTAGAGGGGCGGTTTAATGTATAGGCCGCCATCACAACCTGCTCCATCAAATCAGAATCAATCGCTTCTTCCGGTAACTGAAAGAAGATTTGCAGGGTCTTACTGTATTCTTTTTGTTTACTGTGACAGATACACAATAGCTTTTGTAGCTGTGGGTCTTCTGGTCGTACTTTTAGACCTTGTTCTATCACACTGATGGCGGATCCATGTTTGTCAAGAAGGATCCTGGCTTTGGCCAAAAGTTTTAAAGAATCAAGATGATGGGGTGCTCGGGCCAGATTTGTCTGAATTTCTGTTTCAAGGCTTTCCATATCCTTGATTTCAAATAGGGCACGGCATAAATGGTATCTGAGATCAAAGTTCTGAGGGTCTTCCAGAATCAGCTCTTTAAATACAAATGAGGCCTGAAGTGCCTGTCCATTTTGCATTAAATCCAGACCTTCCTGAATTTTGTAACTGAGCTGGATTTGGGAATGTGATTGCACGAGGGTTTTGGCAGTGTCTCTAACTGAGGTAATGTTGCTTTTACAATGTTTTTCAATCAGATGTAAAAAGGAATCCGGCTTTTGTATCAGCTTTAGACCCAAAAGGATTAAGGGGGCTTTGTCACTTTTAAGAAAACTCAGAATGCTGGATTCCAATTCAGTTTCACGAATATTTTGCAAAAACAGGGGATACAGGAGAGATGGTAAAAACTCATAGTCAGATTCCAGTTGCTGCAACAAAAACTCTCGGGCCCTTTGGCCTCCAGCATTGCCTAAGACCTGAGCTAAAGTCTTTCTGGACTCGATTTCTGTTTGTATCAGATAGTGCTCACAGACTAAATCAAATTCCAGATCCGATTGCACAGAAGTTTTTTGCAGGTGTTTACGAACCAGAGTTTTTTCTTTGCCTATTGAGCCAGGTAGCAGGTTTAACAGGGTACCAATTGGGATAGGCAGTTTTTCTGAGTCCTGCTCCAAGATATTGATCCTTAGGGACTGTGGAAACTCCATAAGCTTTGGAAGGACACAGTTCTTCAATTCAGCCGGTAGATCACAGATACTTAAGGAAATGGCTTCTAGGACTTTTTCATCAAGATGGGTCACGGAACGAGTCAGTTTTTGAAGCCAGACGGCTCCTTCTTTTTTGATTAAAAGTTTTAAGGCTAGAATTCTGTGCTGTATTAGTGGGGCCACCAGAAGTTTTTCCAAATGGGTTTTTTCGGGAAGCTCTTCATGGGTGTCTAGAAGCTCAAGCACTGTGGATACAATCTCGGCATCGCCTGTATACAGTAGTTCAAGAATTTCGGCCCTTGGTTTGCTTAGCGGAAACTGCTTTAAGGCTGCCAAAATCTTCTTTTTTCTCATGAGCGAGGTTTTGGGCAGAAGGCGAAACAGATGTTCCAGAGTCATGGGTGAACTTATCTGGGTGAGGCAGTCCAGGACATCTTCAAACCAGGGAAAGTTATTGCTGGCTAGTAGTGTGTGCAGGTTTTTTAAACCAGCCTCACTGTATTCCTCTGTGCATAATTTCAGATAGTCTCTAAGCATTTGCCTTGGGGCCCTGCGCAAATATCGTACAAGGGCGGCATTGGCTTCGATTCCCTGATTATGGACTTGAGAAACATTCACAGGTTTGGCGCTGTGCGGATCATGATATTCCAGCATGGAAATACTCCAGAGCTCATCAAATACAAATAATACAAAAAATCAACAAAATTTGTCTTATCAATAGTTATCGGTGAGTTCCTAGATGAAACTGAGGCTCAATGTGGTTTAATGGCTCTAGCGACAAGTCCTAGGCCACCAAATAACAAAACCAGCATAAGCACCAAAACAAACAGACTGGTGGTCTGAAACCAGATTTGCAGGGTGGATAGCACTCCAAACAGGATAAATGCCAAGGATAGCAGGCTTAATATCCAGCCAATTTTGGAACCAGCATCGTAGAAAAGAAAAAAGAAGCCAATGATGAGAGGAATCAGGCTTATCCCAAAGGCTGTGATACTGGTGTCTCCATAGAGGCTATATCGCATGCCCCAAAAGCCAGAGCTGACTTTGATATTGGTTGTAAGCAGGTAGCCCCCGGCGGCGGTCATAAAAAGACCTAGAAAAAATTCTCCGATTCCTCCAGATGTACCACCAGCTCCACGCATAACACCCATTTTAAGGTTGATGAGAAAAAAAATCCAGACCGATTAAAAAAGAAATTGAAAATCAATTTCAATAGGAGTATATTCAACCTGTCCTGATGATGAAACAGTCCCTTTGTGATTGTGGATTCCATCTCCTGTTTTGACCCCCGCCTCGGCGGGGGTTCTTTTTTAAAACAAATTCCTAAGTAAAATTACTAAAGTGTCGAGTTAGTAAAATACTACTGCATGATCGCTTGATGTTTCTATTGATTCTGATGTCTAATGAGATCGTGTGGCATTAGGTTTCTCCACACTGGTATGTGAATTGAAGGGATAAAATGAGGAATGTCTTCTGGATGGTTCTTGTTTGTACCCTCTTTTTACTTGCAGGCTGCGGTGGTGGGGGAGGCGGAGGCGATGGAATTTCCGAGCTTCCTAATGCGCCTAGCCCTGGGTCGCCGGCCCAAAATCCTGTCATTCCCTTTCAATCTGTGTCAGTAACCCCATCCGATGATGCCCGAATCGATAAACGGGAGTCTGTGTGTGTGGAGCTTGAGTCGGCAGGCTATTTTAAGTTAACCATTAACAATCAGGTGATAGTGGATCAGTACTTTTTGCATGCAAGCAATCAAAGGTTAAAATTGCCTTACACCTACTGTCATTCCTTGGCGACTTATTTTAATCCACAAAATCCGCGAGTTGTGGTTCAGGTGGATTCCAGAAATGAGACAAATACTGCGACTGCCAGCAAAATTGCAGTACTGCATTATTCTGAAGTTTCTCGTGGCCTCGCAGGTGTCTCTTCTCCCATTGGCCAACCGGAACTGTTTTCAACGAAATTGGGAATGTGGTTTGGAAGCAGTGTGGCTGTGGATTCGTTATCAGTGTCTGATGCTCTGGTTCAGCGACTGGCTGGTAAATGATGAAAATAATCTTTAGAATCTTAACCTTGGTTTTTGCTCTTCTGCCAGAGGTTTGGGCATTTGATTATTTTGTGTATTCGGGAGCCCTGCTTGATAGAAATGGTTTTGCCATTGTGGTCAACTCGACAATTAACTTTGAGATTTCTTTATATGATTCGGCCTCAGGTGCCAATTCAGCTTACAAACAACAGTTTGATTCAGTGCCCGTGAAAAACGGCTTGTTCAAACTTAGGATTGGTCCAGGGCTCCCCGATCTAAACCGCTTTAATTTTATGGAGTTAGTTGTTGATGGGGTTCCTTTGGACTCACGAATCAGTTTATTGCCAAACCCTTTGGCGATTGGGGCTAATCGGGCCAATATATCAGAAAATAGCGTACGATTTGGGGGAATGACCACACAGGAGTTTCTGGCCTTGTCATCCACGGGTGGGGTTGGCCCAACCGTAGCTCTGACGAGGGTAGAGGTTTTAGAATCTCAGATGAGTGATGTCAGGGCTCGGGCACTGTTCACCAATGAAACAGCCACAGTAACGGCATCGATTGTCATGGATAGCGTCACCGGTAGATTGCAGTTTCAAGGTTCCATTCCAGGATCAACCCCCAGTACCAGAATTTTGGTATACAACTCTTTGGGGCAATCAGCTTTCACAGTCAAATCTGATGGAGAGGTCATTGCCAGTAAGTTTACGGGAAATGGTTCCGGTCTTACCAATGTTGAGGCAGATAAACTAAGGCAGGTAACAATTGTTGGTACCGGAGACATTACCTTAGTTGGTGGGTCTGTGTTAATGGGTACAAATTCAGGGGATGGAGCAGGTCCTGGAACCATTCCCAATGCCGGCCCTGGGGTAACGGGACTATTAACTGGGGATGATTGGATTCGCTTTAACAATAACACTGGTGGTTCTGGGGGCAGTACGATTCCCACCAATGTTTTGGTTAAGACAGACATTGTAGATAACTTGATTACTAGTGCCACAGATAAGGTTTTGTCAGCCTCACGGGGCGTGTTTATTGCTCAGGAGCTGCAAACCTTAAGAACGGATTTGAATGCTGTTGCGGCAGCTAATGGAGCACCAGTTACATTGACTAAAAATGATGTTGGTCTGGGAAATGTTGCCAACCTAAATGTGCAGACTGCTTGGCAACAAAACAAAGGTGTTTCGATTGCATCCGATCTGTTTAAGGCTATTGATTCCGATGGTCTAAAACTTCAGGCCGCAGATGGTACGGGTATTCAGGTTAGACCTTCAGGACGGGTGGGCATTAATTCCTCTTCTCCTGCGGCGGCTTTAGAAGTGAAAGCCACAGGCAGTTTTCATGTTTTTGGGGCCTATGCGGCAGGAGATTCTACTCCGGCTATGTTTGTAACCACGGCTGGTTTTGTTGGAGTTCGCATGCAAAACCCGGTGCATGAACTGGATGTGGCTGGGACAATTCGAGCCCAGACCTTAAGAGGAGATGGCTCCAATATTACTGGGATCACCAAGGCGCAAATCGGTTTAACCAATGTACCAAATACCAATATTGCCTATGCAAACCCCATCGCAGCCGATGCCTTTAATGCCACCGAAGTCGGACATTTGAGGGCTGGTAGATTATCCGATGGTACCCAGCCCTGGAACAATAATGAGGCCACTCTGGCTCCTGGGACTGTGAATGATTATCTTAGAGGGGATCGAACCTGGCAGCTTTTAAATAAAGGGGCGGTTGGTTTAAGCAATGTCACAAACAATGAGCAGTTAGCCAAGGCTCAAAATTTAAGTGATCTCCCAGATAAACCCCAGTCCCGGACCAATCTTGGTTTGGGTACAATCGCTACCCAGAACTCCAATACGGTAGCAATTACGGGAGGAACCGTTAATGGTACAGTCATTGGGGGAGCCACACCGGCGGCAGCAACCTTTACCACCGTAAATGCCACCACTTTTATTGGAGACGGTTCACAGCTTACGGGCTTAAATATTCCTTCAGCGGGCACTATTGCATCCCAGAATTTTAATGCTGTCTCTCTTACAGGTGGTAGTATTAACAATATTCCGATTGGCACAGCTACCCCATCTACAGGTAGATTTACCACGGTTACGGCCAATTCATTTATTGGGGACGGTTCACAACTCACTGGTATCACCAAGGCATCCATTGGACTTGGCAATGTACCTAATACCAATATTCAGTACTCATCCGCTATTGCAGCCGATCAGTTTAATGGTACCGAGGTCGGGAATTTACGGGCCAATCGTTTAGCTGATGGTACTGAACCCTGGGCCAATCGAGAGCCCCTAATCTCAAGCGGAACAACCAATCAGTTTTTTCGTGGTGATAAAACCTGGCAGACCTTATCGGCTAGTCAATTCAGCGCAACTGAAGTGGGCAATTTGAGAGCCAACTTTTTAGCCGATGGCTCAACCCCTTGGACTAACAAAGAAAACTCCATTACCGCGGGTACTACAGCCCAGTATTTTCGCGGTGATAAGTCTTGGCAAACTCTGGATAAAACGGCAGTGGGTCTAAGCAATGTCCCTAATACAAATATTCAATATTCTTCGGCCATACCAGCCGATCAGTTTTTATCAGGTGAGGTCACCAATCTTCGTGCTTCCCAACTAGCCAATGGTTCTACTCCTTGGACTCTTAAGGAGAATGCGATTACCGCAGGCACCACGGCCCAGTATTTTCGCGGCGATAAAACTTGGCAGACCTTGGATAAGGCAGCAATTGGTCTTTCCAATGTTCCCAATACCCATATTCAGTACTCCACCGCTATTGCCGCTGATCAGTTTTTATCAGGTGAGGTCACCAATCTTCGTGCCTCACAATTAGCCAATGGCTCTACTCCCTGGACAGGTAAAGAAAATGCCATTACCGCAGGCACTACAGCCCAGTATTTTCGTGGTGATAAAACCTGGCAGACCTTGGATAAAACGGCAGTCGGTTTGAATAATGTTCCCAATACCCATATTCAGTATTCTTCAGCTATTGCCGCCGATCAGTTTTTAGCTGGTGAGGTCACCAATCTTCGTGCCTCGCAGTTGGCTGACGGTTCCACTCCCTGGACGGCCAAGGAAAATGCCATAACAGCAGGAACCTCACTTCAGTATTTCCGCGGCGATAAAACCTGGCAGACCTTAAATGCCACAGCCGTGGGGCTGGCAAATGTTACCAATGACTTGCAGCTAAAACGGGCTTCTAATTTATTGGATTTACAGGATGTTAATGCAGCCAGAACAAACCTTGGACTTGGAACTATGGCTGAGCAGAATGCCTCTGCCGTTGCCATCACGGGTGGTAGCATTAATGCCACAACCATAGGGATCTCTAACGCATCTCAGGCCAGTTTTACGGTGCTTACGGCCCAAAGTATGAGAGTGACGGGCTCTGTTACCATCACCCAGAGTCTGACAGTTACCGGCAATGTAACGGCGGCCTTTTTTTATGGTGATGGCTCCAATCTGACAGGTCTCCCAAACAGTGGAAGCATCGCGGCTCAGAATTCGGATAACATTTCCCTAACTGGTGGCACGATTAACAATATTGCAATTGGTGCTAGCACAGCCTCTGCGGGGCGGTTTACTACAGTCACGGCAGTCGATGGATTTTATGGAACCATTAAAACGGCTCACCAACTTGATATCACCAGAGTTGGTACTTTAGAGAGCCTAAATGTCAGTGGGGCCACCACTTTTGCCGCTGGTCTTGAGGTCACAGGCACAGTTAATGCCACGGGATTTTCTGGCAGTGGTTCATCACTCACTGGGGTGGTAAAAAGTAGTGGTGCTGAAAATATTTCCGGCGTAAAAACCTTTCAGGATGGAATTGTCTTGCAGGACTCTCCCAGTGTCTCTGATGGAACCATGAAATTTACCACGAGCTCAGGTTTTGAGGGCCGCAAAGATGGTAAGTGGGTTCCGCTGGCAGGGGCATTTAAAAATGAAATCCTAAATGATTTGGAGCCCTTCTCCAAAACCAACCATCTGGCACTGGCCAATCTTGTTCAGCATTCCGCTTCGGTCAAAATTGGATCAACTTGGTATGTAGTGTTTGCTAGTAACGGAATTGGAATACCAAACAGTGGTTTGAAACAATATACCTTTAACGAGTCCACAGGAAATTTAACAACTCAGTTTCAGATAAGTAATGTGGCTTATCAAAGAGTTTATTTAGAAGTAATTAACGGAGAGCATTATTGTTTTGCCTTAACCGGTCAAAATGGAGCTGCTGCCACCGGCCATATTTTTAAATGGGATGCAGTCAATAATCGTTTTGGGCCGGCAATTTTTCAAAGTCTTACCTTAGGTAACTCATATTCTTGGGAGTTTCGCCCAGTTACAATTGGTACGGACCACTTTATTTTATTTCCCTTTACGGGGGTCGCAGCGGCACCAACAACCTTGAATCAACGATTACGAGTTTACAAATGGGACGGAGCGTCTTTTGTTGTACATCAGGATCTGGCGGCGGGAATCATCAATCAGATCTTAAGATTTGCGTCCAAAATTCTGCAGGTGGGTAGTAAGTACTATATGATTTTTGCTAGCACCCAGTTTGGAGCGGTGCTTTTTGAATACAACCCTGCGGCTGGAGGTTCATTTATATCCAGAGGCATTTTGAATGGGACATTAATTGGTGATAATGGGCTGAGTGCGGAAATGTTTTCGATTGGCTCAGACTCCTATTTGGCAGTGGGTACACAAATTGCCACTGGCGATCTTTTGATTTTTAAATGGGATGGGGTTGATTTTGCCTTTTTTCAAAGAATCCGCAAAAAAGACCTGTATCCTTTAGCCAATCCTTTTGGGGTCATTTATGATGTAACCCACATGCAAAGAGGGGATGCCACATATCTTGTGCTGGCCTCGGAGTGGGTCGCATCAAGGGATGCCAGTCATCATCTACTGCGGTATGAGCCCTCGGAAAACCAATTCAAAATCAGCCAGCATTTATTGTGGGGGGGACAGTGGCTCAAAATATTGGAGCCCGTGGCAACGCCATCCTAGAAGTTGATGAGTATACTTATATTGTTCAGCCAAGATTCACATCACTTGCGGTAGCACCAGAGGTTGTTGCCCCGGAGTATGTCATTTTTCGTGGTGAGTTGAATTCCAAATACCTGTCTTCTCTGGCCGTGGGTCGGTTAGGTGTGGGGGTTGAGGTTCCGAGTGTGACCCTTGAGGTTAAAGGAAACACTTTTATTACCGGAGACTTAAATGTCAGCGGGACTAAAAACTTTAATATCCAGGATCCAAGATATAAAAATGATGTATCCAGAAGACTGGTGCATTCGGCCTTAGAGGGCTCAGAAGCTGCGGTGTATTACCGAGGTCGGGCCAAACTGCAAAGGGGTCGCGTAACCATTCAATTGCCCGATTATTTTGAGGCTCTGACGGCCAAAGAAGAACGAACCGTACAGCTTACCCCCATCAATGGATTTTCACCTTTGTTTTTGCATGGAGAGGTCGAAGACTCAAAATTTGAGGTCATGACAACGGTTCATGGTCGTGAGGATCAAGAATTTTTCTGGGAGGTTAAGGCCGTCAGAAAAGACATACCAAGGCTTGAGGTTGAGAGAGTGGTTTATAAGTGAGTTACGAGACTAAAAATCTATTTTGTAGCTGAGTTGGATTCTTCTGCCTCTAGGAGGAGTTAGCATCTTATGACTGCTTACAGTATAGTTTAAGCTGCGGTAGTCTTCATCTAATACATTTAAAAGATCTATTCCGAGTTGATGTGATTTATTGTGTTGGTAGGTTAGGCCTAAATCGTGAATTAGGGCTGAGGGTTGTTCAGAAGGATTGATACCGGAACCGTCCTGCCTTTTTCCCAAGTAGCGGCTAGTGGTATATAGGCTGAAATTTTTACAGATTTTATGGTCTATTCCCACAGCTCCGTTCATTTTCATGCTACCTGGCATGGGATTGGTAACGGTGGTAATGTCTGTGTAGTCCATAAAATTAAGATTGGTATACCATCTTGTTTTAGAGTTTAACCTCTCGCTTAACTCAACTTCCCAGCCTTTGGAATGAATAATTCCGTTGCGATTGGTATAGGTATTTGCAGAGGCTCGCAAAAGATTCGTCAGTCGCATACTATAATGGGTTACGGAGATTTGTCGATCACCCCGTTTCATGGATTTGGACCAGTTGTACTCCCAGGATTCCACGGTTTCCTCTCTCAGATTTACCGAGCCACGAAAGGCCACCGTGGGAATATTACTGAAAAGTTCAAATGGGCTGGGATATCGAAAGCCTTTACCCCAGATGACTTTGAGAAATTCGTCCTTTTTTAACTCAAAAGTGACAGCATATTTAGGTGTGTATCCAGCCCCGACAATTTGATGTGAATTGCGACGATTGGCTGCTAACAGGGTAACTTTGTCCGAGGCTTTATAGATTCCCTGAATATAAAGACCTTCTATCTGTATGGATCCAGGTATTAGACTATAGAACTCATTGGCAGGCAGGGGAGTTTGAGTAAAGACTCTGGAGGCCCAATTAACATTTGCGCCAAAAGTTCTTTGCCCAAAAGAAACTCTTTCATGGTTAAAACCCAATATCAGGTTTAACCTATTTCCGATTTGCCTTTCGGCTTGAATTTCAAATTCATGTGCTTTGGAATCTGAATCCAGACTAAATAAGTACAAATCGTATTCTCGTACCTTTTCCGAGGAATCAGAGGTTTTGAATGTAGTTTTTATTTTTGTACTGGGGGAAAGATTGCGGCTATATTCTAACCCTAACCAATTTTGTTGAATTTCATTCTCGGAACGCACCCTTCCCGGCTCATGAAAGGATGTAGGAATATGAAATAGTGCCGGGTCTCTGTAAAAGGGACTGCCTAGAGTTGCCCTTTCAAAAATTCCGCCCCAGAATGGGATTCTGGCATCTTCCTGATATGAGGAATTCCGCTTAGACAGATAGGAGCCATAACTTAGTTTTAGATCTTGAAACTGGGAGACACCCAAAAAGGATCGGTTGTCATAATCCAGACGAAAATCTGAGGCTTGACCAGGATAAGAGCGGACTACTCCTCTGCCACTCAGTAAATTATCAAATCCATTGATTTGATTGGCGTGATACTGGTAGTCCCCGGCTTTGGCCCGATCGGTTCCGTCTTCACCAGATATTCTCAGCGAGAAAAAATGCTGATGATTGTGGTTTCTTTCAAAATAACCCAAGCTTGTCCCAAAAACTCCGGCACCGCCAAGAACAAACTGGGCAAAATTATTTTCATAACCTTTTCCATCAAAGGTTTCAATGTTAATTACCCCGGAATAGGCATTGGATCCATATAAAACCGATCCCGGGCCACGAACCAGCTCCAGCCGTTTGATACTTTCTTTGGGAATGGAATCCAGATTAAAGTTGGGTCCAGTTGGATCATTTAGCTTAATCCCATTGATCACAAGCAAAACCTTATTGTTATAAATCTGGTTCTGAATCATCCTGATATTGATGTATTGCCGACCCAGATGACCTTCTTCAATATGAACCCCAGGCGCAGTCTTTAGAAGATCGTAAACTGAATCAAATTTTTGGATATCTCGTTGGGTGTACACTTTGACTATAGAGGGAGTGGAAAGAGATGAGTCCAGTTTTTTGGTAGCTCCAGTGGTGGCATCCTTGTTCATGGAATTGGAAATGTCCAGAAGTAGGTTGTGTACCCTGTCAGGAGGGGGAGTCTGTGCCTCTGTTTGTCGGGATATCAATAGTCCGGCCAGTCCCACGAGCCGGGAAAAATTTTTCAGTTTTTGTGTCCCATTCATTACTTAATGAGCTTAATGGTACAGAAACAGACAGTCAAGGATTCCGATGAGCATCTAGTACAATTTGCCTACTTTTTTACATTTTGCATTAAGTCTCGAACTGCTTTTGAGGCACAGAAGGCCCCAAAAAGTGGGGGCATCCAGGAAATGGTCCCGATTACGGACTTTTTATTACGGCTGCCGTCTGTTTCCAAAAGTCTTGATTTATCAATTTCCTCTGGAGAAAAGACAACCCAAAATCCTGAGCGGATGTTCGCTTGATGCAGGCGTTTTCTTAGGGTTTTGGCCAAGGTACACTGATAGGACTTACTTATGTCTGAGATGCAAATTTTTTCTGGATCAAATTTGCCTCCGGCCCCCATAGCGGATATAAGGGGCAGACCAGCCTTGAGGCAGCCAATAATCAGGCTTACCTTGGGGGAAAGGGTATCAATACAATCTAAAACATAATCATAGCGATTTTCAGAAAATAATTCCGACATGGCATTTTCATCCAGGTATTTATCAATACAATGAACGATTAAATCTGGGTTGATATCCAAAAGCCTCTCCCGTAGAGCCATGGCCTTATTTTTTCCCTTTGTGGAATCAAGGGCCACAAGCTGACGGTTTTTATTCGAGGCCTCAATTTCATCCCCATCTACAATTGTGAGTTGTCCAACTCCTGAGCGACAGAGACACTCAGTGGCAAAACCACCAACTCCTCCCAGTCCAACCACCAGGACATGGCTGTTTTTTAAGGTGTTTACGGCCTCATCCCCAATTAACATTCTTTCGCGAATTAACCAATCTTCTTGCATGGGTCCAGTTTGCCATAAAAATTGAAAAAATTGCCATGAATCTGATCAATCAGCTCCTCCATGTTAATCTCAAGCAGTGTAGCAGCCTGCTGGTAGACATCCTTAATGGTTACTGTGATCTGATCGTCTGTTTCCAAAAGAATGTATTGTTTGGGAACTTTCTTAAAGGCCGATATTGTTTTTTTGGAGTTACCAAAAAGTGAGGGACCAAAACCCAGGTAGATTCCCTGAGCGGTTAAAGATAAAGCTTCCTCGGGGCTACCAAAAAATCCGTGAATCATAATGGGTTGCAGCACACCAAGCTTTCTAGCCATTTGAATACATAATGTATGAGAACGGACACTATGCAAAATCAGGGGAAATGAGGTTTCTGCAACAAGTTCTAAAAAGCTTTTGTAGGCCCTAATCTGTAAATCCCAGTTGGTGAGGCAGGATTTATCCAGTCCAGCTTCACCAAGTCCTACCAAATGTGGATGGGACAGATTTTGCCTGAGGTCTTGTAGCCTGAGATCAAATTGGGGTAAAAGGTGCCAGGGGTGCAGTCCAAGAGTGAATGAGCCGTGTGCAGGTAAAGGGCGGCCAGCATCCAAGCATAGAACCTCTAAGGCATCTGAAGATTGGGAAAAATGTGTGTGAGAGTTGAAATACATAGGTAATTGTCTGGAACAGTTCTAATCCTTACTTGCATACCAGTAATTTAGAAGGATATGATAAACGCAACAGGACATCTAGTATTAAACTACTGGCAGGAGTACAAAAATGCGAGTACACAATTTAGTTTTATCATTGACATTTATCGCCAGCTCTATGGCATCTGAGGCGGATCTTCTGACTCAGGCCAGAGGGATTTTTAAGCCAATTCCTTTGGATCAGACAGAGCTTATGAAATTGATTGATAACCCCAAAAATCCGATTACACCCGAAAAGGTTGAGCTGGGCAAAAAACTATATTTTGATACTCGTTTATCCAAGAGTAACCTGATTAGCTGCAATACCTGTCATAATTTGTCATTGGGCGGGGTAGATGGAGTGGGGGCCGCTATTGGCCATAAATGGATGGCAAATCCACATCATTTAAATTCGCCCACAGTCTATAATTCAGTCTTTAACTTTAAGCAGTTCTGGGATGGAAGGGCTGCTGATCTTGAAGAGCAGGCCATGGGTCCAATTGTGGCAGAACCAGAAATGGCGGCTACAGAAATGATGGTGGCACATAGAATCAAGGCTAGTCCTGAATATGTGGCAGAGTTTGCCAAGGTTTTTGGAGAAGAGGAAATCAATCTGACAACCATTGGTAAAGCCATTGGGGCTTTTGAACGGACTCTGGTGACTAGGGCCCCGTTTGATGAGTATCTTGAAGGCAAGCAGTCAGCTTTGAATGAACAACAGACCCGAGGGCTAAAGCTGTTTATGGATAAGGGCTGTATCACCTGCCATTCCGGTGTGGGAGTGGGGGGAACCATGTTTCAGAAGTTTCCATTGATGGGTAAATACAAGTATGACACTGTTGGCGATTTTAAGGGTAATGAAAACGGGCTTACCAAAGTCCCCATCTTAAGAAATATTACCCAGACAGCCCCTTATATGCACAATGGAGCTGTGTGGACATTGGAAGAAGCTGTGGAAATTATGGCTGAAAATCAGCTTGGAATAAAACTTAGCAGCGAGGAAGTAGCTGATATTGTGGCTTTTATGGGTAGCCTTGAAGGTGAAAAACCAAAAATTGAACTGCCAATTTTACCCAATTGGGGCCCACGAACAATTCGCCCTAATGTGAATTAGATCGGCTTTTGGGCTTTTTTTGAGAAACATATATAAAATTGTAGCGTAGTAGAAAAAAGCCCGAATTATTGTGGAGAAGATTATGTCAGGATTTATGCTTCGCCTTACGCTGTTATTCTCGTTGACTGTGATGTCTGGTGCAGACGATCTATTCCCCGAAGAAAACTTTTTTCAGGGACTGGAATTAGGATCACAGAGTACCGATGAAAACTTTTTTTCAGGCGTGGCAGTTGCGCAATCAAGCACTGTTCGTCCAGAAAGCGAAGCAGAAACTGAAATTAGAAGTTATTGGTCCCGTATTAGTAATCAAAGCGGACAAAGGCCGACTCCTGACAGAATGTTAAGAGATTTGCAAGATAAGGTTCGTACAACTGAGGGTAACGATGCTGAAGCACTTTACGAATTTAGTCGTGCATTAATGTATTGGTCCCGAGAACCAGCGTTTCGGTCTCAAATGTCCTCTATGAATCGAATGGCAGGAATATATTTACAAAAGGCTATGGTGCTCACAGGCGATCAATCGGCTTTTGCTCTTAAGGCCAGATATTTTTATCAAAGGCAATTTGGCTCCAATCTTTCCCCGGAGCTGATTTTGGAGTTGGAACAGGCAGAGTCTGCGGCGGCTTCTGGGAATCTCACTGAGGCAGAGGGTGTTGTGCGCCGTTTAGCTCATCAGACCAGTTTTCGCGATCGACGGGTTTTGCGTCTGATGGAAGGCATTCTTCGCTCCAAAGCGACTTCAGAATCTGATCCTGAGAAGGCGGCCAATTTTACGGCAGAGGCCAATTTTATTGCCAGAAGCCTTGCAGAAACCGGGGCCGAAGAAGAGGCCATTATGGCTCAGATTGAAGATTCGCCTACCGGTCAATCCCAGAGCCCCGCTACCGTAACCACCGATCAAAGGGCGGTGGATACGGCTATTGATCAGGCGTATCAACTGGATAAAACCAACAAACCAGGGGAAGCTTTAACCCTATTAAAGGAATTAAACAGAAATACTGGGTATCGTTCGGCCAAGGCTCGTTATTATCTTGGTCGGCAATTAATCCGTATGGCCAGACTGCCTGAGTTTCGTTCCCAGCAGGATGAGTTTTTAGCTCAGGGAAATCAGCATTTGACCGAGGCTAGAAATCTGCGTAGCCGACATTTGGAGCAGTTTCCAGACAATGCCCGGTTCGCAGAGGAATCGGAAAAATTGTATCGTGAAATTGACAGAATCAACCTAGCCAATGATCAGGAAAAAGCTGTAGATAATTTGATCGGCAAGGCATTAGAGTTAAATGGCTTTAGCCAACGCCAAGAAGCTTTAGCGGAATTGAACCGAGCAGTTACTCTCTCGGAAAGAAAATGTGCCAAATCATTATATTTTTTAGGCAAGCAGCATATTCTTCTGAATAATCCGTCTCAGGCTAGAACCGAGCTTTTGGCCAGTAAGGCCTTGCGAACTCAACATTTAAATGTTTATACCCAAAATGAAGTGTGGGGCACTCATGCCGCTAATTTGTTGGATCAGATGACAGCCACGGCTGAGACTGCTCCGGTTCCCACGCCAACTCCAAGGCCTGATCCAGAAGTGACCCCCACTCCCGATCCAGCTCCTCAGGTTGTGGCCGATGGCTCAACTCAGACGCTTGTAAAACCTTTAAGCGGTTCCGTAACCTCTGCTTATGGAATGAGAACCCATCCCATTCACAGAACTCAGAGGATGCACGGAGGCTTGGATATTGGAGCCAGACGGGGAACTCCCATCAAGGCTATGGCCAATGGAAAAATTATCCATGTGGGCTGGATTTCAGGTTATGGAAAAACTGTGAAAGTTCGTTATGATAATGGGTATGAATCCCTGTTTGCTCACATGCACAATTACACTGGTCAAAGTGGCGAGTCCCGAGTGAATCAAAGGGTACGAGTTGGAGAATCTGTGGGGCAAGTTAATTCCACTGGTGGTTCCACTGGAGATCACCTGCACCTTGAACTTAGGCGCAACGGAAACAGAATTAGTCCGGCTGAAGTTCTGGGCAAACAAAATCGCCGAGGGGAAACAATTTGATTTTGAGGTCGGTTTTCCTGAGGGCACTATTTTTAGTGCTTGGTTTTATTGGGACCAGCTTTTCCTGGGAGATTCCCTTTGGTGAGGGAATTGGCAAGTTGTCCAGCAGCGACGATAATCAGGAGTCGTTTGACATAGGCTTGCCTTATTCCATTCTGGCGGAGGCAGGGCTTTTACATGTTCTTGATCCGATTCAGAAAAAGATCATGGTATTTGATGCCCAAGGTGTACTTTTGCATGAAGTTTCTTTGGATCTTGAAGAACTTAAGCCATATCACCCCATTCAGGCCATACAGCTCAGCTTGGGCTCCCGTTATTTTTTATTAAGTCGTAAAAATCAGGGAATGATTCTAATGGATCCGGCCAATGACCATATTAAGATTTTTCATTCGGAGAATCTGGTGAATCAGGAAATTTTGTATCCTAGTGATTTAAAGCGGTATCAGGGATTTTATTTTGTATCCGATCTTTTGGCCCAAAAGGCCTTAATTTACTCACGACTAGGTAATCTTTTGGGTCGGATCAAATATCCTGAGTCTCTTCAGATCGAGGCCTTTTCTCCAAATGAAGTGTTATGCCTTACGGAATCCAATAATAGAGCTCAGTTGGAACTTGTTTCCATGTCCACGGACAAGAGGATTTTTTATCGGCCCAAAGCTCATGATGGAGATGAATTTGTTTCACTTAAGCTGATTGGGCTTGATGTGTCGGGAAATGTTTATCTGGAAAGAATCAGCGGTAAAAAGCATGGACATGGCAAACACTTTGTTTTAAAAGTAAATCCATTGGGCCAGTTATTAAAAGAAGCTCGAGTTGAGGTAACCCCAGCCGATAGCTTTGAACTTGTATTTCGATTTGTTTTGGTTGCAGAAGACAAACTGTTTCAGCTTCATTTCAACAAAACAGCTCTATCAGTTAAAGGTATTCTTTTAAAGTAGCCTTTTTCGATATCCAAAATAGGATCTAAGATTCAGAAGCATGGCCAGTAGGGTATAGCTAAGACAACAGATAGATAAAAACTGTAATCCGTAGTTATTGGAAATGAACCAGCCCATTAAAACAGGTGTAATAGAGGTGGCAATGACGGCCATAGCACTGGAAAGGGAGCGAATGGCCCCCAAATGTTGTAAACCATAACACTCGGCTAAGAATGCCGGGACCATGGAGGTACTAAGACCAATGCAGGCCCCACAGAAGAACATAAATAATTGCATGCCTAAAATTTCAGGAATTAAAACCAGAGCTAAAAAGCCTAAAAGCAGAGGTGAGAGGTAATAAGGCAATAGCTTAAGAGCAGTAAAGCGATCAATCAATGGACCCATCAAAAGGGAAAAAAGCAATCGTGCGATAGCAAAAAGCGTCATACACCAAGCCAGTTCGGTAAGAGCCCAATTGGCCTGAAGAAAAAATGCCTTGAGATGAAAAAACATACCGGTTAACACTAAGGCAGGGGCCAGAGTTCCTGGAAGTAAAAGCCAGAAATTAATATCTTTAATGACTTGTTCTCTAGTCCAGTCAGGACCCAGCCTCAAATTGAACTCTTCTAATATTTCTTCATTGGGTAGTAGGGATTTAGTTTGGATGTATCTGAGGCTTAAATGTGTACCACCCAATACTAGCAATACAATCACAGCCAAGGTAATCCAAGTGGTCTGGGGACTGAATTGTTCCATCAAAATGATAATGACCCAGGGAAAAAAGGCCTCTCCCATAGTATGCCCCAAGCCACTTAAGGCCAGAGCCTTACCCCGGGACTTTAAAAAACAGGAGCTTAAATAAAGAACGGAGGTATGTACTAAAAGTCCAATGCTGAAAAATCTAAGCCCTAACAGCCCGAGTCCCAAAACAATCCAGTTTGGGCTTAATCCCATCAGCAGGCAGGAGCCACTGATACCCAAAATTCCAATCCACCCCAGCTTATGTATGGACAGTTTATCACTTAAGGGCCCAAAGGCCATCAGAACAAAGGCTGACAATAAAGTGGCCAGAGAATAAAGCCCGCCAAAATAGAAGGCATTCAATTCAAACTGAACCTCGACCCACAAGCTAAAGAGGGCTACAAAATAGGTTTGACCATAGGCCGAAAAAAATCTGAGCCAGAATGCATATACAATCGGGACAGGATGCTGTTTAAGTAGATCAATCACG